>JBIKMO010000269.1:0-5899 GCA_044359175.1 Burkholderiaceae bacterium | reverse complement strand
GAGGATCTTCAGCACGCGCACCGCGGTGCCCCGCGTCGCGCACGTCGACGTCGCGTTCCCGATCGGCAGCGTCGGCGACATCCGGCGCGCGCAGCTGATCGTGCGATCGAAGACCAGCTTCTGAGCCCTCGCCGCGCGCCGGCGCTCGGTGCGGCCGCTCAGCGGGTGACGATCGGAAACGCGCCGGGGGCGCGATCGAACAGACCGAAGAAGCGCGCCAGCGCGATCCGGCTGCCTTCGATTGCGGTCTCGGGCGACGTGAGCAGCGCGAGCGCGCCGGCCTCGCCGGTCATCATCCTGACGAAGAACGCGCGGGTGAGCCGCAGCGTCGCCTCAGCATGGGGCGCGGCCGGCTGCTCGCGGAAGTGCAGCACGCCGTGCTCGGTGCGCAGCACCCAGGTCTCGTCCAGGTCGGTGAACACCAGGTTGATGGTGTGGCGCGAGTCGGCGGCCCGAGGCCCGTTCAGCGAGGCGGCCATCGCCTCCAGGAAGCGCTCGATCGGCGCGTGCCGCAGCATGTCCTGCGCGAGCGCCGCGCCCAGTCCGCGTTCGGGCGGGCCGCGCCTGAGCTCGAGCGCGCCGGTGAGGTAGAAATTGCGCCATGCCGCCGACTCGGCTTGGTAGCCGAGCTGCTCGAAGGTACGCGCCAGCAGCTCGGCCGCCTCCGCGTGCTTCGGCTGGGCGTGCACCGCGTGCCTGAGCAGTTCCGCCGCCCACCGGAACTCGCCGGCGTCGAACGCCGAGCGGGCCGCGCCCACCATCCGGTCGATACCGCCGGCGAGTGCGACGTAGCGCCGCGCGGCCTCCAGCGGCGGCAGCGGGTCGAGTTGGGCCGGGTGTGCGTCGAACCAGCCCATGTAGTGCTGGTACACGCCCTTCACGTTGTGCCGGACCGTGCCGTAGTAGCCGCGCGTGCTCAGGTACGCGTCGAGGCTGGGCGGCAGCGTCAGCACCTCGGCGATCTCGGCGGCGGTCAGTCCGGCGTTGATGTTCCGCACGGTCTGGTCGTGGATGTAGCGGTACAGGTCGCGCTGCTTGGTCACGTACTCGGCGATCCGCTCGGCCCCCCAGACCGGCCAGTGGTGCTGGGTGAACACGACCTCGGCGCCCTGTGCGTAGGCGAGCGACGCATCCAGGTGCTTCGCCCACTGCAGCGCGTCGCGCACCTTCGCGCCCCGCAGCGTATAGAGGTTGTGCAGCGTGTGGGCCATGAGGTCGGCGCCGCAGAATGCGCGCAGCGACGGCACCGCGAACACGAACTCGGCAGGCGCCTCGCTGCCGGGGACGTTGTGGAACACGAAGCCCACGCCGTCGATCTCCAGCGGCTCGACCGCGCGCTCGATCACCACCGTGGGCGGCAGGATGCCGACGCTGCCGTAGGCGACCGCCTTGCCGATCCCGTTGTCCACCAGTCCGGTTGCATCGCGCGGCAGGCGGTCGCCGTACATGTACGCCGAGCGCCGCGCCATCGCCACGCCCATCAGCAGGTTCTCGCGGGTCGCCTCCTCCATGAACCCCGCGGGGGCGACGATCGGCACGCGGCGGCGCGCCGCCTCCTCGGCGGAGATCACGCCGAGCGCGCCGCCGAAGTGATCGACGTGGCTGTGGGTGAAGATCAGCGCCGAGACCGGGCGCTCGCCGAGATGCCGGCGCGCGAATGCCATCGCCGCGGCGGCGGTCTCGCGCGAAGTCAGCGCGTCCACGACGATCCAGCCGGTGCGGCCCTCGATCAGCGTCATGTTCGCCAGGTCGAAGCCGCGCAGCTGCCAGATCCCCCGGGTCACCTCGAACAGGCCGATCTGGTTGTTGAGCCGTGCCTGCCGCCACAAGCTCGGGTTGACCGTCGTCGGCGCATCGCCGTGGACGAAGGCGAACGCATCGTAGTCCCAGACCACCGCACCGCGCGCGTCGCGGACCTGACCGGTGGGTGCCGCCACGAACCCGCGTCGCGCGTCGTCGAACGCGGTCCGTTCGCCCAGGTTCAGCGACCGTGCGAGCGCGGCGTTGGCGCGCAGCACCGCCCCGGTCGCGTCGCCCGCGCCGGTCGGGGCGGCGGTCGGCGTGTCCGGCCGCGAGCACGCGGCGAGCAGCGCCGCGAGCGCGAGCAGGGCGGCGCGACGGCCGCCGTGGAGTCCCGGCATCGTTCGTCTCCTCGTGACCCGCAGCGGGTCAGATCGCGATCTTGCTGCCCAGCTCGACCACCGCGTTGTTCGGCAGCTTCAGGAAGTCTGCCGCCGCGCTCGCGTTGCGGTGCATCTGCGCGAACAGCTTCTCGCGCCAGTACGCCATGCCGCCGCCGAGCGTGGGGATCACGATGTCGCGCGACAGGAAGTAGCTGGTCGTCATCGGGTCCAGCGCCACCGCGTTGTCCTGCAGCAGCTCGAGCGCGGCCGGCAGGTCGGGGTCGTCCTTGAACCCGTAGTTCACGATGACCTGCCAGGCGTCGTGTCCGAGGTAGTCGACCTCGACGCGCTCGGTGGCGGGCACGCGCGGCACCTCGTGGTTGCGCACGGTCACGAACAGGTTGTGCGCATGCAGCACCTTGTTGTGCTTGAGGTTGTGCAGCAGCGCGTGCGGGACGATGCCCGGGGTCGCGGTCAGGAACACCGCGGTGCCCTCCACCCGCGGCGGCGGCGCGACGAACACCGCATCGAGGAAGCCGCCGAGCTCGAGCGCCTCGCCCTGCAGCGAACGGTTCAGCAGTCGGCGACCCTCGTTCCAGGTGGTCATCAGCACGAACACCGCAGCGCCGATCGCCAGCGGGAACCAGCCCCCGTCGGCGAGCTTGAGCAGGTTCGACGCGAAGAAGGCGAGGTCGATCACGAAGAAGAAGCCGGTCGCGCTCACGCACAGCCACCACGGGTACCCCCAGCCGTAGCGGATCACGAAGAAGGTCAGCGTCGTGGTGATCAGCATGTCCAGCGTGACCGCGATCCCGTAGGCGGCAGCGAGGTTGCTCGAGCTGCGGAAGGTCACCACCGCGAGCACGATCGCGGCGAACAGCCCCCAGTTGACGACCGGCACGTAGATCTGACCGGTGTGCCGCTCGCTCGTGTGCAGCACCTGCAGCCGGGGCAGGTAGCCCAGCTGGATCACCTGGCGCGTCACGCTGAACGCGCCGGTGATCAGCGCCTGCGAGGCGATCACGGTCGCGGCGGTCGCGAGCACCACCAGCGGCGGCAGCGCCCAGCCGGGCGCCATGTTGAAGAACGGGTTCGACACCGCGTCCGGATCGGCGAGCAGCAGCGCGCCCTGGCCGAAGTAGTTGAGGACCAGCGCGGGCATCACGACCCAGAACCACGCGATCCGGATCGGCCGCTTGCCGAAGTGCCCGAGATCCGCGTACAGCGCCTCGGCGCCGGTCACGCACAGCACGACCGCACCGAGGATCAGGAAGGTGACGCCGGGCTGCTGCCACGCGAAGCGCAGCGCGTGCTGGGGGCCGATCGCCGACAGGATCTCCGGGTGCGGAACGATGTGGACGACGCCGAGCACGCCGATTGCGGCGAACCACGCGAGCGTGATCGGCCCGAAGAACCTGCCGATGCCCGCGGTGCCGTGGCGCTGCACCGCGAACAGCACGAACAGGATCAGCAGCGTGAGCGGCAGCACCGCGGTGCGGAACGCCGGCGAGATCACCTCCAGCCCTTCGACCGCCGACAGCACCGAGATCGCCGGCGTGATCACCCCGTCGCCGTAGAACAGGCAGGTGCCGAACACGCCGATCAGCAGCAGCCGGGCGCGCAGCCGCGGCTGGTCCTTCACCGACTGCGACGCCAGCGCGAGCATCGCCACCAGGCCGCCCTCGCCGCGGTTGTCGGCGCGCAGCACCAGCGTCACGTACTTCAGCGAGACCACGATCGTGATCGTCCACACGAAGATCGACAGCACGCCGTAGACGTTGTCGACCGTGAACGCGACATGACCGGAGTTGAACACCTCCTTCATTGCGTACAGCACGCTGGTGCCGATGTCCCCATAGACGACGCCGATCGCGCCGAGGGTGAGCGCGCCCAGGGACGACTTGCTGTCGATCATCGAGGTGGGGAGGGCGGCCACGGGGCCTGGATTGCCGCGGATTATGCACGCGTGGGCTCCGGGCCGGGAGCGCGCCGGCGCCCGCGACCCGAGGCGCGCGTCAGATGCCGGTCACGCCGCGGCCGTCGTCGCGCGTCGCCGGATCCAGGTGCCGAGAACAGTTGGCGAGTCGCACCGCGTGCGGCGGCTCGGCGTCGAGCACCGTGACCGAGGTGTTGGCCAGCGCGTGCGGCGGCTCGGCGCCCTGCGGCAGCCGCGCGTGTGCGGCGAGGATCGCCCGGATCACCAGGCCGTGGGTGACCACCAGCAGGTCGCCCTCGGCGCGGCGGCGCTGCGCGAGCATCCAGCCGAAGGCTGCGGCGACGCGCTCGCGGAACGCGGCCATCGATTCGCCGCCCAGCGGTGCCCGCTCGTCGGCGATCGGGTCGTGTCCGAGCTGGTCGTAGCGCTGTCCACGCAGTGCGCCGAAGTCGCGCTCGCCGAGCAGCGGCGAGATCGACACCGGTCGTCCGGTGGCCGCGGCGATCGCCTCGGCGGTCTGTCGCGCGCGCGCCATGTCGCTCGACAGGATCGCCGCCGGCGGTTGGCCGGCAAAGCGCGCCGCGACCGCGCGGGCCTGCGCGAGGCCGCGCTCGCCCAGCGGCGTGTCCGGCCACTGCAGCACGCGCGCGGCGTTCAGGTCGGTCTCGGCGTGGCGGATCAGGACGAGGCTCACGAGGGTCTGCCCAGGGGCGTCGGATCGTGCCGGGTGCGCGGCCGTGGGCCGCGCGCAGGCTGTCGGAGGGGTGCTTCGCCGGATCGCCGTGCGGCTCAGCGCGGCGTGTACCGGAACTTCTGGCCGGCGACCCCGACCTCGTACATGAGCCCGCCCTTGACCAGCGTGAAGGTCGCCATGCCGTTGTTGTACGTGCCCACCGTCGCGGCGGTGTTCGGATCGACGCTCGCGCCGACGGTTGCGCCGGTGGAGCTCGCCTTGGCGGTCGCCGCGAGCGTGACCGCGACCGCGGACGCGTCGACGCCGAACTCGAATGGGCCTTCGGTGAAGCGCTTGAGCGCGTCGGCGGTCTCGAAGAACACGATCTGGCTGAAGCCCTGTCCGCCGAGCTGGAAGCCGAGCGACAGTTGGGTCATCGTGACGTTGCCGATCCAGCGGCCGCGCTCGTAGACGCGGCCGCGGCCGAATGCACCGCCGACCACCGCGCCGCCCTTGCCGATGGTGGGAAACACGGCGTAGCCGGCTGCGGTGTCGAAGAACGGGCGGCTTTGCGTGGCCTTGCGGAAGTTGGCGATCGTCGCGCGGTACGGGTCCTCCGGGGCGGGGGCCGGCGCCGCGGCGGGCGCGGGGGGCTGGGCCGGGGTCTGGGCGAGCGCTGGGGCTGCAAGGAGCGCGAGCAGTGCCGCGGCGGCGGTGAGGCGGGCGGTTCGGATCATCGGACGGTCTCCCTGGAGCGCCGCAGTCGGTGCGGGCCGAGCGGCCCGCCGCGGTCGCGGTCGGACGGCCTGCGGCGCAGGCCCGAGCGGAGTATCGCAGAGCGGCGAGGCCGCCTTGTTATGCTCGCGCCGATGCAACGCAGCGCGAGCGACCCAACGGATGCGGTCGGACGGGACCGCCGGACGCGCGGCCGCGCCGCGGTCGCGCTGCTGGCCGCCACCGTGCCGACGCTGGCCTACGGCACGATCTACGCGTTCAGCGTGTTCCTCGCACCGATGGAGGCACTGCTGGGCGTCGGTCGCGCCGACATGGCCTTCGTGTTCTCGCTGGCATCGGTCACGCTCACCCTGGGCATGCTGCTGGCGCCGCGCCTCTATCAGCGATTCCCGCCCGCGGTGCTGCTGCTCGGCTGCGGGCTGGCCAGCAGCG
>JBIKMO010000063.1:0-19273 GCA_044359175.1 Burkholderiaceae bacterium | reverse complement strand
CCTCTTCAAGACCATAGGCATCCGTGGCGAGCCGCACCATTCAACGCGTACCACGATGACGCTCGGCGCGAACGGCGCAACCAGCCCCAGCAATCGACTCCGCGGCGTCTGCCGCCCGGACTCCTAGGGCCGCGGTGCGCCCGACGGCGCGGGGTCGGGCCGGTGGGTGCGCCGTCCGATCGCCCGAGCCGGCGGGCTCGCCCGGTGGCCCGGCCGCGCGGCGGCAGCGCCGGTCCGACGCACGCACGGGCGCGCACCCGGCCTCGCGGCCCGAGCTGCTAGACTCGCCCGATGCACTACAAGCGCCACGTGTTCTTCTGCCTGAACCGCCGCGACGGCGGCCGCCCGTGCTGCGCCGAGCGCGACGCCGAGTCGCTGCAGTCCTATGCGAAAGACCGCGTGAAGGCGCTCGGCCTCAGCGGCCCCGGCAAGGTCCGCGTCAACAAGGCCGGCTGCCTCGACCGCTGCGAGCTCGGGCCGGTGGTGGTGGTCTACCCCGAAGGCACCTGGTACACCTACGTCGACCGGCACGACATCGACGAGATCGTCGACAGCCACCTGCGCGACGGCAAGGTGGTGGAGCGGCTGAAGCTGGACTGAGCATGCAGCCGGGCACGCGCGTGGTCGCCGTCGACGGTCCGGCCGGACGGATCGGCGTCGCGCTCGACCGGCCCGCCGAGACCGCGCGTGGCATCGCGGTGGTCGCGCACCCGCACCCGCTGTACGGCGGCACCCGCGACAACAAGGTCGTGCAGACGCTGGCGCGTGCGCTGCTCGCCCTCGGCTACGTGTGCTGGCGCCCGAACTTCCGGGGCGTGGAGGACACCGAAGGCATCTACGACGAGGGCCGCGGCGAGACCGAGGACCTGCTCGCGGTGGTGGCCGCCGCGCGCGCCGCCGAGCCCGCGGGCGCCTCGCTGCCGCTGGTGCTCGCCGGTTTCTCGTTCGGCAGCTTCGTGCAGTCGCGGGTCGCGCGGCGCCTCGCGCAGGCCGGCACGCCCGCCGCGCGGCTGGTGTTCGTGGGCACGGCCACCACGCGCTTCGCGGTGGAGACCGTGCCCGAGGACACGCTGGTGATCCACGGCGAGGTCGACGAGACGGTGCCGCTCGCCTCGGTGCTCGACTGGGCGCGGCCGCAGGAGCTGCCGGTGATCGTGATCCCCGGCGCGGACCACTTCTTCCACCGCAAGCTGACCGGCCTGAAGTCGCTGCTGGTGCGGTCGCTGCGCTCGCCATGACCGCGTCGTTCGACCCGCGGGTGATCTACGCGAGGACCGCCGCGGGTTCGGACGAGGTCCTCAAGCGCAGCCTCGAGCTCTCCCCGCCCGTGCGGCGGTTGCTGCTGCTGATCGACGGTCGGCGCCCCATCGGGGCGCTGCCGGCGCGCGTGCGCTCGGGCGAGATGCCCGCGCTGCTCGAGCAGCTGCTGGCAGCCGGCCTGGTCGTCCCCTCGGGCAGCGTCGAGCGGCTCGCCGCCGAAGGGTCCGAGCAGCGCGACCCGCAGCTCGATCACTTCAAGCGCAGGCTGGCGGGCTGCGTCGAACGCGAACTCGGTCGCGCGGGCCTCGTGCTCGAGGCCCGTCTGCAGGACTGCGTGAACATGGCGGTGATGCGCTCGGTCACTCGCGAGGTGATCGAGCTGGTGCGTTCGCGCAAAGACGCGCAGGCCGCGGGGCGCGTCGCTCAGGTTGCACAGGCCGCTCATCGGGAATGGGCCGCGCGCGGGTCCGACGGCAAGACCGGGCCCGTATAATCCGCCGCCGCCGACCACTTTGCCGTCGTGGGTCGGCGAACGAGAAGGATCCGAGCCCATGGCGATGCGCCCGATCGCGACCCCGTTGGTCGCGGCCCTGATCGCGATCTGCGCCAGCGCCCCCCCCGCGGCGCTGGGACAGCCCAAGGGCGGCAAGCCCGCGGCCACCGCCCCGGCCACGCAGCCGCCCACCGCGGCGACGCAGGGGCTGGCGGTCGGCTCGGCGCCGCAGATCGCCGCGCGCTCGTGGCTGCTGTTGGACGTGACCACCGGCCAGCTGCTGGCCGCGAGCGAGCCCGATCTTCGCGTCGAGCCGGCCTCGCTCACCAAGCTGATGACCGCGTACCTGGTCTTCAATGCGCTCAAGGAGCGCAAGCTCGCCGCGTCGGACCGGCCGCCGGTATCGCAGGCCGCGTGGAAGGCGATCGGCTCGCGCATGTTCGTCGACCCCGGCAAGCCGGCGAGCGTCGACGAGCTGCTGCACGGGCTGATCATCCAGTCTGGCAACGACGCGGCGATCATCCTGGCCGAGGCCCTGGGCGGCAGCGAAGCGAACTTCGCGCAGCAGATGACCCGCGAGGCGCAGCGCCTGGGCATGCGGAACACCAGCTTCACGAACGCCTCGGGCCTGCCGGACGCGCAGCACTACAGCACCGCGCGCGACCTCGCGATCCTCGCGGCGCGACTGATCGAGGACCACCCCGACTACTACCGGCTCTACTCGCAGCGCGAGTACCAGTACAACAACATCCGGCAGCCGAACCGCAACCGGCTGCTGTTCGTCGACCCGACCGTGGATGGCGTGAAGACCGGGCACACCGACGCGGCCGGTTTCTGCCTGATCGCCTCGAGCCGACGCGAGCAGCCGGGCGGCGGCCTTGCGCGGCGGCTGCTGAGCGTGGTGATGGGCACGTCCTCGGAATCGGCGCGCGCGATCGAATCGCAGAAGCTGCTCAACTGGGGCTTCGCGAGCTTCGACGTCGTGCGCCTGTACCCGCAGGGCCAGGCGGTGGCGTCGTATCCGGTGTGGAAGGGCAAGGCCGACGAGGTCAAGGCGGGCTTCGCGGCCAGCGTCCTGGTGACGGTCGCGCGCGGCCAGGGCGAGCGCGTGAAGGGCGAGATCGAGCGCGTGCAGCCGCTGCTCGCGCCGATCGGGAAGGGGCAGCGGATCGGCACGCTGCGCGTGCGCCTGGACGAGCGCACGATCGCCGAGCATCCGCTGATCGCGCTGGACCCGGTCGATCAGGCCGGCTGGTTCGGACGGGCGTGGGATACGATGCGGCTGTGGTTCAAGTGAGGCACCGACCGGCATGGGCGCGGACACGAGCGGCGGCATCGTCTACCTGAACGGCGAGTTCCTGCCGGCCGCCGAGGCCCGCGTGCCGGTGCTCGACCGCGGCTTCATCTTCGGTGACGGGATCTACGAGGTGGTGCCGGTGTACGGGCGCGCGCCGTTCCGCTGGGATCAGCACCGCGCGAGGCTCGCGCGCAGTCTGTCGCGCATCCGGATCGCCGACCCGATGGAGGGCGAGGGCTGGCGCGAGCTGGTCGATGCGCTGATCGCCCGCCACCCGTGGGACGACCAGTTCGTCTACCTGCAGGTGACCCGCGGCGTCGCCCGACGCGACCATGCGTTCCCGACCGGCGTCGCGCCGACGGTGTTCGCGATGTCCAGCCCGCTCGCACCGGTGCCGGCCGAACTGGTCGAGCGGGGCGTGGCGACGATCACGCTGCCCGACGAGCGCTGGCTCAACTGCGACGTCAAGTCCACCTCGCTGCTCGGCAACGTGCTGGCCAAGCAGGCCGCAGTGGACGCCGGTGCGTTCGAGTGCGTGATGTTCCGCGACGGACTCCTCACCGAGGGCGCCTCGAGCAACATCTGGGTGGTGAGCGAGGGACGCGTGCTCGCCCCCCCGCCCGACCGCAGGATCCTGCGCGGGGTGCGCTACGAACTGCTCGAGTCGCTCGCGACCGACGAGGGCCTGCCGTTCGAGCTGCGGCCGGTGACCCGCGCCGAGGTGGATGCGGCCGACGAGCTGATGCTGACCTCGGCCACTCGCGAGGTGCTGCCGATCACGCGGCTGGACGGCCGCCCGGTCGGTGGAGGCACGCCCGGACCGGTGTTCCGCCGGCTGCACGCCGCCTACCAGCGCGCGAAGGCGGCCGGACGCGCGGCGCGCTGACCGGCGCGCGAGCTCGCGGCGCGGCAGGCCCCTGCGATGTCCGGTACCGGCGGCGGCGAGGCGAGCAACGGCGCGCCCGTGCGCACCGAGCTGCTGCAGTTCCCCACCGAGTTCCCTCTGAAGATCCTGGGCCGTCGCGAGGACGGGTTCGCCGACGCGATCGCCGCGGTCGTGCGCCGGCACGCCCCGGACTTCGACGCCTCGACGCTCGAGATGCGGGTGTCCCGCCAGGGCACCTACCTGGGGCTCACCGCGACCATCCACGCGGTCTCGCGCGAGCAGCTGGACGCGCTGTACCGCGAGCTCACCGCGCACCCGCTGGTCAAGGTGGTGCTGTAGGGCGGCCCCGGCGCTCGCCCTGGGCGGGCGGCCCCGCCGGCGGGTCGCAGCCGCGCCGCTCGAGCAGCGCGCCCAGCACGGCGTCGGCGGCCCGTGCGGTCACGCGGTCCTCGTCCAGCCGCGGGTTGTACTCGACCAGTTCGCAGGCGACCAGCCGCGGATCGCAGCCCAGCCCGTGCAGCGCGTCGCTCACCGCGGCGATCCGCAGACCGTCGGCGACCTTCACCCCGGTGCCGGGCGCATCGGCCGGATCGAGCGCGTCCAGATCGAAGCTGACGCCCCAGCCCGCGGTGCCGCGCGAGACCCGCTCGCGCGCCTCGGCCAGGCACGCCCCGAAGCCGCGGCGAGCGACCTCGTCGGCGGCCATCACCCGCACGCCCAGCCGCTCGAGCAGCGCAGCCTCGCCCGGCTCCCAGCTGCGCGGCCCGATCAGCACCACGTGCTCCGGTCGCAGCTTCGGGAAGCTGCCGGCCACGCCGATGAGCGCCGGCACGCCATGCCCGAGCAGCGCGGCGAGCGGCATCCCGTGAGGCTGCTGCGACGCGGAGGTCTCGGGCGTGTGCGCGTCCAGGTGCGCGTCGATCCACACCAGGCCGAGCGCGCGCGCGCCGCCCGCGGCCCGTCGCAGCGCGGCGGCCGCCGCGCTCCAGGTGCCGACCGCGCACGAGTGGTCGCCGCCGACCACCACCGGCAGGCGGCCGCCGGCCAGCGCCGCGCCCACCACCCCGGCGAGGCGCTCCGAGAACTCGCCGACCACGTGCAGCGGCCCGTGGCCGAGCAGCCTGCGGTCGGACGCGACGATCGGCCCCCAGCGCACGTCGCGGCCACGCGCCGCCAGCCGGCGGCCGAGGCCCCAGCGCTTGAGCGACTGCGGCCCGGCGCGGGCGCCCGCATCGGGCGCCCCCTCGCCGATCGCCGCACCGATCAGTTCGACCGCTCGAAGTTCCGCAGCCACCGTCGCGTTCACCCCACTCGGACCGACCGTCCGGGCCTCGCGCCGACCGCCCGACGCCGCCGATCCCCAACCGGACGCCCGTTCGCCGACCGCGCCCGCGCCCCGACCGCTACCATCGATGATGCCCGGGTCGGGGCGGCCTGCGTGCGAACGCCCCGGGCCGCGCCGGTGCACGGCAGCCCGCCTTGCCGCCCGCCGCCTGCGTTCGCCACCCGAGCCGCCCCGTGATCCTGATCCGACCTTTCGCCGCCGCGGACTACCTGCCGACCCTCGAGGCGATGCGGGCGTTCACCGCCGCCCGTGAGCCGGAGACCATCGACGAGATCTGGCTGGTCGAGCACCCGCCGGTGTTCACGCAAGGTTTGGCCGGACGAGCGGAGCATGTGCTCACACCCGGCGAGATCCCCGTGATCCGTACCGAGCGCGGCGGGCAGGTCACCTACCACGGCCCGGGTCAGGTGGTCGCCTACACGATGATCGACCTGCGCCGGCGTGGCGGCGGTGTGCGCGACCTGGTCTGCCGCCTGGAGGCCGCGGCGATCGACACCTGCGCGCAGTGGCAGGTCCGTGCGGTGCGCAAGCCCGGCGCGCCGGGGCTCTACCTGGCGGCGGCCGACGGGACGCCCGGCGCGAAGATCGCGTCGCTCGGCCTGAAGGTGAGCCGTGGCTGCACCTTCCACGGCATCGCGCTGAACGTCGCGATGGACCTGACGCCGTTTGAACGGATCCATCCCTGCGGGTATCCTGGCCTGCAGGTGACCGACCTGCGTCGAGCCGGCGGCCGGCCGCCGCCGGACCCGGCGCGGGTCGCCGAACGCTTCGGCGACGCGATCGCCGCACTCCTCGAGCGACCATGAACGATCCCGCCCCGCCCCGCGGCGCCGCTGCCCCGGCCGCAGACGCCTCACCCGCCGCGCACGACCCCACGATCAAGCAGAAGGGCGCCGGCAAGACCGCTCGGATCCCGATCAAGGTGCTGCCCGCCACCGAGACGCTGCGCAAGCCCGAGTGGATCCGCGTGCGGGCCGCCGCGCCGGGCAGCCGCTTCCACGAGATCAAGCGGATCCTGCGCGAGCACCGGCTGCACACGGTCTGCGAGGAGGCCTCGTGCCCGAACATCGGCGAGTGCTTCGGACGCGGTACGGCGACCTTCATGATCATGGGCGACAAGTGCACGCGCCGCTGCCCGTTCTGCGACGTCGGCCACGGCCGCCCCGACCCGCTCGACGCCGACGAACCGCTCAATCTGGCCCGCACGATCGCCGCGCTCGCGCTGTCGTACGTCGTGATCACCTCGGTGGACCGAGACGACCTGCGCGACGGCGGCGCGCAGCACTTCGTCGACTGCATCCGCGCGGTGCGCGAACACGCGCCGAACACGCGCATCGAGGTGCTGGTGCCCGACTTCCGGGGTCGGCTCGACCGCGCGCTCGCGATCCTCGAGGCGGCGCCGCCCGACGTGATGAACCACAACCTGGAGACCGTGCCACGGCTGTACCGGCAGGCGCGGCCGGGGTCGGACTACGCGCACTCGCTGAAGCTGCTCGCCGAGTTCAAGCGCCGGGTGCCGGGCGTGCCGACCAAGTCCGGCCTGATGGTCGGCCTGGGCGAGACCGACGACGAGATCCTGCAGACGATGCGCGAGATGCGCGAGCACGACATCGACATGCTGACCGTCGGCCAGTACCTCGCCCCGACCGCGCACCACCTGCCGGTGCAGCGCTACGTGCACCCGGACACGTTCGCGCGCTTCGAGACCGAGGCGCGCGCGATGGGGTTCTCGCACGCCGCGGTCGGCGCGCTGGTGCGCTCGTCGTACCACGCGGATCAGCAGGCGCACGCGGCCGGCGTGGCCTGACCGCCGGGCGGCGTCGGCCGCCGCGCGCCGGGGAGGCGGCGGCAAGCCGCGGGCGACGTGCGGATCCCGCGGTGGGCTGCAGAACCGGTCGCCCGACCGCTCAGCCGCTGATCGGCAGCAGCGCCTCGATGCGCCCGCGCAGTCGCCGCAGGTCGGGCGCGCCGAGCCAGTGCGAGACCACGCGCCCGTCCGGCGCCACCAGCCAGGAGGCGGGGGTCGCCCGCACGCCGCCCCACGCGGCCACCGCCTCGCCGAGCGGGTCGAGGGCCACCGCGAACCGCAGCGCGCGGGTGCGTGCGAAGTGCAGCACGTGGTCGGGCCGGTCGTACGGCATCGCGATCGCCAGCAGCTCGAAGCCGCGGGCGCGGTAGTCCGCGTGCAGCCGCGCGAGGTCGGGCATCTCGGCCACGCAGACCGCGCAGCCGGTCGCCCAGAAGTTCACCAGCACCACGCGGCCCGCGAGGTCGGCCGGCCCGAGCCGGCGCCCGTCGATCAGCGGATAAGACACCCCGGGCAGGCGGCGCGGACCGGGCGGGGGCCGGGCGATCCAGGCGAGCGTGCCCAGGGCGGCGAGCGCGGTGAGCCCCGCGCCGGCGACGATCGCCCTCCGCCGCGCGGCGAGCGGCGGAGGGGCGGGGGCGGTTGCGTCGGGCATCGACCGTGTATGCTGAATCGTCACCGCGCACGCAGGCGCGGCGCGCATCCGGCGGGTCGGCGCAGTCTATCCGGCGGGGCGTGACCCTGCCGAACCCATGGATCCGATTCGAGCCGACCGCCTGGCAGACGGCGTCGCCCCCTTGCTGGACCCGCTGGCGCTGGCCGACGCCGACCCGGCCGAGCCGTCCGCGCACCGCGCGCGCGGCGATCCGCCGCGCGTGCTGCTGCTCTTCGACCAGGACTGGGACGCCGACGGGCACGCGCGCAGCGCGCATCGCTACCGCTTCGTGCGCGACGGCTTCGACCTGTTCCGGCTGCCGAGCGCGCTGCGGCTCGCAACCTTCGACCTGGACCGCTTCGTCGACGCGCTGTGCCGCCGGCATGGCGACGGCCTCGCGGCGGTGGTGTCGAACCACGAGCAGTTCGGCGCGCTCGCCGCGGCGATGGTCGCGCGCCGCCTCGGCCTGCCGGGCACGGCCCCCGAGGCGATCGTCGCCTGCCAGCACAAGCTGCACTGCCGCCAGGTGCTCGAGCGCGTCGCACCCGAAGCGAACCTGCCTTACTTCCTGCTGCCCTGGACGCTCGGCGAGCCGCCGCCCGAGGGGCTGGGCTACCCGCTGTTCGTCAAGCCGCTGAAGGCTGCGTACTCGGTGCTCGCTCGGCGCGTCGACGACCGCGACACCCTGGCCGAGCACCTGCGCTTCGGCCCGCTGGAGACCGCGCTGATCCGCCGGCTGGTGCGCCCGTTCGACCGCGCCGCGCGGCGGCTGAACGGCATCGAGGTCGATGCGCACCGGATGATCGCCGAGCGCCCGGTGAGCGCGCCGCAGTACAACCTCGACGGCTACGTGCACCGAGGCGACGTGCGGTGCATCGGCGTGGTCGACGAGGTGATGTACCCGGGCACGCAGGCGTTCCTGCGCTTCCAGTACCCGTCGACGCTCGATCCGGACGTGCAGGCGCGCGCGTTCGACGTGGCGCGCCGCTTCCTGAACGCGGTCGGCTTCGAGCACGGCTTCTTCAACATGGAGTTCTTCCACGAGCCGGCCGACGGCTCGGTGCGGGTGATCGAGTTCAACCCGCGGCTGGGCTCGCAGCTCGCCGACCTGTACCGGCGAGTCGACGGCATCGACCTGCACGCGATGAACCTCGCGCTCGCGTGCGGACGCGACCCGCGCGACCTGCCGCGCGCGGCGCGCCGCGACGGCGTGGCGGCGAGCTTCGTGTTCCGCAGCTTCGACGGCGCGACGCCGCCGCGCCAGCCGGACGCGGCGCGGCGCGACGCGCTCGCGCGCACGGTCCCGGACGCGCTGCTGCTCGGCATGCCGCGGCGCGGCCGGGCGCTCGCGCGCGAGTACAAGTGGTTGGGCAGCCACCGCTACGGCGTGCTGCACCTGGGGGCGGCCGATTCGGCCGCGCTCGCCGAGCGCTACACGGTCGCGTGCCGCGTGCTCGGCTGGCCCGCCTCGGCCTGACCGGTCGCGGCGTCCTCGCGCACCCGGCCGCGCGGCGGGAATTGCGGCGGCGGGCAGTCGATCGCCACGCACAGCAGCCGCAGGAAGTCCCGGACCTCGCCGCCCGCCTCGGGCGGCAGCAGCGCGACCAGCTGACGCACCAGCAGCGGCCGCTCGAGCGGCGCCAGCCGCGCGGCGCGCCGCAGCGCGCGCTCGAGCGTCTCCGGGGTCAGCGGCCCCGCGGCCCCGCCGATCGGCTCGCCGTCCAGCGCACGGATCGCGGCGTTCGCGGCCCGTTCGGCGCGGGCCTCGCTCACCTGCGCGGCCTGCGCCACCAGCGCGAACAGCACCCGCACGCTGCGCGCATCGATCGGATCGGCGAGCCCCGGCAGTCGCGCCACCGCCGGCGACGGGGCGAGCCGCAGACGCAGCAGGCTGAAGTAGATCCACTCGCGCAGCATGACCCGGCGCTCGCCGCCGAGCCGCCCGCGAGCGGTCGCCAGCAGCGACTCGCGCGCCGGGCGCGACAGCGGCCGCAGCCGCGCGACCGCGAGCTCCATCAGCGGCCAGCGCAGCGAGCGCATCGCCTCGGCGGGCAGCGCCTCGACCGACGCGCGCAGCGCATCGAATCGCACGGCCGCCACCGCCCAGCCCTCGTCCCAAGCCGGCGCCGCGACCACGCCGTCCTCGATCAGCGCGACCACCAGCGCGGCCGCCGCAGCCGGCTCGCGCGTCGCCCGCACGAGTCGCAGCGACGCGTCGTGCAGCGTGGCCGCGTTCGGCGCGGTCGCCTCGGGCACGATCGCGTGGCCGGGCTCGTCGGCGACCGCCGTGGCGGCGACGGCGAGCACCGGCAGGTCGGGCTCGTGCCGCAGCGTCGCATCCAGCGATGCGGTGTCATCGCATGCCAGGGGCTCGACCGGCTCGCCGTACAGCCGGCGCAGCCGCTCCTCGAGCGGCGGATGCGTGGACAATGCGCCGCC
Organism: Burkholderiaceae bacterium; assembly: GCA_044359175.1. Lineage (GTDB taxonomy): Bacteria > Pseudomonadota > Gammaproteobacteria > Burkholderiales > Burkholderiaceae_E > UBA4615. Next base: position 9,091 of record JBIKMO010000063.1, on the reverse strand, counting down.
CGCGTCGTCCGGCGCGACCAGCAGCAGGTGCCCGACCGCGGCGGCGAGCGGATGCCGCAGCCCGCCCGCCCCGTCCCGGGCGTCGGCCACCGAGCGCTGCCCGGCGATCCGGCGCAATGCACCCCCCAGCCCGTCGCGGTCGCGCGTGAGCTCGACCGCCTGCGCATCCGCGAAGAACTCGCGCTGACGGCCCATTCCGGCACGCACCGCGCGCGCGGCGAGCTCGCCGATCGCCCCGGCGGCCGAAAGCACCGCGCCGGCGAGCGCGAGCGGCGCGCCCGGGCCGCCGCGGGCCGAGGCGCGGTAGCGCAGCATGCGACCGAGCGCGGCGACGCGCTCCAGGCCGTAGCTCAGCCCCGCCAGGCGCGTGTTGAGCCGTACGTCGCCGTTGACCACGTGCGCGATCTCGTGCGCGAGCACACCCTGCAGCTGCTCGCGGGTCAGCCGCTCGAGCGCACCACGGGTGACCGCGACCACCGTATGGTTCGGATCCAAGCCCGCAGTGAATGCGTTGATCGAGGGCTCCTGGTGCAGCACGAACGCCCGCGGCACGCCGATGCGCGCGGCGATCGACAGCTCCTCGAGCAGGTTCTGCAGGCGACGCTGAAGCGGGTCGGCGTCGGTGTTCACCGGCACCGCGCCCAGGCGGCGCGCGATCCGCGCACCGTCGTCGCGCAGCCGCGTGGTCTCGAGCCACGCGCCGCCCAGGATCAGCGCGAGCACCGCGCCCGTGGTCGCGACGTACAGCGCGTGCGGCGGGGCGGGCTCCTGCAGCAGCTGCCACAGCGCGAGCGCGAGCGCGTTCGAGGCCAGCACGACCGCCGCGGTCGCCAGCGCGAACAGCCCGATCAGTCGACGCGCGGTGCGCTCGGCTTGGTCCTGATGTCGGACGGAGTTCATCGGAACGGTGGGTGCGGCACGCGCGCAGTGTCGATGTCGCCGCAGCTTCGCCCCACCGCGGGCCGCGCCGACGGACGACCCGGCGGGTCGGGCGGCACGGCCGCGTCCGCAGCGCCGCCGATCGCGACGCCTCAGGCGGCGACCGCCTCGCGCTCGACGCGACGGCGCGCGTCGAACAACGGCGCACCGCGCCGGAACGCGAACGCGATCGCGACCAGGCTGTTGGGGAACCGCGCGACCGCGAGGTTGTAGTCGGCGACCGATGCGTTGTACAGGCCGCGGGCGGCCGCGATCCGCTGCTCGGTGCCGGCGAGGTGCTCGTCGAGCTGAGCGATCGTCGTGTCGCCGCGCAGCTCCGGATGCGACGCATCGAGCGAGAAGAGCCGCTCGAGTCCGGCCGACAGCGACCGCTCGGCCGCATCGAGACGGGCGACCGCACGCTCGTCCGTGCCGAGCGTCGCCACCGACGCGCGGGCCGAGGCGGCCCCCTGGCGCGCGGCGACTACCGCGTCGATCACCTGCCGCTCGTGCAGACCGTGCGCGCGCACCGCCTCGACCAGCTCGGGCACCAGGTCGTGACGCCGCTTCAGGTGCACGTCCATCTGCGCGAACGCGTTTCGCACCGCGTTGCGAAGCTCGAACAGCCGGTTGTAGACCAGCGCGATCCAGACCGCGGTCAGCGTGAGAGCGAGCAGCAGGGTCAGCAGTCCGAGGGACATCGTGCGGCCCGGGCGCGCCGATGCGCACCGGACGTGTCGAGGGTAACGATCGCGACTGCGGGGCCGAGCCGCCCGGCCGATGACCGGTCGGGGGGGCGGGACGCGAGGCGACGCCCGCGGCGGGCCGGCGCGGGGTCAGCGCGCGTTGATCTTCGCGAGCTCCTCGTCGCTCAGGTACTCGTACATCGTGACCACGCGACGGATGCCGCCGACCCGCGATGCGGCGTCCGAATATCCGGTGGCCTCGCCGGTGGTGACCAGCCCCATCAGGTACACGATGCCGTTCTCGGTGACCACCTTCACCGGGTGCACGCTCAAGCCCTTGCGCTCGATGAACGCGCCGCGCACGGCCGCGGTGATCGACGTGTCGTTGGTGACGGTGCCGAACGACGCGCGCGGCCCGATCTCCAGCTCGTTGAACACCTCGCGCACGCCGGCGATCTGCCGCACGGTGCGCTCGGCTTCGGCCTTGGCGGCGTCGTCGGGCACCTGGCCGGTGAGCAGCACCCGCCGGTTGAAACTGGTGACGCCCACGCCGCTCGCACCGCGGATCGCATCCGGCAGCCGGTTGGCGGCGCGCAGCTCGATCTCGGTGTCGGCCGCCTGGACCGAGACCGGACGGCGGTCGACCGCCATCATCGTGCCGACCGCGATGCCGGTGGCCGCGAGCGGGAGGCAGCCGGCGGCGGCGAGCGCAGACCCGAGCGCGGTGACCAGCACCGCGCGCCTTCGCGTCGAACCCATCGTGTTCTCCTGGCATGGCCAGCGGCACCGCGGCGGGCGGCGCAACCGACCGGGCGATCATAGCAGCGCGGCCCGCGGGGCCTCGCGCGCGGCGCGGCGTGCCTCAGCCCGCGTCGAACGCGCCGCGGATCCAGCGCGGTTCGCCGGCCTCGAAGGCGACCACGTCGAAGCGACAGGCCGGCCATGCGCGCTCGCCGAAGCGCCTGAGCAGGTACAGCTGCGCGGCCAGCACGAGCCGGCGCCGCTTGTGCGGCCCGACGCTCGCGGCCGCCCCGCCCCAGCCGGCGCTTGCGCGCGCGCGAACCTCGACGAACACCCAAGCGTCGCCGTCGCGCGCGACCAAGTCGATCTCGCCGCCGCGAAAGCGCACGTTGCGCTCGATCACCCGCAGCCCGCCCGCCTCGAGCAGGCCGGCGGCGCGGGACTCGGCGTCGAAGCCCTCGCGCTGGCGCGGCGCGATCACGGCGTACCGAGCGCCACCGGCACGCCGTTGCGGTACTCGCTCGGCACCGCGACCCGCTCGATGCGCGGCGAACCCTGCGGATCGAATCGCAGCCGGCCGGTGACGCCGTCAAGCTGGAAGGCGCCGGTGCCCCCGAGCAGCTGGCGCGCGACGCGGAATGCGTCGATGCCGAGCGCGTAGAGCCGCTGCATCTCGACGTTGAAGCCCGCTGGCGCCTTCGGGTAGGCCATCACCGCGGGGTTGTCCGGCTCGACCTGCCATGGCATGTCGAGTACGCGCATGCCGTCGAGCTCGGGCAGCCGCAGCGGGCTCGCGGTGCCGATGCTCGCGAGCGACGTGCTCCAGACCGCAGTCCCGCTGCCGACCGTCTGCCGCAGCACGCGCGCTTGCTCGGCGCCCATCGCGAGGAACACCACGTCGGGCGCGGGCGACCCGAGCCGCGCTCGAAGGTCGCGCGAGGGCCGGGGACCGACGAACTCCAGCGTGCCGCGCATCTCGCCGCCGAGCTCGGCCCACGCGTCGTTGAACGCCTGCGCAGCGCGGCGCGCGAGCGGGGAGGCGACCACGATCGTGGTCGCACCCGGCCGTCGCGACCCGACCCGCGCGGTCGCCTGAGCGTAGGCCTGCGAGGCCGCCTGCCGGGACTCGGCCTCGGTGGCCAGGCTGAAGAAGGTGACCCGCTGCGGTACCGGCAGATCGCGCTCGGGCAGGTTGAGCACCAGCGTGGGCACACCCACCGTGCCCAGCTCGAGCAGCGCGGTGGCGCCGTTGCGCGTGAGCGGCCCGAGGGCCATCGCGAAACGGCGCTCGACCAGCTCGGCGTAGGCGAGCGCGAGTTCGTCGGCCTGATCGTCGACCTCGATCGCCTCGACCCGAATCCCTTCGCCGTCACGCGCGTGCGCGGCGGTGATACCGGCGAGCAGCGAGGCGGCGGCCCGCGCGAACGGCCCGTCCTGGCGGGGCACCAGCAGCGCGAGCGCGACCTCGCCGCGGCCGAATGCCACGCGGGGCCGCGGTGCGGCGGGGTCGGCCGGCGGGTTTGCCGCGGGCTGCGCGAGCGCCCACAATGGCCGCCCGGCGACGGCGAGCGCGGCCGCACGCACCACTGAGCGACGAGACGGCATGAGCCCCGAGGACCTCGATCGGAGCGGCCCCGATGCGGGCGCGCGACCGGCTGGATTATACGTAGTGGCCACGCCGATCGGTCGGCTCGCCGACCTAAGCCACACCGCGATCGACGTACTCCGTCAGGCCGACGCGGTGGCCGCCGAGGACACGCGCGTCGCCCGGGTGCTGCTCGCCCACGCCGGCGCACGTCCGGCCGAGCTGCTGTCGGCGCACGCGCACAACGAGCGCGAAGTGGCGCGGGGGATCGTCGATCGCATCCGCGCCGGAGGCCGCGTCGCGCTGGTGAGCGACGCGGGCACGCCGGGCGTCAGCGATCCGGGCGCGCACGTGGTGGCTGCGGTGCACGAGGCCGGCCTGCCGGTGGTGCCGGTGCCCGGACCTTCGGCGGTGACCGCGCTGCTGTCGGTCGCCGGGCTCGCGTGCGCGCGCTTCGTGTTCGAGGGCTTCCTGCCCGCGCGGGCGGCGGCGCGCCGAGCGCGGCTGGCCGCGCTCGCGCACGCCGAGGCGATCGTGGTGCTCTACGAGAGCCCGCACCGGATCCTGGACACCGCCGACGACCTGGCCGCCGTGCTCGAGCCGCAGCGGGTGGTCGTCGTCGGGCGCGAACTCACCAAACGCTTCGAGCAGGTGCACCGCACGAGCGCCGCAGCGCTTCCGGGCTGGCTGCGCGGGCATCCCGACCGGCTGCGCGGCGAATTCGTGCTCGCGCTGGACGCCGCGCCCGCCGCCCGGCCCGCCGCCGACGCCGCCGACGCGCTGCTTGCCGCGCTGTGCGAGGAGCTGCCCGCGCGGCAGGCGGCGCGGCTCGCCGCGCGGGCGACCGGCCTGCGCGCGAACGACCTGTACCGGCGCGCGCTGGCGCGGCGCGGCGCGGCCGCTCAGGGCGACGCGACCGGTGAGGCTGACGGTGAGGACGCGGGCGCAGTCGAGGGCGTCGGCCCAGGCGAGGACCCGCGCGTCGCACGCGGCCACGACGCACCGGACCCGGACCGCGCCGGCTGACGACGCCGGCCGCGCGCGGCGCTCAGCGTACGACCACCCGCGGCCGCGACGCTGCCGCTCCGCCGATCCGTTCGGCGGCGGCGCGGGCATCGTCGCGGTGCGACCACGGGCCGGCCTGCACGCGCCAGCCCTCGGGCGCGGGCACGATCTCGATCGGCACCGCGAACCAGGGCTGCTCGCGGGCGACGCGGGCGCGCAGCGCCTCGGCGTTGCCGCGCGAGGCGAACACGCCGAACTGAAGCCAGACCGACTCGCCGGCCGCCGGCGACGGCGGCGCCGCATCGGCCGAGACCATTGCGAGCGCAACCGTCTGCGGCACGACCTCGGCGCCGGTCACGATCCGATCGCCGACCGTGGTCTCGAGCGCCAGCCGCTCGGCGGCGGCCTCGGCGAGCATCGGCATCGGCATCACCTCGGGCACCGGCGCCGGCTCGGTGTCGAGCGCCGCATCCGCACGCACCGCGGTCAGCACCGGCCGCTGCGGCTGCAGCGGCGGCTGGATCAGCTCGACCTCGACCTCGGCGCTGCCGGTCTCGACGAAGCCGAGCCGGGTCGCCGCCGTATAGCTCAGGTCGATCACGCGCCGGTTCAGGAACGGGCCACGATCGTTGACCCGAACCACGACGCTGCGGCCGTTGCGCAGGTGGGTGACCCGCGCGTAGCTCGGGATCGGCAGCGTCGGGTGTGCGGCGGTCATCGAGTACATGTCGTAGCGCTCGCCGCTGGAGGTCGGCCGGCCATGGAACTTGCGCCCGTACCAGGACGCGAAGCCGCGTTCGCGGTGCTCGACCAGGTCAGGGCGCGGCAGGTACTGCTGGCCGAAGACGCGGTATGGCCGATTCGCCGCCGAGTGCAGCGGTTCGGCGCGTGGCACGGGGTCGGGCACCAGGTGCAGGTTCAGCGGCGGGTTCTCGCCGGGCCCGTCGTCCTGGTAGCACGCGCCGCAGCGCGGCGCGCGTGCGGTCGGCGCGGGCCGCGGCGTCGCAGCGCGCGGTGCCGCAGCCGATGGGCGCGGCGGGGCGGCCGGTCGCGGCGGCTGCGCATCGGGCGCCGCCTGCGGCTGCGCCACCGGCGGCGCCTGCGACGGGGCCTGCGCGGGCATCCTCGGCACGCTGCCGCAGCCGGCGAGCAGCGTGAGCGCCGCACCCGCGGCGGCCGCGCCGAGCCGCACCCGCCGGATCATCCGAGCCACCCGTCGATGCGCTCGCGCAACGCGACCAGGTGGTGCACGCCCTCGATCGCGCGCGAGCCGTACCACGACGTCATCTCGCCGTCGATCGTCATGCAGCGGCGCGGATCGAGTCCGTGCTCGTCGGCGAAGGCGCGCGCGTCGCGCTCTCGGAACCGATAGGGCTCGCTCGAGAACAGCACCAGGTCGGCCGCGTGCGGCGGCGTCGCCGTCCAGTCCACCTCGGGATAGCGACGCTCCGAGACGGGCACGATCACGTGCAGCCCGACGCGGGCCAGCGTGTCGGCGATGTACGTGTTGCGAGAGACCGTCATCCAGGGTGCCTTCCAGATCAGGTAGACCACCTTCAACGGTCGCCATTGTCGTGTCGCGGCAACGTTCAGGGCATGCCGCAGCGCGGCCGACAGACCGGCGGACTGGGCGACGCGATCGAAGGTGCGCCCGAAGCGCTCATAGAGGTCGAGGTTGTCCGCGACGGTGAGCGGATGCGTGACGATCACCTCGCCGACGTGCGGGGCGAGCCGCTCGACCGTAGGCCGCTCGTTCTCGTCGACGTTGACGATCAGGTGCGTGGGCGCGAGCGCGATCACGCGCGCCACGTCGACGTCCTTCGTGCCGCCCACCTTCGGCACCGCACGCACCGCCTCGCGCGGATGCACGCAGAAGCCGGTGCGGCCCACCACCTGCGGCCCGAGGTCGAGCGCGAACAGCAGCTCGGTGAGGCTCGGGACCAGGCTGACGATGCGCGGCGCGCCGCTCACCGCACGGCGCAGCCGGACGACCCGCCCCGGCGGTTCACGGCGCGGGCTCGCGCGGCTTGTGCGGCGCGCGCGCGAACACACGGTCGAACAGCGCATCCGGCATCACGCGCAGCAGCCGGGCCACCCAGGCCATCGGCCAGGGGATCACCGCGAACGACCGGCCCCGCTCGATCGCATCGGCCGCGCGGGCGGCGAAGGTGGCCGCGTCGATCAGGAACGGCATCGGGTAGCGGTTGCGCGCGGTCATCGGCGTGCGCACGTAGCCCGGGGCGATCGTCACCACGCGGACCCCGCTGCCGCGCAGCTCCAGCCTGAGGCTTTCGCAATAGGCGATCACCGCGGCCTTGGACGCGCAGTAGCCGCCGAGCGAGGGCATGCCGCGGATGCCGGCGACGCTGGCGACCGCGGCGAGCGTGCCGCCGCCGCGCGCGCGCATCGCCGCCACGAACGGCGCGAACGTGTCGAACACCGCGACCACGTTGACGCGCTGGATGCGCTCGAAACCGAGCTCGTCGCCGGGCGTGCCGGTGAACGTCGGAGCGTTGATGCCCGCGTTGGCGATCACCACCTCCGGCACGCCGAAACGGGCGATGAAGTCGGTCGCGGCGGCGTGCAGCGCGACCCGGTCGGTCACGTCCAGCGGGTAGGGCACGCCGACGCCAGGCGGCAGCTCGGCCGTGAGCGCATCGATCGCCTCGGCGCGACGGGCGATCAGCGCGATCCGCGCGTCCGGGTCGCGCCTCGCATACTCGCGTGCCAGAGCCTCGCCGAGCCCGCTCGATGCGCCGGTGACGAAGACGCGCGAGGCCACCGGTGCCGCGCGGCTCAGCCGCCCTTGCGCACCCGATCGACCAGCGCCTCGACCACCTTCAACGCGCCGGCGTTGGAGCCGACCATCGACGGCGAGGTGAGGAAGCGGCCGGCCACCCCCAGCATCGGCACGCCGTCGACCTTGTAGGCCGCCGCGAGCTGGGTGGCGCGCTGCACCCGCGCGCGCAGGCCGAACGAGCCGTAGGTCTCGAGGAACTTCGCGCGATCGCCGCCGTTCCTCGCGAACAGGTCGGCCATCGCCTCGGGCGTGTCCAGCCGGTTCTTGTCGACGTGGATCGCGGCGAACACCTTGTCGTTCATCGTCGCGGTCGCACCGAGCGCCTCGAGGGTGTAGAAGAGCTGCTGGTGCGCCTGCACCTGCCACGGCACGTGCACCTTGCGGAACGCGACGTCCGCCGGCAGCCTCGGCACCCACTCCTTGAGCAGGGGCTCGAAGGAGGCGCAGTGCGGGCAGCCGTACCAGAAGAACTCGATCACCTCGATCCGCCCGGGCGGCGCATCGGTGGGCGCCGGCGGCCTGACCGCGACGAACTCGTGGCCTTCACCCGTGCCGCGGGACTGGGCGAAGGCGCCGGACGCCAGTCCGGCCAGGCCGAGGGCGACGAACGCGCGACGGGGGTGCTGCATGGCGATCCTTCAGGGGGTCTGGCGCACGACCGAGGCCTCGATGCCGTTCTCGGCCAGCCGGCTGCGCGCGCGGTTCATGTCGTCGAGCTGGGCGTACGGGCCCACCCGCACCCGGTAGAACGTCACGCCGTTGACCTCGGCCGACACGATCCGGGCCTCGAAGCCGATCAGCGCCAGCTTCGCCTTCATGCCGTCGGCATCCTCCTGGCCCCGAAAGGCACCGGCCTGCAGCAGGTAGGACGCGCGCTCGGCGCCCGGCGGCGAGGCGCCCGCCGATGCGGGGGCACCGGGCGGCGCCCCGGCGGCGGGCCCGCCCGGCGCCGCGGACGCCACGGGTGCGCCCGCGCGCGACGAGGGTGCGCTGGAAGCCGCACCCGAGGACGCCGCGGCGGCGCCGGGATTCGTGCCCGAGGCGCCCGCCGCGGACGCCGCCGGGGCGGGCCCGGCCGTGCCTGCGGGCGCCGCGGCGACCGTGCCGGCGGCCGTGGCGCCGGCGGGCGCAGCGCCCGGGGCGGCGGCAGCCGAGGTCGCGGCACCGGACCCCGGGGCGCCCGGCGCGGGGCCCTCGGCGCCCGCCGGCCGGTTGCGCTGCATCGACCGGTTCGGGTCGGGCAGTTCGCCGGGCTGGGCCGCAGGCGGTGGGCGCTTGACCTTGTCCACGATCGGCACGTTGCTGCGGGTCATGTACAGCGCGGCGGCCACCGCAACCGCGAGCCCCACGAGCAGC
>JBIKMO010000268.1:0-5930 GCA_044359175.1 Burkholderiaceae bacterium | reverse complement strand
CGTGGGTCGCGCACACCGGCTTGCACTTGCCACAGCGCAGGCAGTCCTTGATCGAGTCGGCAATGCCGCCGATGTCGGAGGCCTGCAGGATCAGCGACTCGGCCCCCATCAGCCCGAAGCTCGGCGTATAGGCGTCGCGCAGATCGCCGCCGGGCATCAGCTTGCCCTTGTTGAACCGGCCCTCCGGGTCGATTCGGCGCTTGTACTCGACCCAGTCGCGCAGCTCGGCGTCGGTCAGGTATTCGAGCTTCGTGATGCCGATGCCGTGCTCGCCGGAGATCACACCGTCCAGGCTGCGCGCGAGCGCCATGATCCGCGCGACTGCGCGGTTGGCCTCCTGCAGCATGTCGTAGTCGTCCGAGTTGACCGGGATGTTCGTGTGCACGTTGCCGTCGCCGGCGTGCATGTGCAGCGCAACGAACACCCGGCTGCGCAGCACGCGCCGGTGGATCGCGATCGCGGCCTCGAGGATCGGACGGAAGGCCAGACCCGAGAAGGTCTCGGACAGCGGCGCGAGCAGCTCGACTTTCCAGGACACGCGGATCGAGCGGTCCTGCAGCAGATGGAACAGCCGCGCCTGCGGCTCGCGGACGGCGCGGGCGCGCGCCTCCTCGAGCCGCGCGCCCAGCCCGAGCGACTCGAACCGCGGCCAGGCCCGGGTGAGCGGCGCATCGATCTGATCGAGCAGGAACCGCCAGCGCTCGCGCACCTGCGACAGCGTCTCGCGCGCCTGCGCAACCCGCTCCTCGAGCATCCGCTGCGGCAGCCGCGCGCCGGCGCCCGCCGGATCATCGGACTTGCCCAGCGGCAGCGTCGCCGGATCGACCGCGAGCATCGCGTCGATCGCCTCGGCCACCTGAAGCTTGTTGCGGATCGACAGCTCGATGTTGATCCGCTCGATGCCGTCGGTGTACTCGCCCATCCGCGGCAGCGGGATCACCACGTCCTCGTTGATCTTGAACGCGTTGGTGTGCCGGGCGATCGCCGCGGTGCGCGCCCGGTCGAGCCAGAAGGTCTTGCGCGCATCGGCGGAGACCGCGACGAACCCCTCGCCCGAACGCGCGTTGGCCAGCCTCACGACCTCGGAGGTCGCCCGCGCGACCGCCTCGTCGTCCTCGCCCACCACATCGCCGATCAGCACCATCTTCGGCAGCCCACCGCGCCGGGACTTGGTCGCGTAGCCGACCGCCCTGAGATACCGCTCGTCCAGGTGCTCGAGCCCGGCCAGGATCGCACCGAACGGCTGCCGGTCGAGGTAGGCCTTGATCTCGACGATCGACGGCACCGCATCCTTGGCCTGACCGAAGAACTCGAGGCACACCGTGCGGATGTGCCGAGGCATGCGGTGCAGCACCCAGCGCGCCGAAGTCACGATGCCGTCGCAGCCCTCCTTCTGAACGCCGGGCAGCCCGGACAGGAACTTGTCGGTCACGTCCTTGCCGAGGCCGCGCTTGCGAAAGCGCGCCCCGTCGATCTGCAGCGCTTCGGTGCGCAGCGGCTCACCTCGCATCACGCCGTCGGCGCCGAGCGCCTCGGACGGATACCACGCCAGGGTGAAGCGCGCGACCTCGACGTCGTGGATCTTGCCGCGGTTGTGGCCGATCCGCGTGACCTCGAGCCAGCGCCCCTCGGGGTCGACCATCCGCCACCACGCGAGGTTGTCGATCGCGGTGCCCCACAGCACCGCCTTCTTGCCTCCGGCGTTCATCGCGACGTTGCCGCCGATGCACGAGGCCTCCAGCGACGTCGGGTCGACCGCGAACACGAAGCCGGCGGCGTCGGCCGCGTCGGTCACGCGCTTGGTGACCACGCCCGCCTCGGAGAAGATCGTCGCCACCTCGGCGTCGACCCCCGGCAGCGGCCGCAGCTCGACCGGCCCCAGGCCGATCAGCTTCTCGGTGTTGATCACCGCCGCGAGCGGCGTCAGCGGGATCGCCCCGCCGGTGTATCCGGTACCGCCGCCCCGCGGGATGATGGTCAACCCGAGCTCGATGCAGCCGGCCACCAGGGCCGCGACCTCGGCCTCGCTGTCGGGCGTGAGCACGACGAACGGGTATTCGACGCGCCAGTCGGTCGCATCGGTCACGTGCGAGACGCGGGACATGCCGTCGAAGCGGATGTTGTGGCGGCCGGTCGCGCGCGACAGCCGCCGCAGCGTGCGGGCGCGCAACTGCGCGGTGCGTTCGAACCCGCGCTCGAACTCGGCGACCGCGGCACGCGCGAGCTCGAGCAGCCTCGCGACCCTGCCGGCGCGGGTGCTCGCCGCGTCGGCGAGCGGGTCGGCCTCGGCTGCGAGCGGGTCGGCCACGTCGCCCTCAGGCTCCCGACGCCGCTCGATCTCGTGCAGCCGATGGTGCAGCGCCTCGATCAGCGCCGCACGTCGCTTCGGGTTGTCCAGCAGGTCGTCCTGCAGGAACGGATTGCGCTGCACGACCCAGACATCGCCCAGCACCTCGTACAGCATCCGCGCCGAGCGACCGGTGCGCCGCTGCGCGCGCAGGGCCTCGACGATCGTCCAGCCCTCCTCGCCGAGCACGCGACGCACGATCTCGCGGTCGGAGAACGAGGTGTAGTTGTACGGGATCTCCCGCAGTCGCGCGGGCGCGTCTGCGCCGAGCACCGCGAGGGCCGGCAGGGTCGGGGCGTTCATCGGGAGGCGAGGGCCGGGCGCGAGGACGCGCCGCGTGCCGTTCCAAAAGCCGGATTGTATGCCAGTGGCCGCACCCCGGCCGATCGAAGGGTCAGCCGGAGGCGAACGGGGCGAGCATCCAACGCCACCAGGCGTCGGGCACCCCCATCAGCACGGCGGTCATGGTCGTGTAGCGCAGGAACTTGCCGATCGCCATGTAGGCGACGCTCGGCCAGAACGGCAGCCGCAGCCAACCGGCGAGCGCGCACAGGGGATCGCCGACCACCGGCAGCCAGGACAGCAGCAGCACCTTCGCGCCGAAGCGCTCGAGCCACTTGAAGTACCGGGTCTCGCGGTGCGGCGCAATCGCCACCTTGGCGCCCAGCCCGAGCCAGTAGTCGACCACCCCGCCGAGCGTGTTGCCCGCGGTGGCGACCAGGACCGTGATCCAGAAGGCGTCCGGGTTGAGTTTGACGAAGCCGAAGACCGCGGGCTCGGAGCCCATCGGCAGCAGCGTCGCCGACACGAACGCGACCACGAACACGGTCGACAGTCCGTGCTGCGGCAGCGCAAACCACGCGATCACGCGCTCGATCAGGGCTTCCATCGTCGGGCGGACGGTCTGCTGCGGGCAGTGCGATCGCGCCAGTGTAGCGGCGCCCCGCCGGGGGCCCCGGCGGGCCCGGCTAGAATCGCGGCACCATGCTCAACCAATACTTGAAGCGCGTGCTCACCGCGCGCGTCTACGACGTCGCGCAGGAAACCCCGCTCGAGCGGGCCGAGTGGCTGTCGCAGCGGATCGGCAACACCGTGCTCCTCAAGCGCGAGGACCTGCAGCCGGTGTTCTCGTTCAAGCTGCGCGGCGCCTATAACAAGATGGCCCACCTGAGCGCCGAGCAGCTCGCCCGCGGCGTCATCTGCGCGTCGGCGGGCAATCACGCCCAGGGCGTGGCGCTCGCCGCGCAGCGGCTGGGATGCCGCGCGGTGATCGTGATGCCGGTGACCACCCCGCAGGTCAAGATCGACGCGGTGCTCGCGCGCGGCGCGCAGGTGGAACTTCACGGCGATTCGTACAGTGATGCCGCCGCGCACGCGAGCGCGCTGCAGCAGCGCGACGGGCTGACCTTCGTGCACCCGTTCGACGACCCGGACGTGATCGCCGGCCAGGGCACGATCGGCATGGAGATCCTGCGCCAGCACCCCGGTCCGATCGACGCGATCTTCGTCGCGATTGGCGGCGGCGGTCTGGCCGCGGGCGTCGGCGCGTACGTGAAGCAGCTTCGTCCCGAGACCCGGCTGATCGGCGTGCAGACCACGGATTCGGACGCGATGGCGCGTTCGCTTGCCGCCGGCCACCGCGTCGATTTGGCCGAAGTGGGCCTGTTCTCGGATGGCACCGCGGTGAAGCAGGTGGGCGAAGAGACCTTCCGGCTGTGCCGGGAGGTCGTCGACGAGGTGATCCTGGTCGACACCGACGCGACCTGCGCGGCGATCAAGGACGTCTTCCAGGACACGCGCTCGATCCTGGAGCCCGCGGGCGCGCTGGCGATCGCCGGCGCCAAGGCCTGGATCGATCGCGAGTCGGTGGCGCGCGGCGCGCCGGTCATCGGCCGCACGCTGGTCGCCGTCGCCTGCGGCGCGAACATGAACTTCGACCGGCTGCGCTTCGTCGCCGAGCGCGCGGAGGTCGGCGAGCAGCGCGAGGCGGTGTTCGCGGTGACCATCCCGGAGGAGCGCGGCAGCTTCCGGCGCTTCTGCGCGTTGGTCGGCCCGCGCAACGTCACCGAGTTCAACTACCGGATCGCCGACGCGGCGGTCGCCCATGTGTTCGTCGGTCTGCAGGTCGCCGACCGCACCGAAGCGAGCGCGATCGCGCGCGGCTTCGAGACCCACGGCTTTCGCACGCTGGACCTGACCGACGACGAGCTCGCAAAGCTGCACATCCGCCACCTGGTCGGCGGTCACTCGCCGCTCGCGCGCGACGAGCGCCTGTACCGATTCGAGTTCCCGGAGCGTCCCGGCGCACTGATGCGATTCCTGTCGTCGATGAGCCCGGACTGGAACATCTCGCTGTTCCACTACCGGAACCACGGCGCGGATACCGGCCGCATCCTGGTCGGGCTGCAGGTGCCGCCAGGCGACGATGCGGCGTTCGCGACGTTCCTCGGCTCGCTCGGCTATCCGTACCGCGACGAGACCCGCCACCCGGCGTACCGGCTGTTTCTCGCGGCCGGCGGCGAGTCGGCGGTGGACTGACCCCCAGGCCGCGCGTCGGCGGTGCAGCGCCGCGGGGCCCAGGCGAACGCCCTTGCCGCCGATTTCGCTCTGGAAACGGCACGGGTCAGGGTGGGGCTCGTACGCCCTGGCCTTCGACGGGGGGGACTGCCGAGCCGCGCACCCGAAGGCCCGCGGGAAGTGATGCTCAGCGGCCCGCCGCGACTGACGGGCGCAGGCCCTGCGGTCAGCCACGCCACCCAGACCAGACTGCATCCGACGCCGCCGTCGTCGATGCGAACTGCGCACCGAGCGCATATCGAAACCTGCTCAATCGATCAGCGCAGCCAGCTCCGGTCACCCGTGCCGCGTGGTGATGACATGCACCACGCCCCCTGTCGAGACAGCTCGTCGGCGACACGCTTGACGGCCGACTTGGATCGCATCGATTCGCCCTCACCCACGTGAAGGGTGTCGAGCCCAGTGCACGGTACTCCCGCAATCAGCAGGGCCCGACATCGCTCCGGGATCCTGATCGCACAGCGATCCCGGATGCCTCGGGGAGGACGATCGTTGCACGGGGTCGGACGACGTCCGTCGCCCCCCGTCACCCCGGAACCCATTGATCGAATACGACCTCGAGTCGGTTCTCGAATGACGCTTTCCACAGATTCCCGTTGGTCTGGCGCAGTGCTCCGAGAGTGCTTGCGATGAGCGGCATCACCGACTCATTCCGAGACTGCACCGGCTATGGGAACGTTACCCACCACGGCCAAATCCGTTTCCGATGATCGATCATGGCACGATCGAGGATGACGCCCTCGGGTCGGGATCACCGTGAACGCGACGGTCGCGACGCCCGGGAAAGCTGAGCTTCCGAGAATTCTCTTGTAAGCGTTCGTCCACCAGGAATAACGTTCGCCCGCGCCGTCCCGGGGATCGGACTCGTCGAAGGTCGACCGATGGTCCGGACGAATCCAGGCACGACGACCGCGCCGTGGGCACCGTCGCCCGCGCGGGTGTCTTCCCGCGTCCGGTGCGGCGCGTCGTCTCGCACGACGGTGTCGAGACATGAGTTATCCCCAGT
>JBIKMO010000267.1:0-5945 GCA_044359175.1 Burkholderiaceae bacterium | reverse complement strand
ACCGCGGAGACCCCCTCGATGACTCAGAACGCGCTCGCCCGGCTGCAACTGCCGCGTCGCACGATGGCGCTGGTGCTGGCCGGCGGCCGCGGCAGCCGTCTGCACCAGCTCACCGACATCCGCGCCAAGCCCGCGGTGTACTTCGGGGGCAAGTTCCGGATCGTCGACTTCGCGCTGTCCAACTGCCTGAACTCGGGCGTGCGTCGGATGGCGGTGCTCGCGCAGTACAAGTCCCACAGCCTGCTGCGGCACGTGCAGCGCGGCTGGGGGTTCCTGA
Organism: Burkholderiaceae bacterium; assembly: GCA_044359175.1. GTDB lineage: Bacteria > Pseudomonadota > Gammaproteobacteria > Burkholderiales > Burkholderiaceae_E > UBA4615. Next base: position 5,668 of record JBIKMO010000267.1, on the reverse strand, counting down.
AGTCGGAGCTGAACGAGTTCATCGACCTGCTGCCCGCGCAGCAGCGCATCGACGAGGCCTCCTGGTACCGCGGCACCGCGGACGCCGTGTACCAGAACTTCGACATCATCCGGTCCAATCGCCCGGAGTACGTGCTGGTGCTGGCGGGCGACCACGTCTACAAGATGGACTACGGCCTGATGCTCGCCGACCATGTCGAGCACGGCGCGCCGTGCACGGTCGGCTGCATCGAGGTGCCGCTCGCCGAGGCGACCGGCTTCGGCGTGATGAAGGTCGACGCCGACGGCCGGATCCTCGAGTTCGCCGAGAAGCCCGCGCGGCCCGAGCCGATGCCCGACCGCCCGGACCGCGCGCTCGCGAGCATGGGCATCTACCTGTTCGATGCCGAGTTCCTCTACGACGAGCTGCCCGCGCACATGAGCGGCGCGGCCACCCAGCACGACTTCGGCCGCGACGTGATCCCGGCGCTGGTCGCGCGCGGGCAGGCGATCGCTCATCCGTTCTCGCGCAGCTGCGTGAGCGAACCCGGGCGCGAGCCGTACTGGCGCGACGTGGGCACGCTCGACGCGTACTGGGCGGCGAACATCGACCTCACCGCGACCGAGCCGCAGCTCAACCTGTACGACCGCGACTGGCCGATCTGGACCTACCAGGAGCAGCTGCCCCCGGCCAAGTTCGTGCACAACGCCGGCGATCGGCGCGGCGAGGCGATCGAGTCGATGGTCTCGGGCGGCTGCATCATCTCGGGCGCGCTCAACCGCTCGCTGCTGTTCTCCTCGTGCCGCGTGCACTCGTTCTCGAAGGTGAACTGGTCGGTGCTGCTGCCCGAGGTGCGGGTGGGCCGCGGCGCGCGGCTCACCCGGTGCATCGTCGATCGCGGCTGCTCGATTCCCGAGGGCATGGTCGTGGGCGAGGACGCGGCGGCCGACGCCGCGCGCTTCAACCGCACCGCCGACGGCGTGACGCTGATCACCCGCGACATGCTCGCGAGGCTGGGATGACCCGTCCGCTGCGGCGAACGGGCGCAGGGTGAGCCCGCCGCGACGCGCGGGCCTGCCGGCACCGGCCGCGCAGGCGGCGGGCGCGCAGGCGGCGGGCGCGCCGATGCGCGTGCTGCACGTCGGCGCCGAGTGGTTTCCGCTGCTCAAGACCGGCGGACTCGCCGACGTGGTCGCCGCGCTGCCGGCCGCCCAGCGCGACGCCGGGCTGGACGTGAGGCTGCTGCTGCCCGGGGTGCCGCCGCTGCGCGAGGCGCTGCAGCGCGGCGTCGAGGTCGCGCGCCTGGGGCCGGCCTTCGGCGCGGCGCGCGTGTCGCTGCTGCGCGGCAGCCTGCCGGGCACCGACCTGCCGGCGTACCTGATCGACGCGCCGTGGCTGTACGCCCGCCCGGGCGGCAACCCGTACCTCGGGCCGGACGGCCGCGAGTGGCCGGACAACCATGCGCGCTTCGCACTGCTCGGCTGGATGGCCGCGCAGATCGGCGCCGGCGGCCTCGACCCGGCGTGGTCGCCGCGGATCGTGCACGCGCACGACTGGCACGCGGCGCTCGCGCCCGCGTACCTCGCCGCACACGGCGCCGCCGGCACGGTGGCCGCGCCGGTGCGCAGCGTGCTCACCGTGCACAACCTCGCCTTCCAGGGACGCTTCCCGCTCGATCGCTTCGCCGAGCTCGCGCTGCCGGCGTGGATGGCCGGCCCCGCGGGGGTCGAGTTCCACGGCGAACTGCGCTTCCTGAAGGGCGGGCTGGTGCACGCCGATCGGATCACCACGGTCAGCCCCACCTACGCGCGCGAGATCCTCACCCCCGCCGAGGGCCATCAGCTCGACGACGTGCTGCGCCACCGCGCGGCCGCGCTGGTGGGCATCGTCAACGGCATCGACGATGCCGTGTGGGACCCGGCCACCGACGCGGCGCTCGCGGCCCGCTACGACCGGACCGCGCCCGAGGGCAAGGCCGCATGCAAGCGGGCACTGCAGGCCGAGCTCGGGCTGGCGCAGCGTGCGGACGCGCCGCTGCTCGGCGTGGTCAGCCGGCTCACGCCGCAGAAGGGGCTGGACCTGCTGCTGTCGGCGCTGCACGTCTGGCTGGGCGCGGGCGGCCAGGTGGCGATGCTGGGCAGCGGCGACGTCGCGCTCGAACACGCATGGCGCGCAGCCGCCGAGGCGGCGCCCGATGCGATCGGCGTGCGCTTCGGCTACGACGAGGGGTTCGCGCACCGCGTGGTGGCCGGCGCCGACGCGATCGCGGTGCCCTCGCGCTTCGAGCCCTGCGGCCTCACGCAGCTCTACGGGCTGCGCTACGGCACACTGCCCGTGGTGCACCGCGTGGGCGGGCTCGCCGACACGGTGGTGGACGCCGACGAGAGCGCGCTGCGCGAGGACCGCGCGACCGGCTTCGCGTTCGACGGCGCCACGCCGGATGCGCTCGCGCGCGCGCTGCGACGCGCGCTCGAGACCTGGCACCGGCCGACCGCGTGGCGACAGACGATGCGCCGCGCGATGGCGCAGGACACGTCGTGGCGCGCGCCCGCGGCGCGCTATGCGGCGCTGTACGACGCGATGGTCGCGGGCTGACGCCCGGCGCGCCGCCGCTACTGGAAGGGGAACACCCGGTCCTCGCCCGCGATCTGGCGGTCGATCTCGACCAGGCAGCGTCGCACCAGGCGGGCCGAATCGACGTCGTAGCCGCGCGCGCGCATGCGCAGCAGATGCGCCTGCACGGTGGTCATCAGCACCATCGGGTTCTCGGGCAGCTTCGCGCGGGCGAGGTCGGCGCAGCGCACCGCATCGTCGAAGCGCGCGGCGTGCAGATGCGCGTACGCCTGCTGGATCTGCTCGGACACCGGCGTGTCGCCGGCCGAGATCGTGCGCGCGCGCTCCGCGTCCGCCTGCGGGTCGGGCGCGGTCGGCGCGAGCCCCACGTCGCCCAGCACCTTGCGCGCGAACGGGTCGGGCGCGGCCCGGTCCTTGACCGCCTGCGCGAGCAGAGCCTCGCCCTCGCCGCGCAGCCCTGCACGGAACGCGCCCTGCGCGACCAGCAGCGCGACCTTGTCGTTCAGGCCCTCGGTCGCACCGGCCAGCTCGAGGGCGCGCCGCGCGCTCGACTCGGCCGCGCCGGTGTCGCCGCGCGCGACATGCGCCTGGGCAGCCACGCTCGCCGCCATCGCCTGAGACTGCAGGTCGCCGGCAAGCTCGCCCTGCGAATCGGCCAGCAGCTGCAGCGCCTTCTCGGGCTCGCCCTGCGCGACCAGCACCTGCCCGAGCATGCCCAGGTCCAGACCGTTGCGCGTGGGCGAGGCGCCGTTGCGGCGCACGAGGTCGGCGTAGGTCTGCTCGGCCAGCTCCAGCTCGCCGGCCGCGTACGCGACCTCGCCGAGCGTTCGGGCGCGCTGCGCGGTCGCCAGCTGCTTGAGCGCGAGCTGGGCGACCGCGGTCGCCTCGGCGATCTCGCCCCGCTCCTGGTGGATCGCGATCATCAGATCGTACGCACCGCCGAAGTACGGGTTGGCCCGCGCGATCGTTCGGGCCCGCTCGAATGCGCCGTCGATGCGGCCGGCCGCGCGATCGATGCGTGCGAGCCCCAGCTCGGCCCACGCCAGCCCGGGCTTGATCGACAGCGCGTGCCGGCACACCGCGGCCGCCTCGGCATGGCGCTCCAGTTCGAGCAGCGCCTGCGCCTGCCAGCGCAGCGTCTCGAGCGTCGGGCCGCCCGACTGCGCGACCACCTGGTCGAGCCGCGTGAGCACGGTCGCCCAATCGGACCGGTCGGCCGCCTCGTGGATGCCGGCGAACTCGGCGCGGCGGCGCAGCGCGGCCTCGATGCGCGGCGTGAGCGACGCGGGCGTCAGCGGCTTGAGGATGAAGCCGTCGGGCGACCATTCCTGCGCGGCGGCGAGCATCGCGCGGTTCGCCTCGGAGCTCACCAGCACGAACGCGGCGGCGGGCGCGAGCAGACGCCGCGTGCGCAGGTACTCCAGCACCTGGCCGCCGCTCACCGGCGAGTGGAACCGCCACTCGCACAGCACCAGACCGAAGCGGTCCTGCTCGATCTGCCGGATCGCGCGCACCGGGTCGGTGGACTGCAGCACCTGCCCGATCCCCATCCCGGTGAGCAGGTCGCGCATGACTTTGCGCGCCGCGTTGTTCTCGTCGATGACCAGCGCGCGCACCCGCGACAGGTCGCGTCGGGGCGGTGCCGTGAGCGGGCGGGTGGGCAGATCGTGCAGGCTCATCCGCACCGATGGTCGCCGCGGGGCCCTCGCGGCGGCGGCGCGCGAGGCCGGACGGATGGCCTCGGCGGACCGGCGGCCGGACGGGCGCGCGGGCATCCCGGCCGCCGCGCACCGAACGCGCCGCGGGGGCGGTTCAGATCAGCAGCGCGGCCACCAGCAGACCGACCATCACGAAGCTGATCACCACTTTGGCGAGCGTGCCGATCACCAGGCCCACCCAGGTGGACACGCCCACGTGCGCGGCGCGCGCGGCGTTGCGGTCGGCGAGGAACTCGCCCAGCGCCGCGCCCAGCAGCGGCAGGAACAGCACGCCGATCAGGCCGAACGCGAGACCCGCGACGGTGCCGATCGCCGCACCGACGATCGCGAGCCGGCTCGCCCCGGCACGCTTGGCCCCGAGCATCGCCGACACGTAGTCGGCCGCCCAGGCGATCAGCATCAGCATGCCGCACACCAGCACGGTCCAGGTCGAGACGCGTGCGAAGTCGTCGATCCAGGCGGCCAGCAGCACGCCCGCGAACACCAGCGCCGCCCCGGGCAGCGCGGGCAGCACCGTGCCGGCCAGCCCGGCCACGATCAGCAGCACCACCAGGATCCAGAGCAGAGTGACCATCGGGCGCGGCCTGCGGCATGAGGGTGACGTTCCAAGATGCGGGGCGGATCCGGGCAAGTCAAGCCGCACGCCGTGAGGCGCCGCGTATCATCGGCCAGCGCCGGCGATCGAACCGTGCCGGCTCGGAAGGAGACCATGGACATCTCGGCCGGCGCTGGACGCTGCGTGCTCTACGGCGGGCTGGGCTCGCCGTATTCGATGAAGGTGCGCGCCGTGCTGCGCTACCGCCGCATCCCGCACGACTGGGTGCAGCTCGGCACCCCCGGTGCGCCGCAGGACGTGCTGCAGCGGGTGAAGGTGCCCGTGATCCCGGTGCTGCGCTTTCCGGACGGCACGTGGATGAACGACTCCACGCCGCTGCTGCACGAGCTCGAGCGCCGTTTCCCCGGGGCGCGCTCGATCGTGCCCGAGGACCCCGCGCAGGCGTTCCTCGCCGCGCTGCTCGAGGACATGGCCGACGAGTGGGGCACCAAGGCGATGTTCCTGTACCGCTGGCTGCGCTCGCGCGACCAGGTGCAGATGAGCGAATGGCTCGCCTTCGACCGGCTCGCCGGGCACGGACGCGCGGCGATCGCCGAGCACGCGGCGTCGTTCCGCGACCGGCAGGTCGGGCGGATGGCGCTGGTGGGCTGCACCGCCCACAACGCGCCGCTGGTGGAGACCAGCACCGACCGCATCCTGCGGCTGTTCGAGGCACACGTGACCGAGGCGCCGTACCTGTTCGGCTCGCGACCCTCGCTGGCCGACTTCGGCTGGCTCGGGCAGCTGTCGCAGCTGATCGTCGACCCGACCCCGGCCGAGCACCTGCGCTCGTTCTTCCCGT
>JBIKMO010000062.1:0-19449 GCA_044359175.1 Burkholderiaceae bacterium | reverse complement strand
TACAGGTCGGACCACAGCTCGAGCGTGCCGGGATGTGCGGACGACTCGCCGGCGGTCTCTTCGGTCACCGCCGAGCGGTAGGCCCCGTCGACCGCGACCACCACGTCCGCCACGGTGATGTCGCGCAGCGGACGGCCCGGCAGGTAGCCGCCGCCCGGGCCTCGGGTGCTCGCGACCAGCTCGTGGCGCAGCAGCCGGCTGAACAGCTGCTCGAGGTAGGACAGCGACACGCCGGTGCGGCGACTGATCGCGGCCAACGGCACCGGCCCGGAGGACTGCCGGTGCGCGAGATCCAGCATTGCGGCCAACGCCACGCGGCCCTTGGTGGAAACGTGCATGTCGTGCTCCGTCGAGATCGTTCGAAAACGCCGCGGACCTCCGCGATCCCGAAATCTTCGCGCGACGAGCAACTTCGATGAAGCATCGCCAAATTGATCGATACTTCGGTTTTTAATGAATCGACCGGTCTGCGATGAGCGCGCTCAACTACCGGCACCTGCACTATTTCTGGACGGTCGCGAAGGAGGGCGGGTTCGCTCGGGCGGCCGAACGGCTGGACGTGGCGATCCAGACGGTGAGCGTGCAGGTACGCGAACTCGAACGCGCGCTCGGCCACCAGCTGCTGCGGCCGGTCGGTCGGCGCACCGTGCTGACCGACGCCGGTCGCGTCGCCTTCGCGCGTGCCGAAGAGATCTTCCAGCTCGGTCAGTCGCTGCCCGCCGAGGTCCGAGCCGCCGGCAAGGGCGGCGGACAGCGGCTCGCGGTCGGGCTGTCCGACGGCATCTCCAAGCTGGCCGCACACGCGCTGCTGGGCCCGGTGCTGGACACGCCGAACCTGCACCTGGTGTGCCACGAAGGCGAATTCGACCAGCTGCTCGGCGAGCTGGCGCTTCACCACCTGGACCTGGTGCTCGCCGGCCAGGACGCGCCGCCGAATCCGAACCTGCGGCTGACCGGCGAGCGGCTGGTCTCGTCGCCGGTGGACTGGTACGGTCCGGCGTCGCTGGTGCGTCGTGCCGGTGCAGCCGCGTTCCCGCGCTGCCTGTCGGAGCTGCCGGTGCTGCTGCCCACCGGGCACTCGCCGCTGCGAGCGGCACTCGACCGGTGGTTCGAGACGCTGCGGCTCGTGCCCAGGGTGGTGGGCGAGTTCGAGGACAGCGCCCTGCTGTCGGTGTTCGCATCGCGCGGCATGGGCGTGTTCCCGACCAGCCGGTTCGGCGCCGACGACGTCGGCATGGTCCGCGGCCTGAGGCTGCTCGGCCGCAGCGACGACGTTCACGAGGAGATCCACGCGATCCGTTCGCGACGCAGCCGACAGCACCCGCTGGTGCAGCGGGTGCTCTCCGCGGTCGACGGGCGACGCGCGTCGGGGCGGGAGGGTGATGCCACCGGTTCAGGCGGCTGACGCGGACGGATCGCAGGACCGTGCCCGCGTCTGCGAGCAGGCCGCGCGCCCGCTCCGGCAGGGTGGGCCGCCCGGGTCAGGGCGCAGTGGGCTGAGTGCCGGTCAGCCCTTGCGCATCGACGCGAGGAACGCGTCGAGCGCGCGTTCGTGCTCGGGCGTGTGGTGCGCGAGCGCCTGGAACGCGGCCGACAGCTCGAGCAGCGAGTCCAGTCGCAGGTGCTGGCCCTCGCGCATCAACCGCTTGGCCATGCGCAGCGCCGGACCGGGGTTGGCCGCGATCCGGCCGGCGAGCGCCCGCGCCGCGTCCATCAGGCGATCGCCGGGCACCACCTTGGAGACCAGGCCGCAGGCGAGCGCCTCCTGGGCGTCGATCGTGTCGCCGGTGAACGCCATCTCGGCGGCTTTCGACAGGCCGACCGCGCGCGGCAGCAGCCACGCGCCGCCGTCGCCCGGGATGATGCCGAGCTTCACGAAGCTCTCGGCGAATTTCGCGCGCTCGCCGGCGATCCGGATGTCGCACATGCAGGCCAGATCGCAGCCTGCGCCGATCGCCGGGCCATTGACCGCTGCGATCGTCGGCACGTCGAGCTCCCACAACGCGAGCGGGATGCGCTGGATGCCGGCCCGATAGCCCTCGCGGATCGCGTACGGCGAGCCGGCGGCGATGCCCGCCTTGTCCTTCATGTCCTTGACGTTGCCGCCGGCGCAGAACGCGCTGCCCGCGCCGGTGAGGATCACGCAGCTCACCGAGGCGTCGCGCCTGACGCGATCGCAGGCGGCGACGATCGCGTCCCATTGGGCAGGACCGGTCAGCGCGTTGCGGCGATCGGGGTCGTTGAGCGTCAGCGTGACCACCGCGCCGTCACGGCTCTCGAGGACGAACGGAGTCTCCATCGCCGGATGCTCGCACGATTCGCGGGCAGCGGCCAGCCACGACCGGCCGGATCCGGCATCGGCCCTCAGGGGCCGCGGCGCAGCAGGTGGGGCACCAGCGCGCGGGCCCACAGCGCGTAGGCCCGAGGCCCCGGGTGGAACCCGTCGTGCGCGATCAGCGAGGGCTCGCGCATCGCGGGCAGCGGCACGTGGCTCGTGCGCGGACGCGCGAGCGCACCGCGCCGCGCGCACCATCGCGAGAGAGCGGCGTCCAAACCGCGGGCGTGCAGCCCGATCACGCCGCGCAGCGGCTGCGGCAGCGCCGGGAAGCGGTGCATCGGCGGCAGACCGGACCACAGCACGCGGCGCACGCGGTGGCGCCCGTGCAGCACGCCGCAGGTCCGATCGACGTCCGCGAGCCAGCGTCGTGCGGACCGCAGCGAGGTCACGTCGTTGACCCCCAGCGCGACCACCGCGACGTCGAAGGTCTCGGCCGGCTCGGCCTCGAGCAGCGCGAGCGCCTCGGCCGTGGTCGCGCCCGATCGCGCGATCAGCTTCCAGCGCACCGGCCGGCGAACGGTCGCGGTGAGTTCGGCGAGCAGTCGGCCCGCGAGCGCCTCGTCCTGCGTTGCGGCGCCGACGCCGGCGGCCGACGAGTCGCCGAGGATCAGCAGCCGCAGCGGGCGGCCGTGTCGGTCCGCACCGACGAGCCCATCGCGTACGCCGTCGGCCTCGGGCAGCCGCAGCGCCTCGAGCCGCACCCGACGCCCCTGCCACAGCAGCAGCGGGGCGAGCGGCAGCGCGGCGGCGCGGCCCAGATGCGGGTTCATCGCGGGTGCCCGAACCCGGCGAGCGGGCTGCAGCCGATCACGTGAACCGCGAGAAGTCGGGGCGGCGCTTCTCGAGGAACGCGGTGAACGCCTCGCGGGCCTCCGGGGCGCGCAGCATGCGGCCGAACACCTCGCCCTCCTCGGCCATGCGCATGCGCACCGCCTCGGCGAGCCCGTGGCGCATCAGCCGCTTGGTCTCGCGCAGCGACGCAGGCGGCAGCGCCGCGAGCTTCGCCGCCTGCGCGCGCGCGAAGCCGAGCGCGTCGTCGGCCGGCAGCACGCGGTTCACCAGGCCCATCGCCATCGCCTCGGTCGCGTCGAACGGCTCGCCCAGCATCAGCTTCTCGGCGGCGCGCGGCCAGCCGGCGAGCATCGGCAGCAGCAGGCTGGACGCGGCCTCGGGCACCAGCCCGAGCTGCGCGAACGGCACCGAGAAGCGTGCGTTGTCGCCGCAGTAGACCAGGTCGCAGTGCAGCAGCAGCGTCGTGCCGACGCCGATCGCCGGTCCGCAGGGCGCGGCGACCAGGGGCTTGGGGAAGGTCGCGATGCCGTGCAGGAAGCGCCACACCGGGCTGTCCGCGCCCGACGGCGGGTCGGCGAGGAAGTCCTGCAGGTCGTTGCCGGCGGTGAAGCAGCGCTCGTGGCCGGCGATCAGCACCACCCGCACCGCGTCGTCGGCCACCGCCGCGGCCAGCCCGTCGGCGAGCTGCGCGTACATCGCCCCGGTGATTGCGTTCTTCCGGTCGACCCGTGCGAACGCGAGCGTCGTCACCGCGCCATCGGTCGTGACCTCGATGCCCATCGGTCATCCCCTCCCGAGGATCGTGCCCGCGATCGCCGGCACCGGGCGCGCGCGGGACTCGCTCGCGCGGGCATCGCTCACGTTCGACGGGCGGCTCATACGCGCTCGAGGATGCCGGCCGCGCCCATCCCGGTGCCCACGCACATGGTCACCATGCCGTAGCGCTGACGGCGGCGGCGCAGCCCGTGCACGACGGTCGCCGCGCGGATCGCGCCGGTCGCCCCGAGCGGATGGCCGAGCGCGATCGCCCCGCCCAGCGGGTTGACCTTCGCGGAGTCGAGCCCGAGGTCGCGCACCACCGCGAGCGCCTGCGCCGCGAACGCCTCGTTGAGCTCGATCCAGCCGAGATCGTCCTGCGTCAGCCCCGCGAGCTTCAGCGCGGCCGGGATCGCCTCCTTCGGGCCGATGCCCATGATCTGCGGCGGCACGCCGCGCACCGCGAACGACACGAAGCGCGCGAGCGGCTTCAGGTCGAAGCGCTTCAGGATGCGCTCGGACACGACGATCAGCGCACCCGCGCCGTCCGAGGTCTGCGACGCGTTGCCCGCGGTCACGCTGCCCTTGGCCGCGAACACCGGGCGCAGCTTCGCGAGCCCCTCGATCGAGGTGTCGGGACGCGGGCCCTCGTCGAGCGCGAGCGTGCGCGTGGCGACGTCGACCTGGCCGCTGGCGAGGTTCGGCGTGCGCTCGACCACCTCGACCGGGCAGGTCTCGTCGGCGAACTCGCCCGCCTGCTGGCCGGCCAGCGCCCGCCGGTGCGACTCGAGCGCGAACGCGTCCTGGTCCTCGCGCGACACCTTCCACTGCGCCGCGACCTTCTCGGCGGTCATGCCCATCCCGTAGGCGATGCCCACGTTCTCGTCGGAGGCGAACACCCGCATGTTCATCGACGGCGTGTTGCCCATCATCGGCACCATGCTCATCGACTCGACCCCGCCCGCGATCATCACGTCGGACTCGCCGACGCGGATCCGGTCGGCGGCCATCGCGAGCGCGGTCAGGCCCGACGCGCAGAAGCGGTTGACGGTCACGCCGCCCACCGTGTCGGGCAGGCCGGCGAGCAGCGCGCCGATCCGCGCGACGTTCAGGCCCTGCTCGGCCTCGGGGATCGCGCAGCCGACGATCGCATCCTCGATCGTCCTCGGGTCGAGCGAGGGCACCTGCGCGAGCGCGGCCTGGATCGCGCGCACCAGCAGGTCGTCGGGGCGCACGTTGCGCAGCGCCCCCTTCGGTGCCTTGCCGATCGGCGTGCGCTGCGCGGCGACGATGTAGGCGTCCTGGACTTGCTTGCTCATTGCGTTCGCCCCCTTCAGTTCCGCACCGGCTTGCCGGTCTGCATCATCCCCATGATCCGTTCCTGGGTCTTGGGATGGGTCAGCAGCGACATGAACGCGCGCCGCTCCAGCGTCATCAGGTACGCCTCGTCGACCATCGAGCCCGGCTCGACGTCGCCGCCGCACATCACCTCGGCGATCGTGCGGCCGAGGTGGAAGTCGTGCGCGCTGATGAAGCCGCCGTCGCGCATGTTCACGAGCTGCGCGAGGATCGTCGCCACGCCGGCGCGGCCCATCACGGGGAACAGCGCCCGTCGCGGCGGCCGCCAGCCGCCGTCGTGCATCGCGCGGGCCTCGCGCACCGCCGTGTACAGCAGCTCGTGGGCGTTGAACACGATGCGGTCGGACTCCAGCAGGTAGCCCATCTGCTGCGCCTCGATCGCCGAGCGCGACACCTGCGCGGTCGCCGCCGCCATGAAGTACTTCTTCAGGAAGTCCATCAGGTACGCGTCGGGCGCGGCGCGGCTCTCCTCGGCCGCGCGGCGGGCGCCGTAGGCCAGGCCGCCGCCGCCGGGGATCAGGCCCACGCCCACCTCGACCAGCCCGATGTAGCTCTCCAGCGCCGCGACGCGGCGCGCGCAGTAGATCGCGAGTTCGCAGCCGCCGCCCAGCGCCATGCCCGAGACCGCCGCCACGGTGGGCACCTGCGCGTAGCGCATCCGCAGCATGGCGTCCTGCAGCGCCTTCTCGACCGGCTCGAGGGCCTTGATGCCGCCCGACATGAACAGCGGCAGCATCGCCTGCAGGTCGGCGCCGTACGAGAACGGCTCGTCGGGCGACCACACGACCAGCCCCTGGTGCTGCCGCTCGGCGATGTCCAGCCCCTTGAGCAGCCCCTCGATCACGCCCGGCCCGATCGCATGTACCTTGGTCCGGATCGAGGCGATCAGCACGTCGTCCAGGCCGGGCGATTCGAGCGTCCACAGCCGGATCGAATCGTCCTCGTGAACCGTGAGGCCGGCGGCATGCGGATCGGGGGCCTGCTCGCCGCGCACGGTGGCGCGGAACACCTGGCGGCCGTAGACCGGCAGCCGCGAGCGGCCGACGAACGCGCCTCGCGCCGGCGACCACGAGCCTTCGGGCTGGTGGGGCCCGCCGCGCTCGGCCACCGGCCCGGACCGCACCCATGCCGGCAGCGGCACCGGCGCGAGTGCCTCGCCGGCGTCGATGTCGGCCTGGATCCACTGCGCGACCTGCGCCCAGCCCGCGGCCTGCCAGGCCTCGAACGGGCCCTCCTTCATGCCGAAGCCCCAGCGCATCGCGAAGTCGACGTCACGCGCGCTGTCGGCGATGTGCTCGAGGTTGATCGCCGCGTACTGCCACGAATCGCGCAGGATCGCCCACACGAACCGCGCCTGCGGATTCTTCGACTCGCGTAGCAGCCGGATCCGCTCGGCCGGATCCTTCTTCTTCAGGATCCGGGCAACGGTCTCGTCGGCCTTGCCGCCGGCCGGCACGTACTCGGAGGTCGCCGGGTCGATGCGCAGGATGTCGCGGCCGGCCTTGCGGTAGAAGCCCGCGCCGGTCTTCTGCCCGAGCGCGCCCCGCTGCAGCAGCCCGGCGAGCACCGGCGGGGTTGCGTACACCGGCTCGAACGGGTCGCCCTTGAGCGTGTCCTGCATCGTGCGGATCACGTGGCCCATCGTGTCCAGGCCGACCACGTCCGCCGTGCGGAAGGTGCCCGACTTCGCGCGGCCCATCTTCTCGCCGGTCAGGTCGTCGACCACGTCCACGGGCAGGCCGAACTTCGCGCTCTCGGCGATCGTCGCCAGCATGCCGAAGATGCCGATCCGGTTGCCGATGAAGTTCGGCGTGTCCTGGGCGCGCACGACGCCCTTGCCGAGCGTCGAGGTGAGGAAGGTCTCGAGCGCATCCAGGATCGCCGCGTCGGTCGCGGGCGTCGCGATCAGCTCGACCAGGTGCATGTAGCGCGGCGGGTTGAAGAAGTGCACGCCGCAGAAGCGCCGCTTCAGGTCCGCGTCGAAACCCTCCGACAGCGCGCCGATCGACAGGCCCGACGTATTCGACGCGAAGATGGCGTGCGCTGCGAGGTGCGGCGCCACCTTGCGGTACAGGTCGTGCTTCCAATCCATGCGCTCGGCGATCGCCTCGATCACCAGATCGCAGCCGGCGAGCGCGGCGAGATCGTCGTCGTAGTTGGCTGGCACGATGAAGCCGGCGAGCTCGGCGTGGCCGAGCGGCGCCGGGTTCAGCTTCCTCAGGCCGTCGATCGCCTTGCGGGCGACCGCGTTCTTGTCGCCGCCGGCGGCGGGGAGGTCGTACAGCAGCACGTCGACCCGGGCGTTGACCAGGTGCGCGGCGATCTGCGCACCCATGACGCCCGCGCCGAGCACGGCGACGCGTCGCACGAGGAATCGGTTCATCGCGGCTCCATTCGATGAGGGGACGGCCCGGGGATCACGGCTGGCGGATCCAGGTCTGCGTGCGGCCGAACGCGGCGAAGCCGATGAAGCCGCGCACGTCCAGACGGCGCCCGGCCTCGGCCAGCTTCAGGTTCACCCGGTAGACCTTGCCGTTGTTCGGGTCGAGGATCTCGCCGCCGCCCCAGGCCTCGCCGTCCTTCTTCAGGCCGGTGAGGATGGTCATGCCCTGCACCGGCTTGCCCTTGCGCTCGTCGGTGCACGCGTCGCAGACCGCGTCCGGCTTGTCGGTGAGGATCTTCTCGATTCGGCCGGTGAGCACGCCGCCCTGCTCGGTGATCCGGATCAGGGCCTTCGGCTTCTTGGTCTCGTCGTCGATGTTCTGCCACAGGCCGACCGGCGATTCGAGCCCCTGGGCGAGTGCGACGGTGGGGGCGAACGCGGCGGCGGCGAGGGCGCCGACGGCGGCGCGAACGAAGGCGGTGCGCATCAAGAGTCTCCTTGTCTGGGGAGGGGGTCGGTCGGTCAGAACAGGGCCGCGTCCAGCGCCATCAGGGGCGCGGCGCCGGTTCGCGCGCTGCGGATCAGGGCAGCGGTCTCGGGCTGCAGCTTGGCGAAGTAGAACCGGGCGGTGGCGAGCTTGGCCACGTAGAACGGCTCGACCGCTTCGCCGTCGGCCTGCACGCGGGCGAGCGCGACCTGCGCCATCCGCGCCCAGAAGTAGGACATCACCAGGTGGCCGATCACGCGCAGGTAGTCGACCGCCGCGGCGCCCGCCTCGTCGGCGTTGCCCATCGCCTTCATGCCGAGCTCCATCGTGAGCTTGGTGACCTTCTCGCCCAGGTCGGCGAGCGGGTTCACGAACTCGGCCATCTCGTCGCGCACCCCCTCCTCCTCGACGAACGCACGGATCAGCTCGCCGAAGGCACGCAGCTTCGCGCCGTTGTCACCCAGCACCTTGCGGCCGAGCAGGTCGAGCGACTGGATCGTGTTCGTGCCCTCGTAGATCATGTTGATCCGCGCGTCGCGCACGTACTGCTCCATACCCCACTCGCGGATGTAGCCGTGGCCGCCGTAGACCTGCAGCGCGAGGTTGGTGGTGACGAACGCGTTGTCGGTGACGAACGCCTTCACCACCGGCGTGAGCAGCGACAGCAGGTCGTGCGCGGCGCTGCGCTCGTCCGCATCCGGGTCGCCCTCGGCGACGTCGGCCTGCAGAGCGAGCCAGTAGGCGAAGCAGCGCGCGCCCTCGGTGTACGCGCGCTGGGTGAGCAGCATCCGGCGCACGTCCGGGTGCACGATGATCGGGTCGGCGGGCCGCTCGGGCGACTTCGGCCCGGTGAGCGACCGCGACTGGATGCGCTCGCGCGCGTACGCGACCGAGTTCTGGTAGGCGACTTCCATGAGCCCCAGGCTCTGCATGCCGACGCCGATCCGCGCCGCGTTCATCATCACGAACATCGCGGACAAGCCCTTGTTCCGCTCGCCGACCAGCCAGCCGCGGGCACCCACCAGGTTCATCTCGCAGGTGGCGTTGCCGTGGATGCCCATCTTCTCCTCGATGCGTCCGCAGCGGATGCCGTTGCGCGGGCCGAGCGCGCCGTCGGCGTCCGGCACGAATTTGGGCACGACGAACAGCGAGATTCCCTTCGTGCCGGCGGGTGCGTCCGGCAGCCGCGCGAGCACCAGGTGCACGATGTTGGCGGCCAGGTCGTGCTCGCCCGAGGAGATGAAGATCTTCGTGCCGGTGATCGCGAAGCTGCCGTCGCCGTTGGGCTCGGCGCGGCTGCGCAGCATCCCCAGGTCGGTGCCGCAGTGCGGCTCGGTCAGACACATCGTGCCGGTCCACTCGCCGGACACCAGCCGAGGCAGGTAGAGCGCCTGCTGCTGCGGCGTGCCATGGGCCCTCAGGCAGTCGTACGCGCCATGGGTCAGGCCCGGGTACATCGCCCACGCCTGGTTGGCCGAATTCATCATCTCCTGGAACGCCATGCCGACCGTGTGCGGCAGCCCCTGGCCGCCGTACTCGGGCGTGCAGGTGAGCGTCGGCCAGCCGCCGTCCTTGAACGCACGCCACGCCTCCTTGAAGCCGGCCGGCGTGTGCACCTCGCCGTCACCGACGTAGCGGCAGCCCTCGCGGTCGCCGCTGCGGTTGAGCGGGAACAGGACCTCGGCGCAGAACTTGCCGCCCTCCTCCAGGACCTGGTCGACCAGCTCGCGGCCGACCTCCGCGTGCGCGGGGATCCGGGCGAGCCGCTCGGTCGCGCGGTGCACCTCGTGGATCACGAACTGCATGTCGCGCACGGGGGGGCTGTACTGGGCCATCGGGATGCTCCTGCGGTGAGTCGATGGGTCGAGGAAGGATGCGGTTTCAGCCGGCCTCGGCCCGGGAAGCCCGGGCCGGTCGTCGGGTCGGGACGGTCCGCGAGGGTGTCCGGCAGGCGGCGATCAGCCGCTCGAACGCGCGTCGCGCACGGGCCTGCGCATCCGGGCTGTTCATCAGCCGGGCATCGTGGTGCAGCACGAGGATCACCCCGTACAGGTCGAACACCAGCTCGCGCGGCTGGACGTCGGCACGCAGCTCGCCGGTGTCCATCGCCTGCCGGATCGCGCGGATCAGCTCGCGCTGCCACGAGCCGACCATCGCGACCAGCTCGTCGCGCACGGGGCCGGGCCGGTCGTCGTATTCGGTCGCGCCGGAGATCCAGATGCATGCGCTCGCGGCCTCGACCGCGGTCCGCTCCAGCCAGTGCGAGAAGATCGCGCGCAGCCGCGGCAACCCGCGCGGCGCCTCCAGGCCGGGGCGCAGCACGTCGTCGACGAAGCGCCGCTCGTAGGCCTTGAGCACCGCGATCTGCAGGTCCTCGCGCGAGCCGAAGTGCGCGAACACGCCGCTCTTGGACATTCCCATCCGCTCGGCCAGCGCGCCCAGGGTGAGCCCCTCCAGTCCATCGCGTGCGGCGAGCTCGCAGGCGACGGCGAGGATCGCGGACCGGGTCTGTTCGCCTTTGCGCATGCGGATCGGAGCGGAATAATTGAACGAACGGTCGTGCTATTTCGAACGACCGTACTATTCTCCGGTCGGTCGCCGCTGTCAACCGTCCGCTGGCTGCGAGCCACCCGGATCTAGAGGACGGTCTCCATTGGTGCGTTGCACCAACGGCGCAGGCGCGGGTTCGGTACGCGGTCTGCGGGGTACCATGGAGCGGGTGCGGCCCGGTGCGCTGCCGCACCGCGGCGGCCGCCCGGCCGCCCGATCCGCCCGCGCCCGAGGAGCCCTTCGCATGAGCCCCGCCTGCGTCGCCCCCGCGCCCCCGCACGGCACGGTCGCATCCCCGACCGCCACCGCGACGCCCGGCCTCGCCGCAACGCTGGGCGCCGCGCTCGACGCGCAGCGCCGC
The DNA here is from genome assembly GCA_044359175.1 of Burkholderiaceae bacterium. Classification (GTDB taxonomy): domain Bacteria; phylum Pseudomonadota; class Gammaproteobacteria; order Burkholderiales; family Burkholderiaceae_E; genus UBA4615. The sequence goes on along the minus strand of JBIKMO010000062.1, from coordinate 8,423 downwards.
GCCCACCTCGCGCATCCGATGCCGTCGCTCGCCGAGCGCCTCGCGGACCTGAAGACGATCGCGCGCTTCGTCCGCGAGAACCGCGACGCGCTGTGCGACGCGGTCTCGGCCGACTACGGGCACCGATCGCGCCACGAGACCGTGTTGTGCGAGATCGGACCGGTGCTCGCCGCGGCGCGGCACGCCGCGGCCCACCTGCGCGCGTGGATGCGGCCGCAGCGCCGTCGGGTCGACCGGCTCGCGTTCGGGCTGGCACGCAACGAGGTCGTGCCGCAACCGCTGGGCGTGGTCGGCGTGATCGTGCCGTGGAACTTCCCGATCAACCTGAGCCTGGTGCCGCTGGTCACGATCTTCGCCGCCGGCAACCGGGCGATGGTCAAGATGAGCGAGAACTCCAGGCACCTCGCGCGCCTCTACGCCGAGCGCCTGCCGAAGTACTTCCCTGCCGAGAAGCTCGCGGTGTTCGACGAGACCGGCGGGGTCGGCGTGGCGTTCTCGCACCTGCCGTTCGACCACCTGCTGTTCACCGGCTCGGGCGCGACCGGGCGCGCGGTGATGGCCGCCGCCGCGACGAACCTGGTGCCGGTGACCCTGGAGCTCGGCGGCAAGGCGCCAGCGGTGGTCTGCGACGACTTTCCGCTGGAACTCGCCGCCGAGCGGATCCTGTTCGTCAAGTACCTGAACGCCGGACAGATCTGTACCAGCGTCGACCACGTGTTCGTGCCGTACAACCAGGTCGAGGCGTTCGTCGACCTGGCGCGGCGCATCGTTGCGGCGCGCTATCCGACCCTGGACTCGGCGGACTACACGTCGATCGTCGACCGCCGCAGCCACGAGCGCCTGAAGCAAGCGCTGAGCGACGCGACGGCCCACGGCGCGCGCGTGGTGCCGCTGCTCGACGGCCCGGCGTTCGACGACGCCCGCCATCGGATCGCGCCCCACTTGGTGGTCGAACCGCCGCCTCAGTGCGTGCTCATGCAGCGCGAGATCTTCGGTCCGATCCTGCCGGTGCTCGGCTACCACGAGCTCGACGAGGTGATCGATCGCATCAACGCCGGCCCGCGGCCGCTCGCGCTGTATCCGTTCAGCAACCGTCGCGACCGCGTCGACCGGATCGTCGAGCGGGCGATGTCCGGCGGCGTGACCGTGAACGATGCGCTGCTGCATGTCGGCCAGGACGACCTGCCGTTCGGCGGAGTCGGCGAGTCGGGCATGGGCCACTATCACGGGCTCGAGGGCTTCAACGCCTTCAGCAAGCTGCGACCGATCTTCCACCAGGCGCGCTACTCGACGCTCAAGCTGCTGATGCCGCCGTACGGCCGGGTGGCCGACCGGTTGCTCGCGCTGCTCACGCGCTGAGACGGTCCCGGTCACGACGGCACGACCGCCGCGCGCACCACGCGGTGGGCCGCGGCGTCTGCGATCGCGTCGCCGACCCGCTCCAGCGGGTAGCGACGCTCGACCAGCGCGTCGAACGGATGGCGCTCGCGGTTCGCGGCGACGAACGCGCACGCCTGCACCAGGTGGCGCGGGTGGTAGTTGTGCACGCCGACCAGCGTCGCGCACCGGCGCAGCACCAGATTTGCGTCCAGCGCCACGGTCGCGCCCGGGTTGACCGTGCCCGCGATCACCAGTCGGCCACCCGGGCGCAGCCACGCGAGACCCTGGGCGATCACCGTGGGGTTGCCGCACGCCTCGATCACCGCGTCGGCCTCGCACGGCGGCGCGTGCCCGGGCGGCAGCGCCACGTCGACGCCGAAGCGCTCGGCGAGCGCGCGGCGTGCCGGCACCGGGTCGACGCCGACCACGTGCGAGGCGCCCCGCGCCTTCGCGATCGCCGCCGCGTACAGCCCGAGCAGGCCCAGGCCGACGACGATGACCGCATCGCCGATCTCGATGCGAGCCGCATCGATCGCCGCGCACATCGTCGCGACCCCGCAGTTGAGCGGCGCGGCCTCGGCGTCGGTCAGCGCCTGCGGCACGCGCAGGATCCACGAATCGGCGCGAACGTAGCAGTAGTCGCCGAAGCCGCCGTGGTGGTGCGGGGCCTCGTCGCTGCAGAGATGGCCGTACTTCGCCACGCCCGGCGCCTTGTGAGGCAGATCGAGCAGTTCCCGCAGCCGGCTTCGGCCGTGGACGAAGTACTCGCTGAAGGTCACGCGGTCGCCGAGCGCGAGCGGCGCATCGCACATGTCGCGCCCCACCGCTGCGCCGAGCGCCACCACCGTGCCGACGATCTCGTGACCGAGCAGCCCCGGGCACGGCGACGGCCGCCGGCCCTGGTACGAATGGACATCCGAACCGCACACGGTCGACATCCGCACCCGTACCAGCGCCTCGTCCGCGCGCGGCGGACGCAGCGGGTATCGCGCGATGCGGAACGGACCGCCGGGTTCGTCGAAGACCGCGACGCGGCCGGTATCGGGCAGATCGAAGGACGGCTCGGACACGTCAGCGGGCTCCGTTGATCGCGAACTCGAAGATCCGCCGGCTCGGCAGCCGGCCGTCCGCCTGCTCACGGTACGCGGGCTCGAGCGGCGCATTGATGACGAACGGTACGCACGCCTCGGCGGTACCCCCGTGACTGCGCAGCCGCACACCGTGCAGCGCGCTCAGGTCAGGGTCGCGCGCCGCGGCGCCGAGCGCCACGCCCGGGGCGGCGATCACGGCGACGTCGGCCTCGCGGTCGGCCGGCAGCTCGAAGCGACGGCACACCTCGTCGCGCTCCAGCGCACCCGCGACCCCGTCGACCGCGCGCGGAACACCCGCGATCCACCGGCCATGGGCCCGACCACCGTGCGCCATGGCGCTCATGCCGTGGTCGGCGGTGACCGTAACCGTCGCCCCGGCATCGGCGAGCGCACCGAGCGCGATGTCGAGCGCCCCCATGAAGTCATCCGCCGCAGGACTGCCCGGCGGATGCTCGTGCCGCACGACGTCGGTGAGCGACAGGTTGCTCGGGCCGGTGACGCTCGGCACCACCCGGTCGGCGCGGGTCGCGAGCCCGACGCGTTCGAACCGCGCGAGATCCAGCGCGAGCCCGTCGCTCACCGCGCGCTCGAAGTACTCCGGATCGCCGCCATCGACGCACACCACCCCCACCGGTCCGCGTGGCCGGCGGTACTCGACGCCGTCGACCCGGACGGTCCGGGGCACCGCGCCCCCTGCGGCGTCGGTCAGAGCGCCCACTGACGGATCCGTGCCGAGACCAGGTCGATCAGCGTCACCGACGCGATGATGATCAGCAGCACCGCCGAGGTCTGCGCGTACTCGAATCCGCGGATCACCTCGTGCAGGATCACGCCGATGCCACCCGCGCCGACCATGCCCACCACCGACGCCGAGCGCACGTTCGATTCGAACCGGTACAGCGCATACGAGATCCACAGCGGCAGCACCTGGGGGATCACCGCGTACCAGATCTCCTCGAGGGCGCTCGCGCCGGTGGCGCGCACGCCCTCGACCGGGCGCGCGTCGATCGACTCGACCGCTTCGGCGAACAGCTTGGCGAGCACTCCGGTGGTGTGCACCCAGAGCGCGAGCACGCCGGCGAACGGCCCCAGCCCGACCGCGACGATGAACAGCATCGCGAACACCATCTCGTTGATCGCGCGGCACGCGTCCATCAGTCGGCGCACCGGCTGCACCACCCAACGCGGCGCGACGTTCTGCGCGGACATCAGGCCGAGCGGCACTGCGCAGACCACCGCGAGCACCGTGCCCCAGACCGCGATGTGCACGGTGATCACCATCTCGCGCAGGTAGATCCGCCAGTCGTGGAAGTCGGGCGGGAAGAAGTCCCGCGCGAAGGTCGCCATGTTCGCCGAGTCCTGCCACAGGTCCCACGGCCGGATGTCCGCGCCCTCCCACGACCAGATCAGCGCGGCCAGCACCAGCCCCCACGCGAGCTGCGTGGTGAGGCGGGTGCGCGGCGGATCGACCGGCACCCGCAGCGCGCCGTCCTGCGGGTTCACCGGCCGCCCGACGCAGGCCGCGACGATCGCCCCGCGCTCACATCTGGCGCGCGAGCGCGGCGAGCTTCGCGTCGATCTCGTCGAGCCGCACCTTGCGGGCGGACTCGGACAGATTCGGGTCGTCGACCAGCTTCTGGCGGTCCTTGGCGAGCTCCAGCTGTCGGATCGGGATGAGCTGCGCGTCGCTGGAGGCCTTGAATCCGGCGAGCCGGTACATGTTCTTGAGGATCTCCTTCTCGCGCGCGTCCTTGCCGTAGCCGACCACGAAGTCCTGCACCTTGCGCTTCAGGTCCGCCGGCAGATCCTTGCGCCAGACCAGCGGATCGCGCGGGATCAGCGGCGAGGTCCACAGGATCCGGATCTGCTCCATCCGTTCCGGGTTCTTCTCGCGCACCTTCTCGGTCATCTCGCTATTGCTGGTCGCCACGTCGACCTGGCGGTTGAGCACCGCGAGGAAGTTGCCCTCGTGGTTCGCCGAGCGGACCACGCGAAAGTGCGTGCGCGGGTCGAGCCGGTTCATCGTGAAGACGTAGTAGGTCGGCACCAGGGTGCCCGAGGTCGATGCCGGATCGCCGATCCCGAACGAATACTGCTTGCCGTGCTTTAGCACCTGCTCGAGCGAGGCGATGCCGGAATCGCGGTGCGTGATCAGGTACGAGTAGTAGCCGGGCGTGCCGTCCAGGTCGACGAACTGCGCGAACACCTCGCCTTGCGCGCGGTCGACCGCGTCCATCGCCGAGCGGTTGCCGTACCACGCGATCTGCACCTTGTTGAAGCGCTGCGCCTCGATGATCCCGGCGTAGTCGGTCGCGTAGAAGCCGTTGACCTTCATGCCGATCGCCTTCGACATGTCCTCGAGGAACGGCTCCCACATCTGACGCAGCGCACCGGCTTTCTCGGTGGCGATCACGCCGAAGTTGATCTCGCGCAGCGGCTGCGCACCCGCCGTGGCGGTCGCGACGAGCACGGCGGCGGCGACAAGACCTCGGAACGAACGGAACATGACAGGTCCTCCTGGAGTCGGGGGTCTGGGGTGGCGTCGGGCGAGTCAGGGCACGGCGGAGGCGACGCGCGCGGGGGCCCGTACCCCGAGCGTGGGCGGGGCACCGAACAGCTCGTGCGCCTCGGTCCCGTAGAGCTCGCCGAGCAGCGCAGGGGTGAGCGCCGACGACGGCCCGTCATAGACCACCCGACCGGCGCGCAGCGCGACGGTTCGCGGGCAATAGCGCACCGCGAACTCGACCTGGTGCAGCGATACCAGCACGGTGCGACCGAGCCGATGGTGCATGTCGGCGAGCAGATCCATCACCTTGCGCGACGATTCGGGGTCGAGCGACGCGATCGGCTCGTCGGCGAGCACGACCTCGGCGTCCTGGACCAGGCAGCGGGCGAGCGCCGCGCGCTGCTGCTGGCCGCCCGACAGCGTCGAGGCGCGCTGCCACGCGGTCTCGGCGATGCCGACCGCGTCGAGCGCCTCGATCGCGCGGCGTCGCTCGTCGTGCGTGAATCGCAGCAGCGCACGTCGCCACGGCGGGCAGCGGTGCAGCAACCCGGTCAGCACGTTGACGATCACGGGCAGCCGCCCGACGAGGTTGAACTGCTGATGCACGAAGCCCACGCGGCGTCGCTCGACCCGGATCCGGCGCGACACGCGTCCGCCGCACTGCATCGTGACGCCGTCGACCCGGACCTCGCCGGTGTCGGCCGCGACGAATCCGGGGACGTGCCGCAGCAGCGTCGACTTGCCCGACCCGGAGGCACCGATCAGCGCGACCATCTCGCCGCAGCGCACGGTCAGATCGACCGCATCGAGCGCGCGGCAGGCGCCGAACGTCTTGCTCAGGCCACGGATCTCGACCGCCGGATGCGCGGCCGCGTCGCAGGCGCGCATCACGCGTCCGCCTCGCGGGCCGCCGCCATCGGTCGCAGCCTGGTCTCAGGCCGGGCCGCCTCGTGAAGCAGCGCCTCGAATCGCGCGACGATCCGGTCCCAGCCGAGCGCCGCGACGCTCGCACACGCCCGTTCGCCCAGCAGGCGCCGACCCGGCGCGTCGCCCGCCAGCGCGACCGCGGCCCGCTCGAACGCGGCCCGCTCGCCGAACGGCACGGTGCGCCCGTTGACGCCGTCCCGGATCAGCTGCGCAGCCGCCGCGTAGTCGTAGGCGACCACCGGCAGGCCGCTGGCCATCGCCTCGACGGTGACGTTGCCGAAGGTCTCGGTCAGGCTCGGGAACAGGAACAGATCGGCCGACGCGTAGTGGGCGGCGAGGTCGTCGCCGCGACGCTCGCCGGCCAGCACGGCCTGCGGGCAGGCCGTCCTCAGCGCCTCGCGCATCGGTCCGTCACCGACCAGCAGCAGGCGCGCGCCCGGCACGGTCGCCCGGATCGCGGCGAACGCGGAGACCACGGTTTCGAGGTTCTTCTCCGGGGCCAGGCGCCCGACGTACGCGACCACCAGGTCGTCCGCCGCGGCCGCGCCCCAACTCGCGCGCAGCGCGGGGTCGCGCCGCTGCGGCCGGAACCGGTCGGTGTCCACGCCCCGGGCCACGACCTCCAAGCCACGGAAGCCGTGCGACTCGAGCTCGCGGCGCAGTCCTTCGGTCGGTACCATCGTCAGTCGGGTGCGGTTGTGGAACCGACGCAGGTACGCGGCGATCGGACGGCGCAGCCAGCCGGCGCCGTAGTGGTCGCTGTACGCGTGAAAATTGGTGCGGAAGTCGGAGGTCGCCGGCAGCCCGAGGCGATCGGCCGCCTGCAGCGCCGAACGCCCGAGCGGTCCTTCGGTCGCGAGGTGGACCACGTCCGGCCGGTGCTGCGACCACGACCGCTCCAGCCGGCGCCGCGCAGGCACGCCGATCCGCAGACTCGGGTAGCAGGGGATCGGCAGGCCGCGGGTCAGCACGGTCTCCAGTCCGCGGTCGCCCTCGCCGTCGTCGTCGTGCGCCTGCCGCGGACGCACCAGCTGCAGGTCGTGACCGCGTCGCCGCAGCCCGTCGACCACGCGGGCGATGCTCATCGCGACGCCGTTGACCTCCGGCGGCCAGGTCTCGGTGACCACCGCGACGCGCAACCGCCCGGGGCGCACACCCGGGTCGTCGCGCGGAACGGAATCGAGGCTCACGCCGGGAGGATCGCCGCACGATGCAACCGGGTGATGACAGCCGACGCATGCGGCCGTGGGTGCGCTGTCACCGAATCTTCATCGACGCTCGTCATCCTCGCGTCACGTGCGCAGCCCGCCGGGTGGCGCACGGCCCTCGAACGACCCGGGAGCGGAGCTTGGAACGATTGCTCGAAGAACTTCGGACACAGCGCTGGGACGATCACCGCTACTACCACCAGAGCCGGATCAACCAGTCGCTCCACCTGCTCAGCGCGATCTGCTTCGTGATCTCGTACGGGCTGCTCTTCGTCGACCCCGCCGCGGCCGCGCTGCTCGCCTGGGGCGTGTCGATGACCACCCGCCAGGCCGGTCACTTCTTCTTCGAGCCGCGCGGCTACGATGTGATCAACGACGTGACCGACGCCTACAAGGAGGAGGTCAAGGTCGGATACAACGTCCGGCGCAAGATCGTGCTGATGTCGGTCTGGGCGGTGTCGCCGCTGGTGCTGTGGGTCAACCCGTCGCTGTTCGGCTGGATCGAGCCCGCGCGCACGGGGACCGAGTACCTGCGCGACGTCGGCACCGCGTGGCTCGCGCTCGCGGCGGCGGGCATCGCGCTGCGCGTGCTGCAGTTGTGGATCGAGCGCGACCTGCGCACCGGCCTGATCTGGGTGCTCAAGCTGGTCACCGACCCGTTCCACGACATCGCGCTGTACCACCGCGCACCCCTCGCGCTGCTGCGCGGCGAGCGGCTCGACCCGATGCACCACGCGCGCCGGCACTGAGACGGCGCGCCGCGTTCAGCGCCCCCGCCCCAGCACCTCGCCGAGGATGCGGCGGCGGATGGCGCGGTCGGTCGCCGCGGGCCCATCCCACCAGCCGTCGGACTGCATCGCGCGCGCGGCCTCGACGACACGCGAGACGACGGCGTCGAACGCGGCGTCGTCGTAGTCCAGGCTGAAGATCAGCCGGCCGGTACCGACCCAGCTCAACGCGAGCCCGCTGCCCCGGAGGTAGAACTGCAGCATCCAGTTGTAGCGCGACGGTCGCAGGTACAGCACGGTCCAGATCGACGACAGATGCGCGATCCGGACCGGCACGCCGGCCTCGCGCAGCCGCTCGTTGGCACGCGCCGCACGTGCGTTCCAGCGCGCGTCCAGGTCGTCGTACAGCGCCCGGGTGGCCGGCGAGTCGAACCGCTCGAGGAACGCAGCCATGGTACCCATCACGACCGGGTGGGTGTTGAACGTACCGCGGGCGAAGCACACATCCGCGGGCCGGTCCTCGCGATACCGCTTCATCAGGTCGCGGCGGCCGCAGACCACGCCCACCGGCAGGCCGCCGCCG
>JBIKMO010000061.1:0-19474 GCA_044359175.1 Burkholderiaceae bacterium | reverse complement strand
CTCGAGCTCCTGCACGGTCGCGTCGATCGCCGGGTGATTGAAGTCGATCGAGAAGCGCAACCGGTAGCCGAAGTGGGGATCGAGCCGCGCCCACTTGTCGCCGTCGCGCACCTCGATCGGCTGCAGAACGCGCAGGAATCGCTTGGGCGCCGGCTGCTCGAGGATGCCGGCCGACTGCACGAGGTACACGAACGAGCCCGACGATCCGTCGAGGATCGGGATCTCGGCGGCGGTGACGTCGACCCGCAGGTTGTCGATGCCCAGACCGGCAAGCGCCGACATCAGGTGCTCGACCGTGGCGACCTTGACCTCCGGGCGGTGCTCGGCCGTGAGGGTCGAGGCCATCGTGGTCTCGTTGACGCGGCGGGCATCCGCCGGGATCGAGATCGGCTCGGGCAGATCGGTGCGGCGGAACACGATCCCGTGATCCGGCGGCGCCGGATGCAGCGTCAGCTCGACGCGCTGGCCGGAATGCAACCCCACGCCTTCGCAGCGGACGGGCGCCTTGACGGTGCGCTGCCTGAGCACGGGGGTCGTGTCCGCCCGCCGCGGCTCAGAGCTGCCGCAGCATCGTGGCGGCGTCGCTGACCTCGAACTTGCCCGGGGCCTCGCGGTTCAGCTGCTTCACCACGCCGTCCTCGACCAGCATCGAGTAGCGGTCCGACCGCACGCCCATCCCGCGCGCGGTGAGGTCGAGCTCGAGGCCGCACTTGCGGGTGAAGTCGGCGCTGCCGTCGGCCATCATCCGCACCTTGCCGCCGGACTGCTGGTCGCGGCCCCAGGCGCCCATCACGAAGGCGTCGTTGACCGACACGCACCAGACCTCGTCGACGCCCTTGGCGCGAAGCTGCTCGTGGTGCTGCACGTAGCTCGGCACGTGCTTGGCCGAGCAGGTGGGCGTGAACGCCCCCGGCAGGCCGAAGATCGCGACCTTCTTGCCCTTGACCAGGTCGGACACCTTGAACGCGTTGGGGCCTACGCTGCAGCCGTTGCCCTCGACTTCGACGAATTCGGTCAGCGTGGCTTCGGGCAGTCGGTCCCCGATCTTGATCGTCATGCTCGCGACTCCTGTTGGTGTGATGGGCGGCGCGCCGGCAACTCGGCGCGCCGAGCGCGGATTGTAGCCCGCCGCCCCGTCCGTACACCGGGCCCGGCCCGCCGCACGCCCGCCGCGGTCCGGTCGGCACGCGCCGACCGGACGACGGTCCGCGCCCGCGCTCAGTCCGCCTGCTTGCGCAGGAACGCCGGGATGTCGAGGCGGTCGACGCCCTTCTCCTCGAGCGCGGCCACCTGCGCGGACGCGCTGCCACGCGCGTTGCGCCAGATCGCCGGCTTCTCGTAGTCGCCGTAGGAGGACGGCGGCTCCGCGTGCGACCCGCCGTCGTGGGTACCGGTGGCCCGGAAGGTCTGCGGCACCAGCTGCGGCCTGCGCGTCGGTCGCCCGATGCCGGTGGCCACGACGGTCACCCGCAGCGCGTCGGCCATCTCGTCCGAATACACCGTTCCGTGGATGATCGTCGCGTCCTCGGCGCAGAACTGCTTGATCGTGTTGATCACCTCGTTGGTCTCGCGCAGCTTCAGCGAGCGGCTCGCGGTGATGTTCACGATCACACCGCGCGCGCCCTGCAGGTCCACGCCGTCGAGCAGCGGCGAGGCCACCGCCTGCTCGGCCGCCAGGCGGGCACGGTCCAGGCCCGAGGCCTCGCCGATGCCCATCATCGCCTTGCCCTGCTCGCCCATGATGGTCTGGACGTCGGCGAAGTCGACGTTGACCAGACCGGGCACGTTGATGATCTCGGCGATGCCGGCGACCGCGTTGTGCAGCACGTCGTCGGCGCGGCGGAACGCGTCCTCGAGACTCGCGTCCTCGTCCATCACGTCGAACAGCTTCTGGTTCAGCACGACGATCAGCGAGTCCACGTGCTCGACCAGCTGCTCGATGCCCTCGTCGGCGATCTTCATCTTGCGCGCGCCCTCGAAGTCGAAGGGCTTGGTCACGACGCCCACCGTGAGGATGCCCATCTCCTTGGCGACCGCGGCGACCACCGGCGAGGCGCCGGTCCCGGTGCCCTTGCCCATACCGGCGGTGATGAACACCATGTTCGCGCCGGAGAGCGCGGCCTTCACCTGCTCGCGCTCCTTCTCGCACGCCGCCCGTCCCGCCGACGGGTTGGCGCCGGCGCCCAGCCCGGCGTCGCCGAGCTGGATGATGCCGGGCGCCAGAGAACGCTTGAGCGCCTGGCGATCGGTGTTGACCGCGACGAACTCCACCCCCTGCACACCGCGGTTGATCATGTGGTTCACGGCGTTACCGCCCGCCCCACCCACGCCCACCACCTTGATGACGGCGCCCTCGGCATCGCTCTCGATCATTTCGAACGGCATTTCTGTAGGCCTCCAACGAATGTGCTGCTTGCGCTGACGTTTTTGACGGAATCGTTGTGCTTCGACGCGTGAACCCCCGGGGTCAGAAATTCCCGAGGAACCACTCCTTCATGCGACGCAGGGTCTCCTTGAACGAGCCCGACTGCTCCGCAACCTTCCGACCGCGCAGGCGCTGCGTGCGGGCTTCCTCGAGCAGCCCCAGCGCGGTCGCGAACCTCGGCGTCCTGACCACGTCGGCCAGCCCGCCCGCATACTCCGGCACGCCGATGCGCACCGGCTTGAGGAAGATGTCCTCGCCGAGCTCGGCCATCCCCGGCAGCAGGCTGCTGCCGCCGGTGATCACCACGCCCGAGGACAGCAGCTCCTCGTAGCCGCTCTCGCGGATCACCTGCTGCACCAGCGAGAACAACTCCTCCACCCGCGGCTCGATCACCGCGGCGAGCGCCTGGCGCGACAGCGACCGCGGCCCGCGGTCGCCGATGCCCGGCACCTCGATCTTGTCGGCCGGGTTGGCCAGCACCTGCTTGGCGATGCCGTGGCGCAGCTTGATCTCCTCGGCGTCCGGCGTGGGCGTGCGCAGCGCCATCGCGACGTCGTTGGTGATCTGGTCGCCGGCGATCGGGATCACCGCGGTGTGGCGGATGCTGCCGCCGGTGAAGATCGCGATGTCGGTGGTGCCGCCGCCGATGTCGACCAGCGCGACGCCCAGCTCCTTCTCGTCCTGCGTCAGCACCGCGGTGCTGGAGGCGAGCGGCTGCAGGATCAGGTCGGCCACCTCGAGGCCGCAGCGGCGAACGCACTTGATGATGTTCTGCGCTGCCGACACCGCGCCGGTGACGATGTGCACCTTCACGTCGAGGCGGACGCCGCTCATGCCGATCGGCTCGCGGATGTCCTCCTGGCCGTCGATGATGAACTCCTGCGGCAGCACGTGCAGGATCTGCTGATCGGTGGGGATGTTCACCGCCTTGGCGGTCTCGATCACGCGCGCGACATCCGCGTCGGTGACCTCCTTGTCCTTGATCGCGACCATGCCGATCGAGTTGAACGAGCGGATGTGGCTGCCGGCGATCCCGGTGTAGACCGTGCGGATCTTGCAGTCGGCCATCAGCTCGGCCTCCTCGAGCGCCCGCTGGATCGACGCGACCGTGGTCTCGATGTTCACGACCACGCCCTTCTTCAGGCCCTTGGACTCGTGCTGGCCCAGCCCGACGATCTCGTAGCGCCCGTCCGCGTGCATCTCGGCCACCACCGCGACCACCTTCGAGGTGCCGATGTCCAGGCCGACGATCAGGTCCTTGCTGTCTCGTGTCATTGCGGGCGCTTGGGCTTGGGTTGACTCGCGGCGCGCGACGCGGGCGAGGTGTCGAGGGCGCCGGGGGCGCGGATCGCGAAACCGTTCGGATGGCGCAGGTCGACCGCGACCACCTCGCGGTTCAGGCGCGCGTGCACGCCGGGATGGACCTGCACCCAACGGGCGACCCGGTCGGCGATCGGCAGCCCCTGCTCGCGGCCGAGCAACAGCTGCATCCCGTTGTCCAGCCGCACGCTCCAGGACCCGCGTGCCGACAGCGAGACCGCCTCGGGCGCGAGCGACAGCTGCGCGAGCTGATCGCGCAGCTGCGCCCAGCGGCGGGTGACCTCGGCCTCGCTGCCCGGCGGCCCGCTGAACTCGAGCAGCGGACCGGCGGCCTCGGCCTCGGCGAGGCTCGCGCTGAACAGCTCGCCGTGGTGGTTGACCAGCCGGCCGTCGCTCCAGATCGCGAGCGGCTGGTGCTCCTCGATCGCAACCCGCAGCGTATTCGGCCAGACGCGACGCACCTGCGCCCGGCGCACCCAAGGCACCTTCTCGAACGACTCGCGGACCTCCTCGAGGTCGACCGTGAAGAAGCCGCCGCTCAGCCGCGACGCACCCGCCGCACGCAGCGACGCGACGTTCACCTGCGACAGCACGCGGCCGTCCGCCGGCTCGGCGATCACCCGCGACAGCGCGAAGGCTGGGCGCTGCACGCCCCAGGCGATCGCCGCGGCGATCAGCGCGAGCGCCGCCGAGGCGGTCAGCCCGTTGGCCATCGCATTCAGCAGGCGGACGTCGTGCCAGGGATTCACCGATCGGCCCCCCCGGCCTTCAGCCGCGCGGTGGCGAGCACCGCCAGACAGAGGTCCTCGTACGACAGGCCCTCGGCGCGCGCGGCCATCGGCACGAGCGAGTGCCCGGTCATGCCGGGCGCGGTGTTGATCTCGAGCAGGAACGGCTCGTCGTCGGCGCGGCGCAGCATCACGTCGGCCCGCGCCCAGCCCTCGCAGCCGAGCGCATGGAAGGCGGCGAGCGCGAGCTGGCGGATGCGCGCCGACAGCGCCTCGGGCAGATGCGCCGGGCACTCGTAGCGCGTGTCGTCGCGAAAGTACTTGTTCTGATAGTCGTAGTTGCCGCCGGGCGCGACGATCTCGATCACCGGCAGCGCGCGCGCCTGCTCGCCGCCGCCCAGCAGCGCGACGGTCAGCTCGCGGCCGTCGATGAACTGCTCGCACAGCACCGCGTCGTCGTGACGGCGCGCGATCGCGTACGCCGCGTCGCACTGGTCCTCCGAGACCACCTTGGTGAACCCGATGGTCGACCCCTCGCGCGAGGGCTTGACCGCGAGCGGCAGTCCGAAGCGGCGGGCAGCGTCGCGCACGTCGGCGCCACCGCGCGCGAGCGCGAATCCGGGCGTCGGCAGCCCGTGGGTCTGCCAGATCCGCTTGGTGAACACCTTGTCCAGCGCGATCGCCGAGGCCATCACGCCCGAGCCGGTGTAGGGGATGTCGAGCAGCTCGAGCGCGCCCTGCACGGTGCCGTCCTCGCCATAACGACCGTGCAGCACGATGAACGCCTTCGCGAACCCTTCGCGCCGCAGGTCGTCCATCGGCCGCTCGGCTGGATCGAACGCATGCGCATCCACGCCGCGGGCGCGCAGCGCACCCAGCACGCCCGTGCCGGACATCAGCGACACCTCGCGCTCGGCCGAGCGCCCGCCCATCAGCACCGCGACCTTGCCGTGATCAGACATCGGCCCTCTCCTTCGTTCGGGCCGGCACGCCGCCGATCGAGCCCGCGCCCATCGTCACCACGACGTCGCCGTCGCGCACCGCATCCAGGATCGCCTCGGGCATCGTGCCGACGTCCTCGACGAACACCGGCTCGACCTTGCCGACCACGCGCACCGCGCGCGCGAGCGTGCGGCCGTCCGCCGCGACGATCGGCGACTCGCCGGCCGCATAGACCTCGGCCAGCAGCAGCGCGTCCACGCTCGAGAGCACCTTCACGAAGTCCTCGAACAGATCGCGGGTCCGCGTGTAGCGGTGCGGCTGGAACGCGAGGACCAGCCGCCGACCCGGGAACGCGCCGCGGGCCGCGGCGATGGTGGCGGCCATCTCGGCCGGGTGATGACCGTAGTCGTCGACCAGCGTGAACCGGCCCCCGCCACGCGCGGCCGGCACCGGCAGCTCGCCCCAGCGCTGGAAGCGTCGCCCGACCCCCCGGAACGCGGCCAGCGCGCCGACGATCGCATCGTCGGACACGCCGAGCTCGTCGGCCACCGCGATCGCGGCGAGCGCGTTCTGCACGTTGTGCAGGCCCGGCAGGTTGAGCACCAGGTCGAGCGGCGCGCGCGTGTTGCCGTTGACGCGGGCGAGGGTGAACCGCATCCGGGTCCCGTCGGGCCGGGCGTCGAGCGCCCGGAACTGGGCGTCGGCCGCGAAGCCGTAGGTGATCACCGGCTTGGAGACGATCGGCAGGATGCTGCGCACCTGGGGATCGTCGACGCACAGCACCGCCGCGCCGTAGAACGGCAGCCTCTGGGTGAAGTCGACGAACGTCTGACGCAGCCGGGCGAAGTCGTGCCCGTAGGTCTCCATGTGGTCGGCGTCGATGTTGGTGATCACCGCGATCATCGGCGCGAGGTTCAGGAACGAACCGTCCGATTCGTCGGCCTCGACGACGATGTACTCGCCGGTACCCAGCCGCGCGTTGGCGCCCGCGCTCTCGAGCCGGCCACCGATCACGAAGGTCGGGTCCAGGCCGCCGGCCGCGAGGATCGAGGCGACCAGGCTGGTGGTGGTGGTCTTGCCGTGGGTGCCGGCGATCGCCACCCCTTGCTTGAGCTTCATCAGCTCGGCAAGCATCAGCGCCCGGGGCACGACCGGCACGCGACGCGCGCGTGCCGCCGTGACCTCGGGGTTGTCGCTGCGTACGGCCGTGGAGGTGACCACGCAGTCTGCGCCGACGGCGTTCGCGGGGTCGTGGCCGCGGAAGACCTGTGCGCCGAGCTCGGTGAGGCGCCGCGTCGCGGCGTTCTGCGCGGTATCCGAACCGCTGATCCGGTAGCCGAGGTTCAGCAGCACCTCGGCGATGCCGCTCATGCCGGCGCCGCCGATGCCGACGAAGTGGATGTGCTTGACCTTGTGCTTCATGGCGTCTTCGCGGGTCGGGCGACCGCCTCGCACGCGTCGGCGACGAGCGCGGTGGCGTCGGGACGGGCGAGCGCGCGCGCGCGGGTCGCGATGTCGGTCAACCGCGGCCGGTCGAGCGACTGCAGCGTGGCAGCGAGCCGCTCGGGGGTGAGCTCGGCCTGGGGCACGAGCAGCGCGGCATCGCGATCGGCGAGGAAGCGCGCGTTGGTGGTCTGATGATCGTCGACCGCGTGCGGGTACGGCACCAACAGGCTGGCCACGCCGACGCACGCGACCTCGGCGACCGTCATCGCGCCGGCGCGGCAGATCACGAGGTCGGCCGCCGCGTAGGCCGCGGCCATGTCGTCGATGAACTCGACCGTGCGGGCCTCGACGCCGGCCTGCCCGTAGGCGTCGCGCAGCGCCTGCAGCTGGTTCGCGCCGCTCTGGTGCAGCACCTGCGGCCGCTGTGCGGCGGGCAGCAGCGCGAGCGCGCGGGGCACCGCCTCGTTCAGAGCCCGCGCGCCCAGGCTGCCGCCGACCACCAGCAGCTGCAGCGGCCCGTCGCGCGCCGCGTAACGCCCGGACGGCTCGGCGACGCCCGCGACCTCGGCGCGCACCGGGTTGCCGGTCCACTGCGCTCCGGCCAGCGCATCGGGGAACGCGACCAGCACCCGGTCGGCGATCCGGGCGAGCACCGTGTTGGTCAGACCGGCGATCGAGTTCTGCTCGTGCACGACCAGCGGCGCACCGAGCAGCACCGCCATCATCCCGCCGGGGAACGCGACGTAGCCGCCCATGCCCAGCACCACCGACGGGCGCACCGCCCTGAGTGCGGCGATCGACTGTGCGAACGCGCGCAGCAGGTTCAGCGGCAGCAGCAGCGCGGTGACCAGCCCCTTGCCGCGCAGCCCGCCGAAGCGCACCGGCTTCATCGGGATGCCGTGCTTCGGCACGAGCCGCGACTCCATGCCTTCGGGATGGCCGAGCCACACCACGTCCCAGGCGCGCGCGCGCATCGCTGCGGCCACCGCGAGCCCCGGGAACACGTGGCCGCCGGTGCCGCCGGCCATGATGACGATGGTCCGGCTCATCCGCCGCCTCCGCGCATCATCCGGCGGGTCTCGAAGTCGATGCGCAGCACGATCGCGATCGCCAGGCAGTTGACCAGGATGCCGGTGCCCCCGTAGCTCATCAGCGGCAGCGTCAGCCCCTTGGTGGGCAGCAGCCCGAGGTTGACGCCCATGTTGATGAACGCCTGGATGCCGATCCACAGCCCGATCCCTTGGGCGACCAGCCCGGCGAAGAATCGCTCGAGCGCGATCGCCTGGCGGCCGATCTCGAAGCAGCGGCGCACGATCCAGAAGAACAGCACGATCACGGTCAGCACGCCCACCAGGCCGAGTTCCTCGCCGATCACCGCGAGCAGGAAGTCGGTGTGCGCCTCGGGCAGGTAGTGCCACTTCTCGACGCTGGCGCCGAGCCCGACGCCGAACCATTCGCCGCGCCCGAACGCGATCAGCGAATGCGACAGCTGGTAGCCCTTGCCGAGCGCGTTCTTCTCGTCGAAGGGATCGAGGTACGCGAAGATCCGTTCGCGCCGCCACGGCGACGCCCAGATCAGCGCGAGGAACGTGAGCACCATCGTCGCCGACAGCCCGGCGAACAGACGAACGCTGACGCCGCCCAGGAACAGCAGCCCCATCGCGATCGCCGCGATCACCATGAATGCACCCAGGTCGGGCTCGAGCAGCAGCAGCAGGCCGATCAGCATCATCACCACGGCCATCGGCGCGAAGCCCTTGCGGAACTCGTGCATCCAGTCCTGCTTGCGCACCGCGTAGTCGGCCGCGTACAGGATCACGAACAGCTTCATCAGCTCCGAGGGCTGCAGGCTCACCGGTCCGAGCGGAATCCACCGCCGCGCACCGAGCACCATCTTGCCGATACCCGGCACCAGCACGATCACCAGCAGCACCAGCCCGAAGCCGAACAGCCAGGGCGCGGCCTTCTGCCAGCGCTGCAGCGGGATCGCGAACGCGAGCAGCCCGCAGCCGAGGCCGACGGTCATCGCGAACGCGTGCCGCGTCAGGTGGTGCGTGGTGCGCAGCGACGCGAAACGCGACGAGTCGGGCAGCGCGATCGAGGCCGAATAGACCATCACCATCCCGAACAGCAGCAGCACCACTGCCGCCGACAGCAGCGGCAGGTCGAACTCCCGCACCAGCACGGGCCGGGGAGTGCGCGCGCGCATCCGCGGCAGCGGCAAGCTCAGCACGGCTGCCCCTCCCGTTCGGCAAGCCGCCGCACCGAGTCGACGAAGACCTGCGCACGATGGGCGTAGTTGCGGAACATGTCCCAGCTCGCGCACGCGGGGGACATCAGCACCGCCTGGCCTGGCTGCGCGAGCGCGCGGGCGCGATCGACCGCATCCTCGAGGCTCGCGCAGTCCTCGATCGGCACGCCGGTGTGCGCGAGCGCGACCCGCAGCCGCGGCGCGTCGCGCCCGATCAGCAGCACCGCCACGGCGTGGGCCGTGACCGGCGCGGCGAGCGGCGAGAAGTCCTGGCCCTTGCCGTCGCCGCCGGCGATCAGCACCGCGGGTCGTCCCAGTCCGGCGAGCGCCGCGGCGGTCGCGCCGACGTTCGTACCCTTGCTGTCGTCGTACCACTCGACCTCGCCGAGCACGGCGACCTGCTCGCAGCGGTGAGGCTCGCCCCGGAAGTCCCGCAGCCCGTGCAGCATCGCGGCCATCGGCACGCCGACCGCGCGGGCGAGCGCGAGCGCGGCGAGTGCGTTCGCGTGGTTGTGCGCGCCGCGGATACGCATCGCGTCGGCGGGCATCAGCCGACGCACGCGTGGGTCGGCGGTCGCCTCGCGCCGGCGCCGGCCGGCCGGCGCCTCGTCGTCGAGCGCCTCGGCGAGCCATGCGATCCCGCCGTCGCGCACGATGCCGTAGCCGGGTGCGGTCGACGGCGCGTCCAGCCCGAAGCTCACCACCACACGGGCCGCGTCGGCCGCACTCGCCACCCGCGCCGCGCGCTCGGCGGCGCGACGCTCGGCGCGCTCGGCACGGTTCGTCGGCTGCGGCGTCGGCTCGGCGGACGCCGGCCGCGGCAGGGTCGCGCCGGGCCGTGACAACGGGTCGTCGCGGTTGACCACGCAGACCGCGCCCGGCGCGTAGATCCGCTGCTTGGCCTGCAGGTAGTCGGCCATCGTGCCGTGCCAGTCGAGGTGGTCCTGCGTCAGGTTCAGCAGCGTGGCGGCGTCGGGGCGGAACGAGTCGGACAGCGCGAGCTGGTAGCTCGCGACCTCGAGCACCCAGACCTGCGGACGCTCGTCGCGCTCGAGTGCGTCGCGCAGCGCATCGAGCGCCGGCGGGCCGATGTTGCCGGCCACCGCCACCGTCAGCCCGGCCTGGCGGCACAGGTGACCGACCAGCCGCGTCGTGGTGGTCTTGCCGTTCGTACCGGTGATCGCCACCAGCCGCGCATCGTCACCGGACGCCCGCCGGCGCTCGAACTCGCGCGCGAAGAACTCGAGTTCGCCCCACACCGGCACGCCGGCGGCGAGCGCGGCCGCGTGCAGTGGCGCGGCCTCGCCGCTCGACGGCGACAACCCCTGGCTCCAGCCGACCAGGTCGTGTCCCGGCAGCAGCGCCGGCGCGAGACCGCCACCGGCGAAGACCGCCTGCGGGCACGCCTCGCGCAGCGTCTGCAGCCGGGGCGGCGCCTCGCGGCTGTCTGCGACCGTCACGTGCGCGCCCTGGTGCGCGCACCAGCGGGCGATCGCGAGGCCCGAGTCGCCCAGGCCGACAACCAGCACGCGCCGCCCCGCGAGCCGAGCCCGTTCGGTCGCCTCGGCCAGCGCGAGCGCCCGTTCGCGTTCGCGCCGCTCCAGCCGCTGCCGCTCGCGGGCGAGCATCGCCGCGGCCACCGAATCCGCGTCGGACGGAACCGCGGTGCCCTCGGCCAGGTCGGACCGATCCGCGCCGCCCGCGGCGCGGTCGGTCGCATCGGCGCCGGGCGGCTGCGGCGGCACGGCCGGGGCGGGCGTATCCGGATCGATCATCGGCTCACCGCAGCTTCAGCGTGGACAGCCCGACCAGCACCAGCATCATCGTGACGATCCAGAACCGCACGACCACCTGCGACTCCTTCACGCCGCCGACCTCGAAATGGTGGTGAAGCGGCGCCATCCGGAAGATGCGCCGACCCACGCCGTAGCGCCGCTTCGTGTACTTGAAGTACGCCACCTGCATCATCACCGAGACCGTCTCGGCGACGAACACGCCGCCCATGATGAACAGCACGATCTCCTGGCGCACGATCACCGCGACCGTGCCGAGCGCGCCACCGAGGGCGAGCGCACCGACGTCGCCCATGAAGACCTGGGCCGGATAGGCGTTGAACCACAGGAACGCGAGCCCCGCACCCGCGATCGCCCCGCAGAAGACGACCAGCTCGCCGGCGCCGGGCACGAACGGGATCAGCAGGTAGCGCGCGAACACCGCGTTGCCGGTCACGTAGGCGAACACGCCGAGTGCCGAACCCACCAGCACCGCGGGCATGATCGCCAGGCCGTCGGCGCCGTCGGTGAGGTTCACCGCGTTGCTGGTGCCCACGATCACCAGGAAGCTCAGCACGATGAAGCCGAACACCCCGAGCGGATACGACACGGTCTTGAAGAACGGCACGATCAGATCGGCGCGCGGCGGCAGGCTCATCTCGAAACCGCTCGCGAACCACTCGACCACCAGCTGGATCGCCTGCTCGTTGGAGGCCGCCGGCACGGCGAAGGCGAGGTAGACCGCCGCGATCAGGCCGATCAGCGACTGCCAGAAGAACTTGTCGCGCGCGGACATGCCCTTGGGGTCGCGGTGCACGACCTTGCGGTAATCGTCGATCCAGCCGATCGCGCCGAAACCGACGGTCACGATCAGCACCGCCCACACGAAGCGGTTGGACAGATCGGCCCACAGCAGCGTGGCGATCGCGATGCCGATCAGGATCAGCGCGCCGCCCATCGTCGGCGTGCCCGACTTGGTCAGATGGGTCTGCGGACCGTCGCTGCGAACGGCCTGCCCGATCTTCATCTGCGCGAGCTTTCGGATCACCCACGGGCCTGCGATCAGACCGACCAGGAGCGCGGTCATCGTCGCGAGGACCGCGCGCAGCGTGATGTAGTTGAAGACCGTCAAGACCCGGTAGTCCTTCGCGAGCCACTGGGCGAGTTCGAGCAGCATCAGTGACCCCCGGCGCCGACGGTGGCGCCGGCCAGGGCCTGGACGACGCGCTCGGTGCGCATCGAACGCGAACCCTTGACCAGCACGCTGGTACCCGGTGCGTCCACACCGCGGACGCGCTCGAGCAGCGGCTCGATCGCATCGAACGGCTCGGCGCCGGCGCCGAAGGCACGCGCCGCCTCGCGGCTCGCCGGCCCGAAGGTGATCAGCAGATCGATGCCGCGGTCGCGCGCGTAGTCACCCACCTCGGCGTGAAAACGCGGTCCGTCGCGACCGACCTCGGCCATGTCGCCGAGCACCAGCACCTTGGGCGACGGCCGCGCGGCGAGCACGTCGATCGCCGCCCGCACCGAATCCGGATTCGCGTTGTAGCTGTCGTCGAACAGCGTCGCGCCGCCGGCGCAGGCGAGCCGCCGCATCCGGCCGGCGGCCGGCCGGAACGCCTCGAGACCGCGCACGATCGCCTCGGCCGGGGCACCGGCCGCGAGACCGCACGCGGCCGCGGCCAGCGCATTGCGCACGTTGTGCGCGCCGTCGATCGCGAGGGCGATCCGCACGCTGGTGCCGTCCAGCCACGCGTCGAACCCGTCGGGCCGCGCGTCGAGCGACGCGTGGACCGCGCACTCGGTCGACAGACCGAAGCGCAGCGTGCGGCGCGCGCCGGCGAGCGCGCGCCAGATCGGCGCATGCTGCGCATCGTCGCCGGGGAACACCGCGACCCCCTCGGGCGGCAGCGCGGCGATCGCCTCGCCGTTCTCGTGCGCGGTCGCTGCCACCGTGTGCATGAACTCCTGGTGTTCGCGCTGCGCGTTGTTGACCAGCGCGACCGTGGGCCGCGCGATCGACGCGAGCCACGCGATCTCGCCCGGCCGGTTCATGCCGAGCTCGAACACCGCCGCGCGATGCCCCGCGCGCAGCCCCAGCACCGACAGCGGCACCCCGACGTCGTTGTTCAGGTTGCCGCGGGTCGCCAGACGCGCGTCGGCACCCACCCACGCGGCGAGGATCGCGGCGACCATCTCCTTGACCGTGGTCTTGCCGTTGCTGCCGGCCACCGCGATCACGGGCAGCGCGAAGCGTCGGCGCCAGCCCGCGGCAATCTCGCCGAGCGCGCGGCGCGAGTCCGGCACGAGCAGCGCGGGCGGCGTGCACTGCGGCGTCCAGCGCTCGACCAGCAGCGCGGCGGCGCCTGCGGCGAGCGCGCGCCCGAGGTGGTCGTGGGCGTCATGCAGCTCGCCGCGCAGCGCGACGAAGAGCTCGCCCGCACGCAGGGTTCGCGTGTCGGTCGACACGCCGGCGAGTGCGACCGGGGGGTCGCCCGGATCGGCCGCGATCAGCCGCGCGGTCGACAGGAAGCCGTAGGCCTGGCGCAGGTCAAGCACCGGCGGCCTCCGGGCTGCGGCGCCGGGCGAGCGCGCGCTCGGCATGCTCGGCGTCGTCGAACGGATGGCGTCGGCCGCTGATCTCCTGGTAGGGCTCGTGACCCTTGCCCGCGATCAGCACCACGTCCTCGGCCGCGGCGCGCGTCAGCGCCTCGGCGATCGCCCGGGCGCGATCGGCATCGCGCAGCGTCGGCGCTGCGGCGAGCCCGAGCTGGATCGCATCGAGAATGGCCTCGGGCGGCTCGCCGCGGGGATTGTCACTGGTCAGCACCACGCGGTCGGCGCCGCGCTGCGCGACCTCGCCCATCAGCGGCCGCTTGCCGGGGTCGCGCTCGCCGCCGGCGCCGAACACGCACCACAGCGCGCCGCGGCGCGCCCGCGCGACCGGCCGCAGCGCGTCGAGTGCGCCGGCGAGCGCATCGGGCGTGTGCGCGTAGTCCACCACCGCGAGCGGCACGCCGTCGCCGGTGCCCACGGGCTGCAGCCGCCCGGGCACCGGCGCGAGGCGCGCGAGCCGGTCGCAGGCCTCGGCGAACGGCATGCCGAGCGCGAGCCACGCGGCGCCGACCGCGAGCAGGTTCGACGCGTTGAACCGGCCGAGGAGTGGCGTGTCCACGGTCGCCGCGCCCCAGTCGCCGTCGAGCTCGATGCGCATGCCGCGTGCGCCGCAGACGACCGCGACCGCCACCAGCTCGCGGTCGACGTGGCCGGCGGCCGACGGTTGCGCCGCGGCGTCGCCGCCGTCGGCGATGCGCACGCCGATGCGCTCGACCCCGGGCGCAACCGGCGCGAGCATGGTCGCATGACTGGGGTCGTCCAGGTTGACCACCACCGCGCGCAGCCCGGGCCAGCCGAACAGCCGCGCCTTCGCGTGCGCATACGCGACCATCGTGCCGTGGTAATCGAGGTGGTCGCGCGTCAGGTTGGTGAACACCGCCACCGCGATCCTCGTTCCGTCGAGCCGGTGCTGATGCAACCCGATCGACGAGGCCTCGATCGCCGCCGCGTCCACGCCTTCGGCGGCGAACCGCGCGAACAGCGCCTGCAGCGTGAGTGCGTCCGGCGTCGTCAGGCCCGGGTCGCCCGGATCGGCGCCACCCCGCTCGCCGAGCACCGCGGCGCCGAGCGTGCCGATCACCGCGGCGCGGCGGCCCGCGGCGAGCAGGCCCTGCGCGATCCACTGGCTGCAGCTGGTCTTGCCGTTGGTGCCGGTGACCGCGACCACCTGCATGCGCGCGGTGGGCTGGTCGTGGAACGCGTCTGCGATCGGTCCGGCGAGCGCCCTCAGCCCGGCGATCGCTCGGTGCGGCGCCACGATCGCGTCGAGTCCGCCGCCGGCCTCGACGACGACCGCGGCCGCGCCGCGCGCGAGGGCATGCCCGACGTGGGTACGACCGTCGGTACGCTCGCCCGGGTAGGCGAAGAACGCGTCCCCGGGGGCGATCCGGCGACTGTCGGCGACCAGCGCCGCGCCCGCGGGCAGCACCCCGCGCAGCCAGCGCGCGACCTCGGCGGCGGACTGCGCGCCGCCGATCATCACAGGCTCTCCCGCACCGGCTCGGCCGGCAGGATCAAGGTGTTGAACGGCGCGTCCGGCGGCACGCGCAGCGCCCGCAGCGTCTCGCCGGCGATCCGTGCGAACACCGGCGCCGCCACCTGGCCGCCGTAGTACTTGCCGGCCGACGGCTCGTCGACCATCACCGCGACGATCACCCTCGGGTTGGAGACCGGCGCGAACCCGACGAACGACGCGATGTATCGGTTCAGGTAGACACCGCCCTCCTGCTTGTGCGCGGTGCCGGTCTTGCCGCCGACGCGGTAGCCGGGGATCTGCGCGAGCGGTGCCGTGCCCTGCGGACCGGCCGCCATCTCGAGCATCCGGCGCACCGCGCGCGCGCTCTCGGGCGTGATCACCGGCACGCCGACCGCCGGCGATTCGGCCCGCAACAGCGTGAGCGGGATCAGCTCGCCGTCGCGCGCGAACACCGAGTACGCGCGTGCGATCTGGATCAGCGACACCGAGATGCCATGGCCGTACGACATGGTCGCGTGCTCGATCGGCTTCCAGGTCTTCCAGGGCCGCACGCGGCCGGACTGCGCGCCCGGGAACCCGAGCCGGGGGGTCTGGCCGAAGCCGAGCGCGGTGAAGCCCTCCCACATCTGCTGCGGCGCGAGCTCGCGGGCGATCTTCACCGTACCGACGTTCGACGACTTCTGCAGCACCTGCTCGACGCTCAGCAGGCCGTAGCGATGCGCATCGCCGATCGTCGCCCCGCCGATCGTCAGCTTGCCGGGCGAGGTGTCGATCATCGTCGCCGGTCGCACCTTGCCCGCGTCCAGCGCGAACGCGAGCGGAAACGGCTTCATCGTCGAGCCGGGCTCGTAGGTGTCGGTGATCGCGCGGTTGCGCAGCTGCGCGCCGGTGAGCTGCAGGCGGTTGTTCGGGTCGTAGGTGGGCCAGTTGGTCAGCGCCAGCACCTCGCCGGTCTGCACGTCGATCACGACCGCCGCACCGGCCTTCGCGCGGTGCTCGCGGATCGCGTCGCGCAGCGCGTTGGCCGCGAGGAACTGCACCCGCGTGTCCAGCGACAGCGCGAGGTCCTGCCCGTCCTGGGGCTCGCGGCCCGAGCCCACCTGCTCGATCACGCGACCCAGGTTGTCGCGGATCACCCGCCGGCTGCCGGGCCTGCCGGCCAGCCGATGCTGCTGCGACAGCTCGAAGCCCTCCTGGCCGACGTCCTCGACGTTCGTGAACCCGACCACGTGCGCGATCGACTCGCCGTGCGGGTAGTGGCGCTTGAACTCGTTGCGCTGGTGGATCCCCGGGATCTGCAGCGCAGCGACCCTCGCGGCGACCTCCGCATCCACCTGCCGACGCAGGTACACGTAGTTCCGCTCCTCGGCGAGCCGGCGGTCGAGCTCGCGCGGGTCCATCTGCAGCAGCTTCGCGAGCGCGGCGAGCTTGGCCGGCGAAGCCTGGACATCGTCCGGATCCGCCCAGATCGCCTTGGCCGGCAGGCTGGTGGCGAGCACGACGCCGCCGCGGTCGACGATCTTGCCGCGGTTGGCGGGGATCTCCAGCGTGCGCTCGTAGCGCACGGCGCCCTGGCGCTGCAGGTAGTCGTTCGACATCGCCTGCAGCCAGAACGCTCGCATCGCGAGCGCGACGAAGGCGGCGGCGACCAGCCCGAGCAGAAAGCGCGAGCGCCACGCGGGCAGCTTGGTGACCAGCAGCGCGTTGCGCGCGAGACGGACCGGGCGCGCCATCAGCGCGGCTCCCGCGAGGCGAGCGCCGCCGTGGCGCCGGTGCGCACGTCCGCGGCCGCCGGCGACGACCGCGGCGGCTGGACGTACAGCGTGCGATCGGGGGTGATCGGCTGCATCCGCAGTTCGCGGCGAGCGGCGGCGTCGACCCGGGCGTGCTTGGCGAGCTGCGTCTGTTCGAGCTGGAGCTGGTTCCACTCGACCTCGTGCTTGCGCGCCATCGCCTGCGCACGCTCGAGGTCGATGAACACCTTGCGCGCGCGGTGCTGCGACGTGACCAGAAGCAGCGCGCAGGTGAGCAACACGACCAGCAGCACGGCGTTGACCTTGATCACCGCTCAGACCCTCTCGGCGATGCGCAGTACCGCGGAGCGCGCGCGCGGGTTGGCGGCGATCTCGGCCGCGTCCGGCAGCCGGCGCGCGATCGCGCGCAGCCGAGGGGGCGCGTCCGGGACCGGGGCCCCGGTGACCGGGTCCCTGCGCGCGTGGCGGCCCGATTCGCGCGCGATGAACTGCTTGACCATCCGATCTTCGATTGAGTGGAACGCGAGGATGACCAGCCGGCCGCCTGCCGCGAGGCGGTCGACTACCCGATCGAGGACGAGCGCGAGTTCCTCAAGCTCTTGATTGAGGTGAATCCGTAGAGCCTGAAAGGTGCGGGTGGCCGGGTCCTTGCCCACCTCCGGCCGCTTCTGGCGGCGACGGACGACGCCCGCCACGAGACCGGCAAGCTCCCGGGTGCCGAGGAGCGCGCCGCCGCCGGCGTCCCTGCGGCGAGCCGCAATCGCCTTTGCAATCGGAACAGCAAACCGTTCTTGCCCATAGTCCCTCAGCACCTCCGCGATGTCGTCCTCGGACGCCTCGAGCAGCCACTGCCGCGCCGACACGCCCTGCCCGGGGTCCATCCGCATGTCCAGCGGCCCGTCGAACCGGAAGCTGAAGCCGCGGGCCGGATCGTCGAGCTGCGGCGAGGACACGCCGAGATCGAGCAGCACGCCGTCGACCCGGGTGAGCCCGCGCGCATCGAGCACGCGACCCATGTCCGAGAAGCGGGACTGCACGATGTCGAACCGGCCATCCTTCCACTCCCGTCCGGCGGCCACCGCCTCCGGATCCCGATCGATCGCGATCAGACGCCCCGCGGGACCCAGCCGCGCCAGGATCGCCGCCGCGTGCCCGCCCCGGCCGAAGGTGCCGTCGACGTACGTGCCGTCGGGCCGGATCGCCAGCCCGTCCACGCACGCCGCCAGCATCACCGGCCGGTGCGCCCCCGCTTCGCGCTCTTCAGCCAACCACCCCGCCCGGGCTACATGTCCTCGATCAGCGCATTCCTGCGGGCCGCGTCCTCGCGCGCCTTGAGCGTCGCCGCGTCCCACAGCTCGAAGCGCGGCCCGGTGCCCAGCAGAATGGTTTCCTTCTCGATCCCGGCCAGCGCCCTCAGTTCGGGGGCGACCAGCACGCGCCCCGCACCGTCGAGTTCGACGTCCATCGCATTGCCGATGTAGAAGCGGCGCGTGTCGCTGCTGGTGCCCGCCGCCAGCACCTGCCCGTCGCGAAACGCCTCCCACGCCGGACGCGGGAACACCAGCAGGCAGCCGTGCGGATGGGCGGTGATCGTCAGCCGCCCCTCGCAGAGCCGGCCGAGCATGTCGCGATACCGCGCCGGGACCGACAGACGGCCCTTGGCATCGAGCGACAGCTCGGTCCTGCCCTGGATCACGCCCCCCACCTCGTCCGATCCGTCACCGCGACCCATCCCCGACGATCTCGCCACTTACTCCCACTTAACTGCTACTTTCCACCACTTCTTACCACTATAGGGAAAAGGTCGGGTCGGGTCAAGTCACGACCCTTTTTCCTCAATCGGGACAAGCACTTAGCCGATGCAGCCAGACTGGTCGGATATCCAGTGCCCGGGGCGGTATCCGTTGCCGTGCGCGGGACCCCGCGGTTCGCGGGGGGGAGCGGAGCGGGTCTGTAGGCCGGATTCTGTGCGCCGGTCGCCCGGCGTGACGGTCATTCGTCTGGGCCCGCGGTTGCCCGCGGGCTCGAGCCACCTACCCGCACGCTCGGGGGGGCGCCCTGTGCGGCCGGGGCCGCGCGCGTGCCTATGCGGTGTTGCTCCGGGTGGGGTTTGGCGTGCCGCTCCCGTCGCCGGGAGCGCGGTGGGCTCTTACCCCACCGTTTCACCCTTGCCGTCGGCCTCGCGGCCGCTTGGGCGGTCTGTTCTCTGTGCCACTGTCCGTCGCCTTGGGCGGGTAGGTGAGTACCCGCTTGCTGCGCCTGGCCGTTAGCCAGCACCCTGCCCTCCGGAGTCCGGACCTTCCTCCGCGGCATCGCTGCCGCGGCGACCATCCGACCCGCTCCGGGGCCGAGTGTATCCGTTCGGCGGGTGTCCGTTCGGCGGGTTGCCGGCAGCCGGCGGACGGGCTACGGTGGCAGGCGCGATTGCACCGGCTCTAAGGTCGGTCGTGTCGATGCGGCGCGCGCCCGGCGCGCCAACCCCGAGGGCCCCGCGATGACCTGTCCCGCCGTCCGCAGCTGCCTGCTCCCCGTTGCGCTGCTGGCGTTCGCAGGGCTGCCGGCGACCGCCGGCGCCGAGGTGCTGCTCGGCGACCCGAGCGTCCAATCGCAGCGCGGCCAGCGGCTCAAGCTCGTGCTGCCGTACGGCTCGGCGCCTGGCGAGCCGGTGTCGGTGTCACGATTCGAGGTGGTGTCGGTGACCGCGCCGCCCGGCTACGAGACGCCGCGGGCCGACGCGTTCCTG
>JBIKMO010000060.1:0-19482 GCA_044359175.1 Burkholderiaceae bacterium | reverse complement strand
GGCCTGGCGTGCAGCGGCTGCGGCCGCGCTCGCCGATCCCGCCACCTCGGGCCCCTGCGGCACCCCCCGCGCCCGCAGCTTCGCGTGGGGCGCCAGCACCCCGTGGTACCGGATCAGGTGCAGCCGCGGCCGCGGCACCCGCGCCGCCAGCCGCTGCATGAGCTCCAGCGGACTCATCACCCGATGCGTCGTGCCGTCTCGCCACCGCGCATTCAGCTCGAGCTGCACCTGCCCTGCCGCGTCGACCTGGATGCACTCGTCCGACAGCGCGGGCCGGATGATGGTGCTGCACAACCGCTCCAGACGCCTGCGCTCGTAGGCTTCGATGCGCACCGCCCGCTGCCGTACTCCCTGGACGTCGGGACAGGCTCGTCGCAGCTCACCTGACAGGTGTTCGCCGCAGCGAGCTGCGCGTTCTCGTGGGGCGCGGCGCTGTTCGCGTGGCGGCACCTGAGCCTGCAGGACGACCGACGCGAGGTGTTCCGCCGCCTGACGCCGAAGGGGCCGACCCTGGCCGTGACCTTCCGGTTCTGAACCCGGCGGGCCACCCCGCGCGCTAGTACGTCTCCAGGTGCAGCCGCCCCTCGCGCCCCAGCGCCGCACCCACGGTCTCCCAGTCCATCCCGGCCTGCTGCGCGACGTCGCGCAGCGCCAGCACGACGCCCTCCTCCATCGCCTTCAGCCCGCAGACGTAGAAGTGCGCGTTCGGGTCGGCGAGCAGCTTGCCGAGGTCGGCGGCGCGCGCGCGCATCGCATCCTGCACGTAGGTCTTGGGTGCACCGGGGGTGCGCGAGAACGCGAAGTTGATGTCGATGAAGTCCTTGGGCAGGTTCTGAAGCGGCCCGAAGTACGGCAGCTCCTCCTGCGTGCGCGCGCCGAAGAACAGCATCAGCTTGCCGCCCTCGAACTTGCCCGAGGCGCGCAGCCGGCGCCGCCACTCGGTCATCGCGCGCATCGGTGCGCTGCCGGTGCCGGTGCAGATCATCACGATGTGGCTGCGCGGATGGTTCGGCATCAGGAAGCTCGCACCGAACGGACCGATCACCTCGACCCGGTCGCCGACGTTCAGGTCGCACAGGTAGTTGCTCGCGACGCCGCGCACCGGCCGGCCCTGGTGGTCCTCGAGCACGCGCTTGACCGTCAGCGACAGGTTGTTGTACCCCGGTCGCTCGCCGTTGCGCGGGCTGGCAACGCTGTACTGGCGCGGGTGGTGCGGCCGGCCGTCCGCGTCCAACCCGGGCGGCACGATGCCGATCGACTGCCCCTCGAGCACCGGGAACGGCATCGCGCCGAAGTCGAGCACCACGTGGTGCGTGTCGTACTCGCGCCCGACCGCGGTCACGCGGACGTTGCCGGTGACGGTGGCCTGCACCGACCTCGTCGCGGACTTCGGGCCGTACAGGTTGGTGTACGCGTGCGCGGCCGACCACGGCGGCAGCGTCGCGCCCCAGGCGGCGGCGCGGAACGCGGTCTCGCCGCTCGGGTCGGGCGCGGGCGCCGCGGGAGTCACCTCGGCGAGCGCGGCGGCGTCCGCGCCCGCCTCGGCGAGCTGCTCGGGGCCGAGCTCCGCGGGCAACTCGTCCCAGCCCAGCTGCTCGTCGACGCCGTACGCCTTCGCCCGCGGCACGGTCCGCCAGTTGTCGATGCTGCCGGTCGGGCACGGCGGCACGCAGGCCATGCACAGGTTGCACTTGTCCGCATCGACCACGTAGTTGCGCGAGTCGTGAGTGATCGCGCCCACCGGGCAGGTCGCCTCGCAGGTGTTGCAGCGGATGCAGATCTCCGGATCGATCAGGTGCTGCCGGATCAGCACGACCTCGGATGCGTTCATCTCAGTTGAATCGGATGTACTCGAAGTCCACCGGCTGCCGGTTGATGCCGATCGCCGGCGGCGCGATCCAGTTCGCGAACCGGCCGGGCTCGGTGACGCGGCCCATCAGGCTCGCGACGAACGCGCGGTCTTCTGCGGTCGGCAGCCAGCCGTCGACCTGGGCGTTCCACTGCGTCTCGCCGATCACGCGGCCGTCGGGCGACACCTTGATGCCCGACAGCGCGCCGATGTTGCGGTGGAACGCCTTGTGCGGCGCCTGCAGCCGGAACGGGATGCCGGCCTTCTCGATCACCCGGTTCCAGCGGCCGATGCCGGCCACGCTGTCGCGGATGTAGTCGTCGCGCAGCACTTCGTTGAGTGCGTTGAGCATCGGCACCTCCTTCTCGACCAGCGCGCCGTCGCGCACGTTGAGCACGCGGTAGCTCTGCCCGCGCAGCTGGTGGTCGTCGGTGCGCTTGCCCTCCTCGTAGCGCCCCTTCAGGCCGGTGCTGTAGAACGTGGCGGCGTTGCTCGACTCGTCCGCCCCGAACAGGTCGATGGTCACGCTGAAGTGGAAGTTCAGGTAGCGCTGGATCGTCGGCAGGTCGATCACGCCCGCCTCGCGCAGCTTCGTCGGGTCGTCGGTCCGCAGCTGGTTCATCACCTGACAGGTGCGCTGGATCACCCGGGAGACGCCGCTCTCGCCCACGAACATGTGGTGCGCCTCCTCGGTCAGCATGAACTTCGTGGTGCGCGCGAGCGGGTCGAACGACGACTCGGCGAGTGCGCACAGCTGGAACTTGCCGTCGCGGTCGGTGAAGTAGGTGAACATGAAGAACGACAGCCAGTCGGGCGTCTGTTCGTTGAACGCCTGCAGGATCCGGGGATTGTCCTGCTGGCCGCTGCGCCGCTCGAGCAGCGCCTCGCCTTCCTCTCGGCCGTCGCGGCCGAAGTACTTGTGCAGCAGGTAGACCATCGCCCACAGGTGACGGCCTTCCTCGACGTTGACCTGGAACAGGTTGCGCAGGTCGTACTGGCTCGGGCAGGTGAGGCCCAGATGACGCTGCTGCTCGACCGACGCCGGCTCGGTGTCGCCCTGCGTGACGATGATCCGGCGCAGGTTCGCGCGGTACTCGCCCGGCACGTCCTGCCAGACCGCCTCGCCGAGGTGGTCGCCGAAGTGGATCCGACGGTCCTTCTCGGCCGGATTCAGGAAGATGCCCCAGCGGTAGTCGGGCATCTTCACGTGACCGAACTGCGCCCAGCCCTCGGGGTCGACGCTGGTCGCGGTGCGCAGGTACACGTCGAAACCGTGCGAGCCGTCCGGGCCCATCTCGTCCCACCACTGCAGGTAGTTCGGCTGCCACTGCTCGAGCGCGCGCTGAAGCGTGCGGTCCT
Organism: Burkholderiaceae bacterium; assembly: GCA_044359175.1. Lineage (GTDB taxonomy): Bacteria > Pseudomonadota > Gammaproteobacteria > Burkholderiales > Burkholderiaceae_E > UBA4615. Next base: position 16,274 of record JBIKMO010000060.1, on the reverse strand, counting down.
CGGCGAGGTTCACGTTGTTGGGGATCTTCTGGCTGTAGTCGATCGAGGCCATGTTCGTTCGCTCCGGTGGGATGAGGTCAGACGCGGTTCCAGTCGAAGGCCGCACGGTCGCCCTTGCCGTACACCTTGAGGGCGCCCTTGTCGCCGACGGCGTTGGGGCGCTGGAAGATCCAGTTCTGCCAGGCGGTGAGCCGGCCGAACACGCGGGTCAGCATGTTCTCGGGGCCGTTGAAGCGCAGGTTCGCCTCAAGGCCGGTCAGCGCGTCCGGGCTCATCGAGACGCGCTCCTCGAGCGCGATCCGGGTCTCGTCGGCCCAGTCGATGTCGTCGGGGGCGCTGGTGACCAGGCCGAGCGCGAACGCCGCCTCGGCGCCCAGCGGCTCGCCGAGCTTCGCACGCACCGCCTCCAGCGGCGCCGCCTCGTCGTAGAAGCGGCGCTGCAGGCGGGTCTGCCCGGTGACCATCGGGAACAGCCCGAAGTTGGCCTCGGACGCCGCGATGCGCGGCGCACGCGCGGGCTCGTCAGGCAGCGCCAGCATGTAGCTGCGGTCGCAGGCGAGCGCGAGTTCGAGCAGCGTACCGGCGAAGGCCGAACCGGGTTCGATCAGCGCGAACAGGCTGCGCGAGGACACGTCGAGGCGCGCGAGCGTGCGGCGCAGCAGGCCGAGCGTGGCGCGCACCCGCCAGTGGCCGGCGAGGGCCGCCAGCGTCGCATCCATCGCGAGCACCGCGGCCGGGTCGCCCTCGGTCTTCATCAGCCACACGCCGATGTCGAGCTCGTTGGTGCGCATCGACAGGATCGCATCGTCGAGCTCGCGCGCCATCGCGAGCGGATACCAGTCGGCGCCCTGCGCCTCGATCGCATCGATCGTGGCCGGCTGCGTGCCCGCGGGTGCCTTCACCGTGAAGGTGGCGACGCGCCGCGCGCGGTCGATGTCGACGCTCACGTGCCGGTAGACCAGCCGGTCGGGCTCGATGGTGCGCTCGAGCGGCACGAGCGCCACCGGCTTCGCGTCGGTCGGCCGGTCGCTGCCGGCGGCGAGCTCCAGCGCCCGCGCGCGCACCGCCTGCGCGAAAGCCGCGGGCTTGGCGATCGCGTCCACCAACCGCCAGTCCTTCGCCTTCTGGCCACGCACGCCTTCGGTGGTCGTGCAGAACACGTCGGCCAGGTCGTGACGGACGCGGCGCTTGTCGGTGACGCGGGTCAGCCCCCCGGTGCCCGGCAGCACGCCGAGCAGCGGCACCTCGGGCAGGCTCACCGCACTGGAGCGGTCGTCCACGAGGATGATCTCGTCGCAGGCGAGCGCGAGCTCGTAGCCGCCGCCGGCGCAGGCCCCGTTGACCGCGGCGACGAACTTCAGCCCATCGTGGCGCGACGAGTCCTCGATGCCGTTGCGGGTCTCGTTGGTGAACTTGCAGAAGTTCACCTTCCAGCCGTGACTCGAGGTGCCGAGCATGAAGATGTTCGCCCCCGAGCAGAACACCTTGTCCTTCAGGCTGGTGAGCACGACCGTGCGCACCTCCGGGTGCTCGAAGCGGATGCGGTTCAGCGCATCGTGCAGCTCGATGTCCACGCCCAGGTCGTAGCTGTTCAGCTTGAGCTTGTAGCCCGGACGCAACCCCGCGTTCTCGTCGAAGTCCGCCGCTAGCGTGGCGATCGACCCGTCGAACGACAGCTTCCAGTGGCGGTACCGGGTGGGATCCGTCTGATAGTCGACTCGCTGTGTCTCGCTCATCACCGCTCCTGAGGTGGCAGCGCAGTGCAGCTCACTGCGCTCATGGACGCATGATGTTGCACTATTGAGCGGGTGTCAAGCATTTTGTTGCATCATTCGCCGACGGATGTCGGCGGTCCGAGCGCGAGCGCCGTACGCACGATCGTGCGCAGGCGCTCGAAGGTCTCGCCCAGCGGCTGCGCGCTGGTGTCCAGCCGCAGCTCGGCCTTCGAGTAGAACGGAGCCCGGCCGTCCAGGATGTTGCGCAGATCCTGCATCGCCTCGGCGTTGCCGGCCATCGGGCGCAGGTCACCCTGCGCGGCCACCCGCCGCATGTGGTCCTCGGCCGAGGCCTGCAGCCACACGGTCGTGCAGTCGGCCAGCAGCAGCGAGAAGGTCGCCGGGTCGGCCACCATCCCGCCGGGGGTCGCGATCACCGCCTCGGGCAAGGTCCGGATCGCATCCTCGAGCGCGCGGCGTTCGTGGCGACGGTAGCCGCTCTGGCCGTACAGCGCCTGGATCTCGCTGATCGAGCAGCCGGCGAGCTGCTCGATCCGGCGCGACAGCTCGACGAACGGAAAGCCGAGGTCCTCCGCGAGCATCCGCCCGAGGGTCGACTTGCCGGCGCCGCGAAGCCCGATCAGCGCGATCCGGTGGCTGCGCACCGCACCATCGCGGCCCGACTCGCCGCCGGCACCGAGCACCCGGCCGATCGACTCGCGCACGCGCCGCAGCGTCGTTTCGTCGCAGCCCTCGAGCTGCTCGCGGATCATCAGCCACTCGGGCGAGCGGGTGGTGACGTCGCCGAGCAGCTCGGCGAGCGGGCACTTCAGCGCGTCCGCCACCTGCAGCAGCACCAGCACCGACGCGTTGCCCACGCCGTACTCGAGGTTGGCCAGATGGCGCTCGGACACGTCGGCGGCGGCCGACAGCGCCTTGCGGGTCATGCCGCGCCGCGCGCGCAGCGCCCGCACCCGCTCGCCCAGCCCGATCAAAAACGGGTGACGGTCGTCCGGGTCGGATCGATCCGGCTCGGGCCGTGCCGACCCGTCCGGCAGCCCGCCGGAAACAGGCAATATAGTGCTTGACATCACGTACCGACCTGTCTACAGTGCATCCACGCACGATACTGCAGGCGCCGCCGCCCGGCAAGGCGTCGCCCGCCGGCGGCCGAGACCCGGCCTGCCGCCACCGGAGACCGCCGCCATGTCCGAGTCCACCCCCGTCCCGCCCCCGCCCGCGCGGTTCAACGTCGCGCAGCACCTGTTGGATCGCAATGCAGGCCGCCCGGCACGGATCGCGTTCGTGGACGACGCGGGTGCGATCTCCTACGGTGAGCTCGAGCAGCGCGTGCGGCGGATGGCCACGGGTCTGCGCGCCCTCGGGCTGCGTCGCGAGGAGCGCGTGCTGCTGCTGATGCAGGACACCACCGACTGGCCGGTGGCCTTCCTCGGCGCGATCCACGCCGGCGTGGTGCCGGTGGCGGTCAACACGCTGCTCACCGCCGACGACTACGCGTACATGCTCGAGCACTCGCGCGCGCAGGCGGCGCTGGTCTCGGGCGCGCTGCTGCCCGCGCTCACCGCAGCGATGGCGCGCAGCGACCACGAGGTGCACACGGTGGTGGTGTCGCGCCCGATCGCGCCGCCGCAGCCGTCCGAGGTGGACTTCGAGACCTTCGTGGCCACGCACGCGCCGGCGCCTCGCTGCGCGGCGACCGGCGCCGACGACCCGGCGTTCTGGCTGTATTCGTCGGGCTCCACCGGGCGGCCCAAGGGGACGGTCCACTCGCACGCCAACCCCTACTGGACCGCCGAGCTCTACGGCCGCGGCGTGCTCGGCCTGCGCGAGGACGACGTGTGCTTCTCGGCGGCGAAGCTGTTCTTCGCCTACGGCCTGGGCAATGCGCTGACCTTCCCGATGAGCGTGGGCGCCACCACGCTGCTGATGCCCGAGCGGCCGACCCCCGAGGCTACGTTCCGGCGCTGGACCGGTGGCGTGGCGGGGCTGCGGCCCACGGTGTTCTACGGCGCGCCGACCGGCTTCGCCGGCATGCTCGCGCACCCGGGGCTGCCCGCGCGCGACGCGGTGGCGCTGCGGCTGGTGTCGTCGGCCGGCGAAGCGCTGCCCGCGGACCTGGGCGAGCGCTTCCAGCGGCACTTCGGCGTGCCGATCGTCGACGGCATCGGCTCCACCGAGATGCTGCACATCTTCCTGTCGAATCGGCCCGACCGCGTGCGCTACGGCGCCACCGGCTGGCCGGTGCCCGGCTACGAGATCGCGCTGCGCGGCGACGATGGCGGCCCGGTGCCCGACGGCGAACCGGGCGACCTGTACATCTGTGGCCCGTCGGCCGCGATGATGTACTGGGGCAACCGCGCGAAGTCGCGCGAGACCTTCCAGGGCGACTGGACGAAGAGCGGCGACAAGTACGTTCGCAACGCGGACGACGGCAGCTACACCTACGGCGGCCGAAGCGACGACATGCTCAAGGTGTCGGGCATCTACGTGAGCCCGTTCGAGGTCGAGGCCACGCTGGTGCAGCACCCGGCGGTGCTCGAGGCTGCGGTGATCGGCGTGCCGGACGCCGAAGGCCTGACCAAGACCAAGGCCTTCGTCGTGCTCAAGCCGGGCGGCGCGGCGACCGAAGACGCGCTGAAGGCGTTCGTGAAGGACCGGCTCGCGCCGTACAAGTACCCGCGCCGTATCGAGTTCGTCGCCGAGCTGCCGAAGACCGCCACCGGCAAGATCCAGCGCTTCAGGCTGCGGGACGCCGAGGCGGCGCGCGGTTGAGCCGACGGTCGGGGCGCGCACGACCCGCGCGGACCGCGGAAGGCCGGAGATGACCCCCGCGTTCGTCGACCTGCACGCCGACGGGCGCACGCTGCGCATCGAGCACCGATGCGTCGATGGTCCGCGGCACGCGCCGCTCGTGGTGTTCCTTCACGAGGGGCTGGGCTCGGCCGCGATGTGGCGCGACTTCCCCGATCGGCTGTGCGCCGCCGCGGGCACGCGCGGCCTGGTGTGGTCGCGCCCCGGCTACGGCCGCTCGACACCGCGCGCGCCCGGCGAGCGCTGGGCGCCGGACTTCATGCACCGGCAGGCGCACGCGGTGCTGCCCGCGCTGCTCGCGGCGCTGGGCGTCGACGCGTCGTGCGAGCCGCCGTGGCTCCTGGGGCACAGCGACGGCGGCTCGATCGCCCTGCTGCACGCGGCGCGATTCACGGACGCGGTGGCGGGGGCGGTGGTGATGGCGCCGCACATCCGGGTGGAGGACGTGTCGGTGGCGTCGATCGCGCGCGCACGCGACGCGTACCGCGACACCGACCTGCGCGCACGGCTCGCGCGCTGGCACGACGACCCCGACTCGGCGTTCTTCGGCTGGAACGACGCGTGGCTGGATCCGGCCTTCCGCGCCTGGTCGATCGAGGACGAGCTCGCCGCGATCCGCTGCCCGCTGCTCGCGATCCAGGGCGCCGACGACGAGTACGGCACGATGGCGCAGATCCGCGGCATCGCGGCGCGGGTGCCCGGCACCGAGCTGCTCGAGCTGGAGCGCTGCGGGCACGCGCCGCACCGCGACCGGCCGGACGCGGTGATCGACGCGGTGGCGGCGTTCGTGCGGCGGCACGCGGGCGGCGCCACGCGACGATCCGGGGAGGCCTGACCCGTCCGCCCCCCGCGCGAGGCCGTTCAGCGCCCCGGTGAGTGCGTCCGGGCTCAGGCCCACGGCCGCCCGCCGGTGCGGCAGGCCGCTCTGTCCGCGCGGCAGCCGAGCGCGGTCAGCCACGCGCCGCCCATCGCCCGGGCGGCCAGGCGGCGCGGTCAGGCCGCGTGCGAGAACACCACCGTACGGTGGCCGTTCATCAGCACGCGCCGTTCGGCATGCCATCGCACCGCGCGCGCGAGCACCCGGTTCTCCACGTCCTTGCCGAGCTGCACGAACTCGTCGCCCGACAGCCCGTGCCACACGCGGACCGTGTCCTGCTCGATGATCGGGCCCTCGTCCAGGTCGGCGGTCACGTAGTGGGCGGTGGCGCCCACGAGCTTCACGCCGCGCTGGTGCGCCTGGTGGTAGGGGCGCGCGCCCTTGAAGCTCGGCAGGAACGAGTGGTGGATGTTGATGCAGCGGCCGGCGAGCGTGCGGCACGCGTCGTCGGTGAGCACCTGCATGTAGCGCGCGAGCACGGTGAGCTCGGCGCCCGCGTCGGCGATGCGCTCCAGCACGCGCAGCTCCTGAGCGCGCTTGTCGCCGCCCTCGATCGGCAGGTGGTGGAACGCGATGCCGTACCACTCGACGACACGCCGCAGGTCGTCGTGGTTCGACACCACCGCGGCCACGTCGATCGGCAGCTCGCCCGCCTGCCACTGGTGCAGCAGATGGTTCAAGCAGTGCCCGTGCTTCGACACCGCGAGCACGGTGCGCATCGGCACGTCCGCGCGGTGCAGCTCGAGCCGCATGTCGAAGCGCTTGACCACCGGCGCGAGCGCCGTGGAGAAGTCGTCCCGCGTGCGGAAGCGCTCGCCGGTCGGACGGAACAGCGTGCGCATGAAGAACAGGCCCGTGTCCTCGTCGCCGTAGTGCGACGACTCGATGATGAAGGCCTCGCTGTCGGCGAGCGCCGAGGCGACTGCGGCGACGATGCCCACGCGGTCGGGGCAGACGATGGTGAGGACGAGTCGTTCGGACACGGGCGCGATCCTGGGCGGTGGCCGCAAGGCCGCGAGCATACCGCCAAGGCACGGCGCCGCGCGCGTCGGCGGTCCGCGGCCACCCGCCGGACCGCCCAGCGCCTCACCAGCCTCACCCGCCTCACCCGCCTCACCCGCCTCACCCGCCTCACCCGCCTCACCCGCCTCACCCGCCTCACCACCCGCCTCACCACCCGCCCGCCCGGCCGGACCGCCGGTCCGCGCGGGCGGCGACGTCGGCGCCCGCGTCGATACCGTGACGGCCGCCCCCGCCGCCCACGCCATGCTCCACGCCCTGAACGGACTCCTGCTCGCCGCGAGCCTGGCCACGATCGCCGGTGGCCTGTGGCACCGCGACCGGCTGCCCGGCCCGGAGCGCGTGCTGGACGCGATCCGCGCCGAACCCGCGCAGCTGCCGACCGACCGGCGCCCCTTCGAGGTCAAGGTGGCCGACGTGCGCTACACGGTCACCCCGCGGTACCGGTACGAGCTGCGCGGCCTGGTGGTCAGCCGCCACGACACCTCGGCCTGGTGGGACGTGGTCCACCGCGACTGGTGGAAGGACCACCTGAACGTGGCCGACCTGTGCGTGGTCTGGGGCGACAACCTCGCCGGCGGGCTCTACCGCGAGCTGGTCTACTGGAGCGACACCTTCACCTGCAACGCGGCGCCGCGCAGCCCGCAGGCCTGGCGGCGTTTCGACCCGCAGGCGATCTCGAACAATCACCTGCTGACCGACGATCCGCGCATCGCCCGGCTGCTGCGGGGCGTGCGGCCGGGCGACCAGGTCGAGATCCGCGGCTGGCTGGCCGAGTACGCGCACGACACCGGCAGGCAGTTCCGCCGCGGCACCAGCACCCGCCGCGACGACCAGGGTAACGGCGCGTGCGAGACCGTCTGGGTGACCGAGGCGCGGGTGCTTCGGGCCGCGAACGCCGGCTGGCGCGGCGCGCTTCGGCTGGCGGGGTTCGGCGTCGCCGCCGCCGTGCTGCTGTGGTTCGTGCTGCCGGCGCGGCTGCGGAGCTGACCGGGCGGCGGGCGGGCTGCGGCCGCGCGGCGTGGCGGGTCAGCCGCCCGTGTACAGACGCGCGATGTCCGCGTCCTCGAGCAGCGGGCTCGCGGTGTCGTTCCACGCGGCCCGCACCTGCGAGACGTTCGACGGCGTGTCGATCGCGGTGCCGACCCGTGCCGCCTCCGGCCAGGTCAGCTCGGTCCACTTCGACCGGTCGAGCCGGTTGGCGCCCTCGAACTTCAGCGTGGAGAAGTCCATCCAGTCGATGTGGATGTGGTCGTTGTGGTTCGCCGCCGGCCCCTGCGGCCCACTCTGCGCGAAGCCCCAGTTCTCGTAGAACATGTTGCGCCAGCCGAGCGCAGCCCGGTTGCGCACGAAGAAGCGGATCAGGTTGTGGGCCTGGGCGCGCTGCGACGCAGTGACCTTGTTGCGGAAGATGTCGAGCGCCACGCCGCCGGTGTGCTCGTACAGCGAGCCCGAGCGCCCGGCCGACTCGAGCAGGCCGATCCCGGCCTTCAGCACGCCGCCGCTGCCCTGGTTCATCAGCGAGATCAGCGCGACGATCGCGGGCGACGGCGGGTACTTCGCCTGCACGACGCCGTTCTTGTCGGTGAGCGATGCGCGCGTCACCGTCCACTGCGACGCACCCGCGCCGCCCGACGGGCCGACGGCGAGCGTCACCTGCGTCCATACCGCGCCCGCGCCGTTCTTCGCGACCAGCGTGACGCTGCCGGACTTCAGCCCCGAGACCTTCCAGACGCGCACGTTCTGGCCGGCCAGCATGCCCGCGCGCTCCACGCGCACGCCGGCGACCGCGGGCGACGCGACGACGTCGAGCTCGCGCGGCGGCCTGACGTAGGTGTCCAGCGGACCCCAGACGCCGATCTCGTAGACCGCGCCCGCGGGCACAGCGATCACCTCGCCGTGCACGTTGCGGCCGTTCTTCTGGAAGTGAGCCATCGCCGTTCTCCCGCGCCGTACCGGATGGGCGCCGATGCTCCGCCACGGGCGGCCAGAGCGCAATCTCACCGACGTCGTAGGCGCGCGGCGGCACGCGTCGGCGACGCGCCGGAGGCGGCGCTCGACGGCGCGCGGCGACGCCGCCGCCGACCCGCGACTTGCAGGCCGGCCCGCCGCGCGGCGATCATCGCGGCCCGCCCGCCCCTCGCGACCGCGCCGCCGCCACGCCGCCATGACCCCGACCGAACCGCACCCCTCGCTCGGCCCGCTGCACGTCGTGCGGGCCGGCGTGCTCGACGTCGCCTGCCACGTCGCCGGACCGGCCGACGGCCCGCCCGTGTTCCTGATGCACGGCTTCCCGTACGACGTCCACGCGTACGCCGAGGTGGTGCCCCGGCTGGTCGCGCACGGCTGCCGCACCGTGGTGCCGTACCTGCGCGGCTTCGGGCCCACGCGGTTCGTCGACGCGGCCGTGCCGCGCTCGGGCGAGCAGGCGGCACTCGGCGCGGATCTGCTCGCGCTGATGGACGCACTCGCGGTGGAGCGCGCGGTGCTCGCGGGCTACGACTGGGGCGGGCGCGCCGCCTGCGTGGTCGCGGCGCTGTGGCCGCGGCGCTGCGCCGGGCTGCTGTCCTTCAACGCGTACAACCTCCAGGACATCGCGCGGGCGATGGTGCCGGACACGCCCGAGAACGAACGCAGCCTCTGGTACCAGTACTACTTCCACTCGGAGCGCGGCCGCGCCGGCCTCGCACGCGACCGGCGCGCGCTGTGCCGGCTGCTGTGGCGCACCTGGTCGCCCACCTGGCGCTTCGACGACGCCACCTTCGAGCGCAGCGCCGCGGCCTTCGACAACCCGGACTTCGTCGACGTGGTGATCCACTCGTACCGGCATCGCTTCGGCCTGGTTCCGGGCGACCCCGCGGTCGCGGAGGTCGAGCGACGGCTGGCCGCACAGCCGCCGATCACGGTGCCGACGCTCACCTTCGACGGCGCGGACGACGGCGTGCGCCCGCCGTCGAACGCGGCCGCGCACGCCCACCGGTTCGTCGGGCCGCGCACCCACGAGGTGATTCCCGGTGTCGGACACAACATGCCGCAGGAAGTGCCGCAACGCTTCGCGGACGCGGTCCTCGTGCTGGCGGATCAGGCCCGGTCGCCCGGCATCGCGGGCGGCGGCGCGGTGCAGCCCGGCCCGCACCGACCTCGATCCGCATGACGGCGCCTCGCCGCCTCGGGTAGGCTCCCGGGCATCCCCGGCCGCGTGGCGTGCGCCGTGCTGAAGACCCGACTCGCCGAGCAGTTCGGCGATGCGCACCGCGGCGAGCCCGATCCACCCGCGGATCCAGGAGCGCATCGCCATGACGTGCCGACCTGCGCAGAATTGGTCTCGCGGATCGTTCGCGAGGCCGAGGCGCTGATCGACACGCGGCTGGGCGGGAGGGTGGTGCGGGGCTGACGGACCCCGCGGAGGTCTCACCACCGCCCGGCGGCGCCGCTCAGCGCGGCAGCTCGCTCGCCCCCATCAGGAACGCATCGACCGCGTGCGCCGCCTGCCGGCCCTCGCGGATCGCCCACACCACGAGCGACTGGCCGCGGCGCGTGTCGCCCGCGGCGAATACCTTCGAGACGTTCGTGCGGTAGCTGCGCTCGCCGTCGGTCGGGGCCCGCGCGTTGCCGCGGGTGTCCTTCTCCACGCCGAAGGCCTCGAGCAGCCCGGCCGCGGGCGACACGAACCCCATCGCGAACAGCACCAGCTCGGCCGGCACCTCCTGCTCGCTGCCCGGCACCTCGACCATGCGCTGCTGCCCGGTGGCCTCGTCGCGCCGCCACTCGACCCGCGCGGTCACCAGCGCGCGAACGCGGCCCTGGTCGTCGCCGCGGAACGCCTTCGTGGTGATCGCCCAGTCGCGCTCGCAGCCCTCCTCGTGGCTCGAGGAGGTGCGCATCTTCGTCGGCCAGTACGGCCAGGTGAGCGCCTTGTTCTCGTGCTCGGGCGGCTGCGGCATCAGCTCGAACTGCGTGACGCTCGCGGCCCCGTGGCGGTTGCTCGTGCCCACGCAGTCGCTGCCCGTGTCGCCACCGCCGATCACGACCACGTGCCGTCCCGTGGCCTTGATCTGGTTCTCGATCAGGTCGCCGGCCACCGTGCGGTTCTGCTGCGGCAGGAACTCCATCGCGAAGTGGATGCCCTTCAGGTCGCGCCCTGGAACCGGCAGGTCGCGCGGCTGCTCGGCGCCACCGGTGAGCACCACCGCGTCGTACTGCGCGAGCAGCGCGTCCGGCGACAGGGTGCGGCTGGCCAGGTTGGTCACCTGGGGCGACGGCGGGGGGGCAGTGCCGACGTGGGTACCGGTCACGAAGGTCACGCCCTCGGCTTGCATCTGCTCGACGCGCCGGTCGATGTGCGACTTCTCCATCTTGAAGTCCGGGATGCCGTAGCGCAGCAGCCCGCCGATGCGGTCGTTCTTCTCGTAGACGGTGACGTCGTGGCCGGCACGGGCGAGCTGCTGCGCGCAGGCCAGGCCCGCGGGCCCGGAGCCGACGACCGCGACGCGTTTGCCGGTCTTCGCAGCCGGCGGCCGAGGCACCACCCAGCCCTCCTCCCAGCCCTTGTCGATGATCGCGTGCTCGATCGACTTGATGCCCACCGGGTCGCTGTTGATGTTCAGCGTGCACGCGGCTTCGCACGGCGCCGGGCAGACGCGGCCGGTGAATTCGGGGAAGTTGTTGGTGCTGTGCAGGACGTCCAGGGCCTGGCGCCAGTCCTGCCGGTACACCAGGTCGTTCCAGTCGGGGATGATGTTGTTGACCGGGCAGCCGCTCTGGCAGAACGGAATGCCGCAGTCCATGCAGCGCGCGCCCTGCTTCGAGGCCGCCGCGTCGTCCAGCCGCACGACGAACTCGTGCCAGTGCCGCAGCCGCGCCGCCGGTGGCTCGCTCGCCTCGGCGAGCCGCGGGTACTCGAGGAATCCGGTGACCTTGCCCATCTCTCTGACTCGTCCTCGTGCCGCGGCTCAGGCCGCCTGGCGGGCGGCGGCGCCGGCGCGCGCAGCGGCGATCTCGCCCAGCGCCCGGCGGTACTCGTTGGGGAACACCTTCACGAAGCGGCCACGCTCGTTCGCCCAGTCGGCGAGGAGCTCCTTGGCGCGGAAGCTGCCCGTGTGGCGGAAGTGCGCCTCGACCAGCCGGCGCAGGATCGTCTCGTCGGGCTCGCCCTCGGCGCCGCGGCGCACCGCGTGCCACACGGCCTGCGGCACCTTCGCGAGCTGATCGCGCGCGGCCAGCACCGGCTCGAGCGTCACCATCGCGGTGTTGCAGCGGCGCGCGAAGTCGCCGTCGGCGTCCCACACGTAGGCGATGCCGCCGGACATGCCGGCCGCGAAGTTGCGCCCGGTACCACCGAGGACCACCACCGTGCCGCCGGTCATGTACTCGCAGCCGTGGTCCCCGGTGCCCTCGACCACCGCGGCGGCGCCCGAGTTGCGCACCGCGAAGCGCTCGCCGGCCACGCCGTTGAAGTACGCCTCGCCCTCGATCGCGCCGTACAGCACGGTGTTGCCGACGATGATGTGCTCGGGGCCGAAGCCGCGGAAGTCGTTCGCGCAGCGCACGATCACGCGCCCGCCCGACAGGCCCTTGCCGACGTAGTCGTTGGCCTCGCCCACCAGGTCGAGCGTGATGCCGCGCGCGAGGAACGCGCCGAAGCTCTGGCCGGCGGTGCCGTTGAACTGGATGTGGATCGTGTCGTCGGGCAGGCCGGCGTGCGTGTGACGGCGTGCGACCTCGCCCGACAGCATCGCGCCCACCGTGCGGTTCACGTTGCGGATCGGCAGGATGAAGCTCGCTTTCTCGCCGCGCTCGAGCGCGTCGGCCGCCTTCTCGATCAGCTGGTGGTCGAGTGCGCGCGCCAGCCCGTGGTCCTGCGACTCGACCTGGAAGCGGGCGACGTCCGACGGCATCGCGGGTGCGTGGAAGATGCGCGAGAAGTCCAGCCCGCGCGCCTTCCAGTGCGTGATTCCGGCCTTCGTGTCGAGCAGGTGCGTCGCGCCGATCAGCTCGTCGAAGCGGCGGATGCCGAGCTGCGCCATCAGCGCGCGCGCCTCCTCCGCGACGAAGAAAAAATAGTTGACGACGTACTCGGGCTTGCCCGCGAACTTGCGGCGCAGCACCGGGTCCTGCGTGGCCACCCCCACCGGGCAGGTGTTCAGGTGGCACTTGCGCATCATGATGCAGCCCTCGACCACCAGCGGCGCGGTCGCGAAGCCGAACTCGTCGGCGCCCAGGATGGCGCCGATCACCACGTCGCGGCCGGTCTTCATCTGACCGTCGGCCTGGATGCGCACGCGCCCGCGCAGCCGGTTCAGCACCAGCGTCTGCTGCGTCTCGGCCAGCCCCAGCTCCCAGGGCGTGCCGGCGTGCTTGATCGACGACCACGGGCTCGCGCCGGTGCCGCCGTCGTGGCCGGCGATCGTGATGTGGTCGGCCTTGGCCTTGGCCACGCCCGCGGCCACCGTGCCCACGCCCACCTCGGACACCAGCTTCACCGAGATCGATGCCCGCGGGTTGCAGTTCTTCAGATCGTGGATCAGCTGCGCGAGGTCCTCGATGCTGTAGATGTCATGGTGCGGCGGCGGCGAGATCAGGCCCACGCCCGGCACCGAGAAGCGCAGCTTCGCGATGTACTCGGACACCTTGTGGCCGGGCAGCTGCCCGCCCTCGCCGGGCTTGGCGCCCTGGGCCATCTTGATCTGGATCTGGTCGGCGCTCGCGAGGTATTCGGCGGTGACGCCGAAGCGCCCCGAGGCCACCTGCTTGATGCGCGAGCGCAGCGAGTCGCCCGCCTTCAGCGGGATGTCGGCCTCGACGCTGGAGGCGCCGAGCAGCGACGCGAGCGTGTCGCCGGCCTTCACGGGGATGCCCCGCAGCTCGTTCTGGTAGCGCAGCTCGTCCTCGCCGCCCTCGCCGGTGTTGGACTTGCCGCCGATGCGGTTCATCGCGACCGCGAGCGTCGCATGCGCCTCGGTGGAGATGCTGCCGAGCGACATCGCGCCGGTGGAGAAGCGCCGGACGATCTCGGCCGCCGGCTCGACCTCGTCGATCGGGATCGCGCGCGCGGGGTCGACGCGGAACTCGAACAGGCCGCGCAGCGTCATGTGGCGGCGCGACTGGTCGTTGATGAGCTGCGCGTACTCCTTGTACGTCTGGAAGTTGTTCGCCTTCGTGCTGTGCTGCAGCTTGGCGATCGCATCCGGCGTCCACATGTGCTCCTCGCCGCGCGTGCGCAACGCGTACTCGCCGCCCGCGTCGAGCATGCCGGCGAGCACCGGGTCGCCGCCGAAGGCCGCACGGTGCATCCGCAGCGCCTCCTCCGACACCTCGAAGATGCCGATGCCGCCGACGTTGGACGCGGTGCCGGTGAAGTAGCGATCGACCAGGTCGCGGTTCAGGCCGACCGCCTCGAAGATCTGCGCCCCCGTGTACGACATGTACGTGGAGATGCCCATCTTCGACATGATCTTCTGCAGGCCCTTGCCGATCGCCTTCACGTAGTTCTTCACCGCCTTGTCGGCCGACAGGTCGGGGCCCAGGCCGGCGTGGATCGCGGCGATCGTCTGCATCGCGAGGTACGGGTGGATCGCCTCGGCCCCGTAGCCCGCGAGCAGCGCGAAGTGGTGCACCTCGCGCGCCGAGCCGGTCTCCACCACCAGCCCGGTCGAGGTGCGCAGCCCGCGATCGATCAGGTGCTGGTGGATCGCGCTGGTGGCGAGCAGCGCGGGAATCGCGACATGGTCGCGGTCGACGCGCCGATCGGACACGATCAGCACGTCGTAGCCCGATCGGACCGCGTCGACCGCGTTCGCGCACAGCGACGCGAGCCGCGCCTCGATGCCCTCGTGGCCCCAGGCCACCGGGTAGCAGACGTCGAGCTCGTAGCTGCGGAACTTGCCGTCGGTGTAGCGGCCGATGTGCCGGATGCGGTCCATGTCCTTCTCGGACAGGATCGGCTGGCCGACCTCCAGGCGCAGCGGCGGGTTGATGTTGTTGATGTCGAGCAGGTTCGGCTTGGGGCCGATGAACGACACCAGCGACATCACCAGTTGCTCGCGGATCGGGTCGATCGGCGGGTTGGTGACCTGCGCGAACAGCTGCTTGAAGTAGCCGTACAGGGGCTTGTTCTTGTCCGACAGCACCGCGAGCGGCGAGTCGTTGCCCATGCTGCCGACCGCCTCCTCGCCGTCTCGGGCCATCGGCGCCATCAGGAACTTCAGGTCCTCCTGCGTGTAGCCGAAGGCCTGCTGCCGATCGAGCAGCGGCACCGCGGCGAGCGGGCGCTGGGTGTCGGCCGAGGACTCGTCCGTGCCGGCGTCGGAGGCGAACGCCGAGGTGTCGACCTCGTCGAGCTTCACGCGGATCCTCTCGATCCACTGGCGGTAGGGCTTGCTCGCGGCGAGCTGGTCTTTCAGCTCGCGGTCGTCGATGATGCGGCCCTGCTCCAGGTCGATCAGGAACATCTTGCCGGGCTGCAGCCGCCACTTCTTGACGATCTTGTGCTCGGGGATCTCGGGCAGCACGCCGGCCTCGGAGGCCATCACGACCAGGTCGTCGTCGGTGACGATGTAGCGGGCCGGGCGCAGGCCGTTGCGATCGAGCGTGGCGCCGATCTGGCGGCCGTCGGTGAACGCGATCGCGGCCGGACCGTCCCAGGGCTCCATCATCGCCGCGTGGTACTCGTAGAACGCGCGGCGGTTCTCGTCCATCAGCGCGTGCTGCTCCCACGCCTCGGGGATCATCATCATGATCGCCTGGGCGAGCGGATAGCCGGCCATCACCAGCAGCTCGAGGCAGTTGTCGAAGCACGCGGTGTCGGACTGGCCGGGGTAGATCAGCGGCCAGAGCTTCTCCAGGTCCTCGCCGAGGACGGCCGAGCGCATCACGCCCTCGCGGGCGCGCATCCAGTTGTAGTTGCCCTTGACGGTGTTGATCTCGCCGTTGTGGGCGAGCATCCGGTACGGGTGGGCGAGTTCCCAGGCCGGGAAGGTGTTGGTGGAGAAGCGCTGGTGGACCAGCGCGAGTGCCGACACGACGCGCGGGTCCTGCAGGTCGCGGTAGTAGCGGCCGACCTGATTGGCGAGCAGCAGGCCCTTGTAGACCACCGTGCGGGTGGACATCGACGGCACGAAGTACTCCTTGCCGTGCTTCAGCCCCAGGCCCTGGATCGCGTGGCTCGCGGTCTTGCGGATCACGTAGAGCTTGCGCTCCAGCGCGTCGGGCACCATCACGTCGCGGCCGCGCCCGATGAAGATCTGGCGGATCACCGGCTCGGAGGTACGCACCAGGGGGCTCATCTCCATCGCATGGTCCACCGGCACGTCGCGCCAGCCGAGCACCCGCTGGCCCTCGGCGCGGACCCTGCGCTCGAGCTCCTGCTCGCAGGCCTGGCGCGACGCGTGCTCCTTGGGCAGGAAGATCATGCCGACGCCGTACTCGCCCAGCGGCGGCAGTGCGACGCCCCGGGCGGCGAGCTCGCCGCGATACAGGTCGTCCGGGATCTGGATCAGGATGCCCGCGCCGTCGCCGAACAGTGCGTCCGCCCCCACCGCGCCCCGGTGGTCCAGGTTCAGCAGGATCTGCAGCCCCTTCTGCACGATGTCGTGGCTCTTGGCGCCCTTGATGTGCGCGACGAAGCCGACGCCGCAGGCGTCGTGCTCGTTGGACGGGTCGTACAGACCCTGGGCGGGCGGCATGGCCATGCGAGGCTCCGGATCAGGACACGTCGGCCGAGCATAGTGCACCGCAACACCCCCCTCAAGCGCTTTAACCGGGGTCAGATCATAATTTCATCCAGCCAAGACCAGCACCGCCCCCTAATTGGGGTCAGATCATTTGCTCAG
>JBIKMO010000350.1:0-4560 GCA_044359175.1 Burkholderiaceae bacterium | reverse complement strand
AGGGGATGAACATCGTCGCATCGCCGCCCGAAGTCTTCGCGCGGTTCATCGACGAGCAGGCCGCCAAGTGGGCGAAGGTCGTGCGCGAGCACGGCATCCGCGCGGGCGACTGAGCGCAGGGTTCGGCACGGCGCGCGCAGCGTGCGGTGCCGGCGGCGAGGCGCGCGAGGCGGCGTCGGCGCGGGCGTCGCGCCTCGACACCGGCTGCGGCCGATGTCAGCATCGCGCTGCGAGGTGGAGACCCCCGATGCGCATCACGATGCTGGCCTTTCCCGACATGACGCAGCTCGACCTCACCGGGCCGCACGAGGTGCTCGCGCAGGTGCCCGGTGCAACCGTGACCGTGGTCGCGCGCGAGCGGGCCCCGGTCGCGGCCCGCGGCGGCCTGCGCATCGTGCCGGACGCGACCCTCGCCGACGCGCCTGCGGCGGACCTGCTGTTCGTGCCCGGCGGCCCCGGCACGGGCGCGCTGCTCGAGGACGTGCCCGTGCTCGAGTTCCTGCGGGCGCAGGCCGCGCAGGCGCGCTGGATCACCTCGGTATGCACCGGCGCGCTGGTGCTCGGTGCGGCGGGCCTGCTGGTCGGGCGGCGCGCGACCACCCACTGGCTGTCGATGCCCTTGCTGACGGAGTTCGGCGCGACGCCGGTCGCGCAGCGCGTGGTGGTCGACGGCGACCGGATCACCGGCGGCGGCGTCACCGCGGGCATCGACTTCGGCCTGGCGGTCGCCGCGCAGATCGCCGGCGAGGATACCGCACGGCGCATCCAGCTGCTGCTCGAATACGATCCCGCGCCGCCTTTCGATGCCGGTCACCCGGACCGCGCGCCGGCCGCGGTAGTCGACGGCGTGCGCTCGGCGATGGCGCCGCTGCAGGCGTCCCGCCGCGATGCGGCTCGGCGCGCGGCGCAGCGCTTCTGCTGAGCCGCGCCGGTCAGCGCGCGACCGTCACCTCGACCCGCCGCGCCTCCCGGTCCGCACCGCTGCCCAGCGTCTGCTGCGGCTTGGCGAGCACGATCCGCTCGGCCGGCACGCCTTCGCGCAGCAGCGCACGCCGCACCGCCTGCGCGCGCCGCTGCGCGAGCGCGGCGTTGCGCTGCGGCGATCCGCGCCGATCGTGGAACCCGCTCACCAGAGCCTTGGTGTCGGGCTCCGATCGGAGCCGGGCAAGCACCGGGGCGAGTCGCGGCCCGACCTCGCCGGAGGGCCACGCCTGATCGGGCTCGAAGTACAGCCGAGCGACCGGGGCGCCGGGCACGGGGCGCGGTCCGGCGCCGCCCGATGTGCCGCCGCCTGCCGGAGCCGGACCCGCCGCGGTGCCACCCGCCGCGGCCGCAGCCGACGCAGCCGCGCCCGCCGGGTCTGCGCCCGACGAGGCCCCACCCGACGCGGTGCCACCCGCCACGGCCGCCGCGGGTGCCTCGCGCACGGCGCCCGGGGGCGCGACCGGCGCGGGCGGGGGTGTGCTCGCGACCTGCGAAGGCGCGCCCGGCGCGCCGGACCCGGGGCCCAAGCCGAGCGCCCACAGCAGCAGCAGCGTGGCCAGCAGCACCCCGGTGCCGATGCCGTAGCGGGCGTTCAGCGTGCGCCAGGCGTCCTCGACGGTGCGGCGTGGTGCGCCCTCCAGGACGGTCTCGTCGAACGTCGTCGCGGTCATCGCGGGCTCCTCGTCTCGGTCAGCGGCGGCCGGCCCGCAACGTGTCCTGAAGCGATCTCAGCTCGTCCCAGCGACCGTCGGCGGCGAGCTGGGCCTGCTCGGGCCAGGTGCTCGGATCGGCGATCCGGTAGGCCGGGCCGGTGTCGTCCAGGATCTCGCGCAGCGTCCCGGGCGAGGCCAGCGCGAGTGCACCGAACGAGCCCAGGCCGCGGGCACGCAGCACCTCGGCGATCTTCGGTCCGATCCCCTCGACGATCTCGATGTCGGCGTCGCCCGCCGCCGCGAACCCGTGCCGGCCGGCTCTCGCCGCCTCGCGCACCTCGACGAGCCGCTGCGCCTGCACCGCGGCGAGCGCCTCCAGGTGCTCCAGGCGCAGCCGCTGAGCCCGCAGCGCCGCGTCGCGTTCGGCGATCGCCGCCGCATCCGGCACCGTGCGGACCACGACCTGCTCGACGATGCGCTCGACCGGCTTCTCGACGATACGCTCGACGATGCGCTCGACCGGACGCTCGATCACCCGATCGACCGTGCGGGTCACGACCTTCTCGATGACTTTGGGCGGCGCAGACTGCAGCGCGTCGATCCGCGCGCGCAGTTCGGGCGCCGATTCGGCCTCGGGGCGCAGCGCGGCGAGCTCGGCTCCGGCCCCGGCGAGCTGCGCCCCGACCGCGGCGAGCTCCGCCTCGAGCGCGGCGATCCGGGCGGTGTGCTGCGGATTGTCGACCCGACGCTCGACGATCCGGATCACCGGCTCGGTGAGCAGCCGCTGCGTCGAGCGGCCCAGCCACCACGCTCCCACCCAGCCCAGCAGCGCACCGCACACGATCCACCAGAGCATGCCGCTCTCCTCCATCGTCGGAGCCGTTCGCCGCGGCCGCGGGGCCGCGGAGCTCGCGGCTGCGCGCCGCAGGACGACGGCGCCGCCTGCGGCGCATCGCACCGGTCGCGAGTATAGGCGCGGGCACGCGCCGCGTCGCGGCACCCGCGCGAGCCACGGCACTGCCGTAGCCCGCGGACGCGGCGCGCCCCGCGCGCATCGGCCCGGACGCGGAGCACGCGACAGGCGCCGCGCCGGACCCGTACAGTCGCCCCTCACCCTCTCACGGAGCCGCCATGCCCCAGAACATCGTGCTGATCGTCCACGCTCCGCCGTACGGCAGCGAGCGCTGCCTGTCCGCGCTGCGGGTCGCGAGCGCGCTCGCGGCCGTCGACGTCGACCGCCCCGAGCTGCGCGTCTTCCTGATGTCCGATGCGACCGTGCTCGCGCTGCCGAACCAGGTCGACGGCACCACCCGCGGGCTGCAGGACCTGGTCGACACCCTGCTGTCGCACGGCGTTCAGATCAGCGTGTGCCGCACCTGCGCGCTCGCGCGCGGCATCGCCGAGCTGCCGCTGATCCCGGGAGTGCGCATCGGCACGCTGGTCGAGCTCGCGAACGCAACGCTGGCCGCCGACAAGGTCATCACGTTCTAGACCCGTGGCGCGGCACGCACCACCCCGCTCGGTATCGTGCGTCCGCGCCGCCCCTGGGAGGCCGGCGGCGGGCCCGGACTCAAACGAGCCGCCGCATCGCGGCCACGCCGAGCGCCGGCCCGATCGCGAGCAGCGCGAGCACCAGGCCCGCCGGCCATGCGGCGAGCAGCATCGTGGACAGCTGGATCGTCACCGCGCTGATCACGAAACCGATGCAGTTCACCAGCGTCAGCACGCTGCCCACCACCTCCGGCGGGCTGTTCGTGGCGGTGAGGGCGCTGAACTGCGGCGAGTCGCTGCTGACCGTCGCGCCCCAGAGGAACAGCCACGGCCAGAACAGCCACCCGGGCGCGTGCAGCATCACCGGAGCGAGTACGCAGCACGCGCCGCTCGCGGCGAGCAGGGCGACCGCCACGCGCGCGCCGCCGACGCGCAGCCCAGCCTGCCCGCCGAGCACGCACGCCACCGCGCCCGCGGCGATCACGACGAAGCTCGCCAGCGAGACCGTCGGCGTCGGGCCGGTCCCCAGGTGCAGCGCAATGATCGCCGGCACCGCCACCAGCATCGCGTACAGCTCCCACATGTGGCCGAAGTAGCCGAGCGCGGATGCGCGGACCTTCGGGTCGCGCCAGATCACGAGCAGCGCGCTCGGGTGGATCCGTCCGCCGCGCTTCAGGTGCGGGCCGTCGGGCACCCAGCGCAACAGCGCAAGACCGCCGAGCGCCGCGATCGCGGACACCGCCGACAGCACGTGCTGCCACGACCACGCGGCGCCGACCGCGCGCACCAGGTGCGGCAGGGCGGTGCCCGCGACGAGCGCGCCGACGAGGAAGCCGAGCGCGCTGCCCAGCCCCTGCCGATACCAACTGCCGGCGATCTTCATCCCGACCGGGTAGACCCCGGCGAGGAAGAAGCCGACCGCGAGACGGCTCGCGACCATCGCGACGAACCCGCCGTCGACGACCACCGGCAGCACGTTGCCCAGCGCCGCCGCCATGCAGCTCACGAAGAAGACGAGGCGCGGCGAGAACCGGTCGGCGACCAAGCCGATCGCGTACGCGAGCGTACCCGCGATGAACCCGAGGTTGACCGCGGCGAACAGCAGCCCGACCTGTCCCGGGGTCAGCGACCAGTCGCGCTGCAGGTCGCCGAGCACCGCATTGCCGGCGAACCACACCGAGGTGCCGGCCAGCTGCGACAGCACCAGCACCGGGAGGATTCGGCGGGGAACGGGGCGTGTCTCCACGTCGGGGTCGTGTGGCGGCGCGGCTGCGAGCACCGCGGCCGCCGCGAGCCACGACGCTAGCACGACCCGGTTACGGTGTCCGGACCGACCGGCCGATCCGTCGCCGGGCTGTCATCAAGACCGACCCGGACGCCTGCTACCCTCGACCGAGGTCTCGTGCTCCGTCCCGCATGTCTGCCGCCCTCC
>JBIKMO010000001.1:0-52414 GCA_044359175.1 Burkholderiaceae bacterium | reverse complement strand
CGACCCGGCGACTTCATCGGTACCTCCCGGGGTCAGCTCGTGATGGGCCGCCACGCCTCCGGGCACGCGGTCGTTCGTTCGCGGACCTCGACCTATCGGGTGCCGGCGGGCCTCGCCGATCGCGCCGCGGTACGGCAGTGGGCGCAACGGCAGGTCGACACCGGCGGCATCGGAACCCTGCTGTACGCCACACCGGGACAGTTCGACCCTGCCCGCGTGGCGCAGGCCCGGACCGAGGCAGCCCGGGCGCTCGGCGGTCCCGTGGTCTGGCGGCGCGACCTGGCCACGCTGAGCCGGACGGTCGAGCAACTGACGGGCGCCGAGCGGCAGGCGTTGGTGGTCGGCCTCGCCAACACCGCGTCGCCCCGCGGCTCGATGCTGCAGCGCTGGATCGCCGAATCGGCCCAGCCCGGCATGTTCGGCCTGGGCCCGCTCGATGCGAGACAGCGCCGGCAGCTGTTCGAGCACCTGGTCGCGGATCAGGACCCGGCGAGTCTGCATCGGATCGCGCATGCGTCCAGCGGCGGCGAGCGGCGCCGCTCGGGGACCGCGGTGGCGACGATGATCGACTTCGCCCGGGCGGTCGGCAGGCGGGGCACCTTCGAGCAGCGGCTGGGGCTGCTCAAGCGGCTGTCCGACGACGCGGTCCGCGACGTGCCGGGGACGGCACGGGCGACTGCGGAACTGTTCGCGGGAATGCGCAATGCGGCCGAGGTCGAGGCGGCGTTCGCGGCGCTCGGCCGGCCTGCGACCGATGCGATGGTCGCCGCCGCGCTGCCGCTCGACACCCAGGTGACCACCGGAGCCTTCGGCAGCACCGTGGTGCAGGTCCGCGGTGACCCGTCGCTGTTCCGACGGCTGGCCGCCGCGGCGTCGAAGAGCGCGAACGCGCGAGAGAAGGCGTCGTTCGTCGCCGCCGCCGGCCCGATCCTCGCGCAGAGCCGCCAACTCAACACCAGCGCGCTCCCGGTGCGTCGCGAGCTGCTCGCCGCGCTGTCGGCGGTGATCGCCACCGACGTCGGCGGCGTGATCGACAACACGCTGCTGCAGACCGGCCGCGGCGGCAGCAGCGGTCGCCAAGCGCTGCGCGGCTACGTCGGCGCGCTGCTGGACACCGGCCTGTCGGCTCAGGCGGGCGTGTTCATCGTCCAGCTGCAGCGTGGCCCGCAAGCGAACACCTCACCGATGGACTGGCTGTCGGCGCAGTCGGCACGCAACGGCGAACCGCCCGGCTATCACCGCGCACGGGTGCTCGGCGAGTTCCTGGGGCTGGCCGCCGCCGAGGTGGAGCGCCGGCAGCGCTCGCGCGACCTCGAGTCCGCCCTCGGGTATGCGATGTTCGCAGGCAGCGCCGACTCCCTGAAGGAGACGATCGGCGTCGCGAGTCCACCGGCGAAGTTGCCGGCTGCGCTCGTGGCCTCGGGCGTCAAGTCCTCGGTGGCCGCCGCGCTGCTGTCCTGGCGCACGACGCTGCGCCAGGACGAATCGAACCTGGTGCGCTGGTTGCACGAAACCGCGCTGCCGCGCCACCCGAACGGCGTCGAGGCGACCGCGCCCTGGGTCACCACCTTCAACGCGCACTACTTCGGCGCGCTCAGACGCTGAAGGTGAGTCGGGCGCTCGGCAGGGTCCCGTTCCTCGCGAGGTCCTCGGGCTCGCCGCCCTCGTCGCCGACGCAGGTCCGGTCGACCCCGCAGCTCGGGCTGCCGTCGACGCCGACGACGCACTCGATCGCGCATGAATCCTCGGCGAGCGCGCGCAGCGTGTCGATGACCGGCCCGAGGAGCGTCTCGCAGTGGCGCCGGTCGGCGGGCGTACCGAACGGCTCGCCGGTCATGCCCCAGCGCTTCATGCCGAGTCCTGCTTCGGGACGGCCGCAGCTTCGTCTCGCCGCGCGCGCCGGCGCCGGGCGGACGGCCGCTCAGCGCGTGCCGGGCAACGCCCCGGGCGGCTGCGGGTCGGACCCGGCGGCGGGCGCGCCCGTCGGGTGCCCGCCCGCCGGCGCGAGCGCGAGCAGCTCGTCGATGCGCGCCATCACCTGCCGGCCTCGGGCCGAGTACGGGTCGAGCGCCGGCCAGTCGATGCGGGTCTGGGGATCCACGTCGGAGAGATCCACCCGCGCCATCGTCCAGGCGCCATAGCGGCGCTCGGCGATGCTCTCGCAGTGGATCAGCGTCAGGTCGCCGTGGCGCGGATCGGCAGCGATCCGGGCGTACAGCGCCGTGACGGTCCGACTCTCGCCTTCGATCGCCTGCAGGTACACGCCCTGCCCCTCGCAGAGCACCCCGGTGACGTCGTTCGCCGCATTGAACGCGCGCGCAGTGCGCAGGATGGCCTCGGTGGTCTGCGGCGTCTGCGGGCCGACCGCCTTGCTCACGTAGATCAGCTGGATCAGCATCGTAGGATGGGGTCCCGGTGGAGAACGGCGCACTGCACCCCGGGCATACTGGCCGCAGGCGAGCGGCTTGCGCAAGCCGCCCAAACCGTGGCCACGACGCGCCGCGCCGCGTCGGCCTGGCCACGGCCTGCCGCCCCGCGCTACCCTTGCCGAGGTCGCCCCGATGCGCCGCTGCGAGCACGCGCCGCGGGACGGCCTCCGCCCCACCCACAGGAGACTCCCATGATCCGCGGCTCTCTGGGCAGGATGCTGGTCGGCAACGTGCTGACCACCGCAGCGATCCGCTTCCCCGACCACGAATCGATCGTCTGCACCGCCACCGGGCGGCGATTCCGCTACCGCGAGACCGACGAGCGCACGAACCGGCTCGCGCACGGGCTGATGTCGCTGGGCTTCGGCAAGGGCGACGTGGTCGCGTTCCTGTCGACCAACCGCGCCGAGATGGTCGAGATCTACTTCGCGCTCGCTCGCACCGGCATCGTCGGCATACCGCTCAACTACCGCCTCGCCCCGGCCGAGGTGGTCGAGCTGATGCGCGCGATGAACGCCAGCGGGCTGATCTGCGAGGCCCGCTTCAAGCCGGTCGCGCTCCAGGCCGCGCAGGCGCTGCCCGGGGTGCGGCGGATGATCTCGATCGGCGAGGCGCAGCCCGACTGGGCCGAGGACTACGAGGCGCTGCTCGAACGCTCGTCGCCGCGCGAGCCGCAGGTCGACCTCGACGAATCCGATCCGTACTACTTCAACCTCACCTCGGGCACGACCGGGCTGCCCAAGTCGTACGTGCTCACCCAGTTCAACAACAGCTCGATCGGGCCGTTCATGGACGGCTTCGACCTGTCGCGCCGCGACGTGGTGATGACCGTCTTTCCGATGTTCGGCCGGGTCGGCTTCGCGTGGGTGCTGGGCGCGACGATGTTCGGGCTGAAGAACGTGCTGATGAACTTCGCGCCCGCCGAGTGCCTGGCACTGATCGAGCGCGAGCGGGTCACGATCGTGAACCTGGTCGCGACGATGGGCGCGATGCTGCTGGCCGACGCGACGCTGCCCGAGCGCGACCTCTCTTCGCTGCGTGCGGTGGTCTACGCCGGCTCGATGCTGCCGCCGACCGTGCGCGATCAGACGATCGTGCGGCTGTGCCGGTCGCTCTACGAGTACTACGGGATGCAGGAGACCGGCGCGCTGGTGCTCAGCACCCCGGAGGACCGCGCGGCCCGGCCGGATGCGATCGGCCGCCCGGTGCTGTTCGCCGAGGTGAAGGTGGTCGACTCGTCGAACCAGGTCGTTGCGGCCGGCGTCACCGGCGAGATCTGCGGCCGCTCGCCCAGCACGATCACCGGTTACTTCGACAACCCGGCCAAGAACGCCGAGACCTTTCGCGACGGCTGGCTGCACACCGGAGACCTCGGCCGGCTCGACGACGACGGGTACCTGTACATCAGCGGCCGGGTCAAGGACATGATCATCACTGGCGGCCAGAACGTGCACGCCGCCGAGGTCGAGGCCGCGATCCTCGCGTTCCCGGGCGTGGCCGACTGCGCGGTGATCGGGCTGCCGGACGCGCTGTGGGGCGAGGCGGTGACCGCGGTGATCGTGCCCGCCGCGGGGACGACGATCGATGCCGACGCGCTGCGAGCGTTCTGTCGCGAGCGGCTGGCGGGCTTCAAGACGCCCAAGCGCGTGGTGGTCAGCGACGCCGCGCTGCCGCGCACGCCGACCGGGAAGGTGCAGAAGTTCCTGCTGGTCGAGCGGCACGGCCGCTGAGCCCCACGGCGGCCGGGCCGGGGGCGGTCGCCGCGCAGCGGACGAGGCCGCTACACTCGTGCCCGTGCCCGACGATCCGTGCCCACCCTCCCCGCCCGGCGGCCGCAGCGTCGGCGTCGTCGGCATCGGCAACATGGGCGGGGGCATGGCGCTCAACCTGCTCGCCCGCGGCTGGCGGGTTCGGGTACACGACCTGGAGCGCGGCAAGGTCGACGCGCTGGCGGTGCGCGGCGCCGTCGCCTGCCCCGACGCGGCCACGGCCGCTGCGCAGGTGCCGATCACGATCGTGGCGGTGGTCGACGCAGCGCAGTGCGAGGCCGTGCTGTGGGGCGAGGCCGGCGTGCACGCGCGCTCCGGCGGGCTCGCGGGGCACACGGTGATGCTGTGCCCGACGATCGCGCCCGAGGACGTCGAGCGGTTCGCGGCGCGCCTGGCCGAGGACGGTGCCGCGACGATCGACGCGCCGATGTCCGGCGGACCGCAGCGCGCCGCCGACGGGACGATGAGCCTGATGGTGGGCTGCGCGCCGGCGGTGCACGCGTCGCACCGGTCGCTGCTCGAGGCGTTGTCGAGCCGGCCGTTCGTCGTCGGCGGGCGACCGGGTGACGGCGCCCGGATGAAGCTGGTCAACAACCTGCTCGCCGGCATCAACCTGGTCGGCGCCGCCGAGGCGCTGGCGCTCGCGCAGCGCCTGGGCATGGACCTGCATACCGTGCTCGCGGTGATCGAGCAGTCCAGCGGCCAGAGCTGGGTCGGCTCGGACCGGATGCGTCGCGCGATCGCCGGCGACTACGCGCCGCGCGCGCAGGTCACGCTGCTGCGCAAGGACACCGCGCTCGCACTGCGCGCAGCGCACGACGCCGGCTTCGAGGCGCCGCTCGGCGCCGCGGCCCACACGGTCTTCGAGCGTGCGTTCGAGCGCGGCTGGGGACACCTGGACGACGCGGTGGTGCTGCGGCTGCTGAGCGAACCGACCGCCCGCGACTGACCGGACGGGCGCCGCGACGCGCGGATCGTGCGCGCGCGCGCCCGAGCGCGAGGACGGTGACTCAGTCGAGCACCAGCAGCCGCCCGAACGGCGCGGTCACGCGCGCATGCGAGGCCGGCACCGCCCAGGTCAGCGGCCAGCGCGGCCGGAAGCGCGCGGGGCCCTCGAGGTCGGTGAGCACGATGCCGACGTCCGGCCGGTGCGTATCGGCCTCCTCCAGCAGCGGCGTGAAGTCGGTGCCGCCACCGCCCTGCAGAGCCAGCTCGCGCAGGCCGCTGTCGCCGGGCGCGCGGTGCTCGACCCGCCGCACCCGGTCGTCGCCGATCACAAGCACCAGCCCCGCCTCGGCGCGCCGCGTGATCGAATCGATCTCGCGGGCGAAGCGCCCGAGCAGCGCGTCGTCGATCGAACCCGAGACGTCGACCACGAGCGCGAGACGCGGTACGCGTCGGCTCGACACCCAGCCCGGCTCCCAGGGCAGCCGACGCCCGGGCCCGGCCCGGCCCCGGTTGGCGAGCCACGAGCGCGAGGGCCGCGACCAGGACGGCTCGGGGCGGCTGGCGAGCGCGCGCGCCAGCCGAACCCGCAGCGCCTGCTCCCAGGGCGTGCGCGATCGCGGCAGGTCGGCGAGCAGCGTGCGCAGCATCGAGTGCGCGCCGTCGCCGGCGTGTGCGCGGACCAGTCGCTCGGCCCAGTCGCGGGCCTGCTCGGCGCGCGCCTCGGGCGCGTCGCGCGCATCGTCGCAGCGGCGCAGGTCGATCGGTGTGCCGGCGCCGAGCGCTCGCACCCGCGCCGCGCGCGGACCGTCGCGGCGCGGCCGGCCGTCGCTCGGCGGCAGCCGATCGTCGATCGTGCGATACAGGCGCTCCACGTCCCACTCGAGCAGCGAGCGGCCGACGTCCTGATGGAGCGCCAGCGTGGTCACCAGCAGCGCCTCCAGCGTCGGCGCACCCGGCGCCAGCCGCAGCCACGCCAGGTGGCCGAGCGCCGAGTTGACGATCGCGTCCGCGCAGGTGCAGAACAGCCGGGCGTCGACGTCGCCGATCCGTTCGCGCAGCTCGGTCAGGCGCTGCGGGTGGCGCAGCGCGACATGCAGCACCTGGTGCGCGACCCAGCCGGCCTGCTCGGGCAGCGGCAGCGCGTCGAACGACGGCGCGTACGCGATCACGTGGCCGTCGGTGGACGCCGGCGGCGCCGCATCGCCCTCGGGCGCCTCGACGTGGCGCAGCCACAGTGCGAGCCCGCCGGTGGCCGGTGCGTGCTCGACCATCCGTTCGACCGCGCGGCTCGCGCGATGGATCGCGAGCGCGGGCGCGGCCTCGCTCACGGGGTGCGGCCCGCCCGCCGGTCGAGGTGCCGCTGGTACGCCGGACTGTCGAGGATCGCGGTCTCCAGACCCCGCTCGAGCGCGCGCTGCATCAGCAGCTCCATCGACAGCGTCTGCGCCTCGCGCACCGGCAGCGGCTCGCGCGTCGCCGCGTCCGGCAGCTGGTCGACGATCTGCAGCGCGCGCGCCATCGCGGGCGCGTCGGTCGCCGCCGCGAGCAGGCCGTAGACCATGCCGTACAGCGCATCCAGCGTGCGCGGCAGCAGCGCCGCGGTCTGCGGCCCCGGGGCGGCGGCGAGCAGCCTCGTGACGTCGACCGCCGCGGCGAGCTCGCGCAGCACGCCGAAGAACTCCGCGGCGTTCGCTGCTCCGATGCGGCCCTGCACGAACGCGCGCTTGCCGGCCTCGGTGAGCCCGGACCGGAGCACGGCGGACACGTCC
Organism: Burkholderiaceae bacterium; assembly: GCA_044359175.1. Classification (GTDB taxonomy): domain Bacteria; phylum Pseudomonadota; class Gammaproteobacteria; order Burkholderiales; family Burkholderiaceae_E; genus UBA4615. The sequence continues at coordinate 45,499 of JBIKMO010000001.1, read as the reverse complement.
TCCCAGCCGCGCGGACTCGCGCCCACCAGGTGATCGGCGGCGAGCTGGGCCGCGGTGTCGTCCAGCCGGTCGGGACGCACGCGCAGGTAGGCCATCACCTCGGGTGCGAAGCCGTGCTCGATCGCGTAGGCGAGGAACGCGTCGATCGAGGTGCGCACGTTGAAGTGGAACATCCGGTCGGCGAGCGCGGTGCCCATCTCGTGGCTGACCGCGCCGTGGCTGCTCGCGTTGCCCGCGGCGACCACCATCCAGCCGTCGGGCAGACGGTAGCGGCCGACCCGCCGATCCAGGATCAGCGAGTACGCCGAGATCTGCAGCCGCTGGTCCGCGGCGGTGAGCTCGTCCAGGAACAGAATGCCCTCGGGCAGGTCGTCGGTCGGCAGGAACTCGGGCGGGAACCAGACGGTGCGCCGCTGCGTGTCGTCGGCGTAGATCGCCCCGCGCAGGTCCACCGGTTCGATCGTGGTGAGGCGCAGGTCGACCAGCGGCACGCCGAAGCGTTCGGCGAGCTGGCGCACGATCGAGGACTTGCCCACCCCGCGGGTACCCCAGAGCATCGTCGCGCGCCGGCGCAGCACCGGGTCGGCGAACTGCTCGATCAGCGCGGCCTTGGCCGTGGCGATCGAGACCGGCGGCACGTTCATCGGGTCGGCGGTCATCGCGTGCGCCTCAGGCCGACGGGCGCACGGGCGCGCCGTCCTGCGGCGCGGGGCGCCACGAGGGCGCCGCGGGTGCGCGCGGCATCCGCGGCAGCTCGATGCGCGGCATCTCGCGCAGACAGAAGAAGGCGACCAGCAGCAGCGGCGGCGCGTTGAAGATCAGCATCCAGATCGGCGACTCGCGTGCGATGCCCAGGCTCGGCACCGAACCCGCGGCGGCGATCAGCCCGAGACACGCGAGCAGCGGCACCGTGCGCCGCGCGGCGGTGCGCCAGCGCGCGGCACGCAGCCGCTCGTGGTAGCGGGCCGGCGGTTCGGACAGCGTGTGCGCGAGGTGCACGGCCATCGTGCGCAGCCGCGCCTCGGCGTCGCGCAGCCGGGCCGCGCCACTGCCGGAGAGTCCGACATGACTGCTCCAGCCCCGGCCGCGGCGGTCGAGCCGTCCCCACGCGCGTCCGAGCACTGCGAGCAGGTCGTCCGGCAGCTCGATCGGGTCGCCCTCGCCGACCGCGATCGCGATGTCCGCCGAGATCCCGCTCACGGTCGGGATCGTCATGGTCAGCTCGACGCCGTGGGTGCGCACGACGCCGCGGGTCGGCACCAGCGCGGCCCCCGCCGACGCGGGGTGCGAGGGATCGAACGCGCCGCTCGCGAGCTCCAGCCGCTGGTCGATCGCCAGCACCCAGCCCGGCCCGGCCTCGAGCTGACGCCGGAGGTCGACCGCCTCGAGCGCGGCGAGCAGCCCGTCGGGCGGCGCACCGGCCAGGGTCAGCATGGACGCCGGCCCGTCGGCGCACGCGAGCGTGCGCACCAGCCGCCAGCCGCCCGCATCGCGCGGCTCGAGCGCGAGGGACTCGCGCAGCGCCGGCAGACCGCGCGCGTCGTCCGCCGGGCGCTCGGCGTCACGGAACGCGATGCGCCGGGCGAAGCGGTCGCTCGCACCGAGGTCCACGCGCAGGCCGCGGCGCGCGAACGGCGCGACGATCGCGAGGATCTCGTGGTGGGTCAGCGGCGCGGCGGACATGGCGACGGATCGACTGCCCGTGATTCTGCCTGCGCCCGCCCGCCGCCCGCCAGAACCGGGGGCGGTGCCGAGGATCGGGCGGTACCGCAGGGGCCCGCCGGGCGGTGCGTCCCGCACCGCCCGGCGGCACTGCGCGCGCCTCAGGTCGGCGCGCGCAGCCCGGGTGGCATCGGACGCCCGGCGCGCGGACGCCATCCGACGTCGAGCCCGCCGCGCCGCATCGCCACCCAGGCGAGCTGCTCGATCAGGTCGCGCTGCGCGCGGCTGCCGCCGATGCGCTCGTGGCGCGGCAGCACCGGTTCGAGCGCACGCAGCGTGCCGGCGTCGTCGCCGCGGACGAACGCGACGAACGCATCGATCAGCGCGACCACCACGTCCGCGGCCGGGCCGCTCGCCCGCTCGCGCACTCCGGCGAGTGCCGCGTGTTCGCCCGCCATCGCGAGCGCCAGCGCGACATGAGCGTCCGCGAACGCGACCCCGGGCTGCGGATACGTGCCGCGCGCCACCTCGGCGAGCTCGCGCCAGACCGCGGGCGCGACCGGATCGCCGCACAGTGCCGCGCGCAGCATGAACGACGTGGTGTCGGTCACCCGGTTCAGCGGCGGCCCCCACGACGCCGTGGGGGCGATCGCCGCCGCGTAGGTCGCGCGGGCGTCCGCGAGGTCGCCGACCGCGAGCGCCGAGAGCGCGAGGTGCCAGTGCAGGTGGCCGTGCATCATCCCGGCGCGCGGATAGTCCGTCAGCCAGTCGCGCAGCCAGGCGAGCACCGCCGCATCCTCGGCCTCCTCGTAGCCCACGTGCGCATGCACGTGCGCGGCGTGGGCGCTGTGCGGCTCGAGCACGAGCGCGCGCTCGACGTCGGCACGTGCCGCCGCGAGCGCCCCGGTCTCGCAGCGCGCGAACGCCCGACTGGCAAGGTACCAGCCGTCGTCGCCCAGTGCGGGCGCGAACGGCTCGATGAACTCGCGCAGCGCGCGCTCGCGGCCCTCGCGGCCCGAGAAACCGAACAGGCCGAACACCCCGGTGCACGGCGCCATCACCAGCACGTCGCGCGGCCAGCGCCCGAGGTGCGCGACGATCGCCGCGAGCGCGCCACCGGCGTCGCCCGTGACCACGCGATCGAGCGCATGCACGTGCGAGCGCTCGCGCTCGGAGGCCGCGTCGCACGCGCGCGCGACCGCGATCGCCTCGCGCGCCGCCGCGCCGCGACCGTGGGCCTGGTGCGCCCGCGCGAGCGCGGCGTGCGCGAGCGAGAAACCCGGATCGGCCGCAACCGCCGCCTGCAGCGCGACCTCGATGCCGGGTCGTGCGCACAGCAGCCGTGCGACGCCGTCGCAGTACGCATCGCGCGCCTCGCGCGAGCCGGTGGCGAGCGGCAGCCCGCGGTCGTCCTCGAAAGCCATGGCGCCTCCGGTCGCTCGGATCGATTCAGGGCAGCTCGGGCACCGGGTCGCGGCCGCGCTCATGCACCACGTCCCCGCCGACCACCGCCATCGCCACCGCGAGCGTCGGCAGCGCATCGAGCGGACAGGCGAGCGGATCGCCCTCGAGGACCACGAGATCCGCGTCGCGTCCCGGCTCGAGCGGGCCGCGACGCGCCTCGTCCCAGGTGAGCTCGTGGCCGGCGACCGTCGCCAGCTGCAGCGCCTCGCGGCGCGACAGACCGGCGTCGCCGAGCGTGTCGCCGGTGTCGGCGTCGCGCCGCGCAAGCGCCTGCCAGAGCGCGAACGGCATCGAGTGCGGCACGCCGTCGGTCGACAGCGCCACCGGCACGCCGCCGTCCAGCAGCGCACGGATCGGCGTGCCCGCCGCACCCAGCGCGTGCAGGCCGAAGCGGTCGGTCGCGTGATGCATGAAGGTCGGCGCAACCGTGGCCAGCAGGCCGAGCCGGCGCATCCGCGCGATCTGCTCGGGCGTGGCCGCGACCACGTGCACCGCGACCCAGCGCCGACCGGCGAGCGGCACCTGCGCGTCGATCGCCTCCAACGCCTCGAGCACGCGCTCGAGCTCGTAGCAGACCAGCACCGACACCCGAACGCCGAGCCGCGCGCACGCGACGCCCAGCGTCACCAGCCGCTCGTTGGGCAGCGCCTGCACGAAGTGGCCGGCCCAGCCTTCGTAGGGGTGAGCGCGGGCCAGTGCGCAAGCCACCTGCGGATCAGCGACGTCCAGGCACGCGCCCGCCTCGACCCACCGACCGGTTGCGCGGCCGCGGTGCGCGATCCGCGGCGCCCAGGTGCCCAGCTGCGAGACGATCGCCGCGTCGCCGTAGGCAGCGCTCGGTACGCTGAGCGCGGCCAGCATCCGCAGCGGCAGCTCGCCCTCGGCGGCGAGCTGGCGGTACGCGTCCAGCACCGCGGGCGTCAGGCCGTGACCCTCGAACGCCGCGGTGGTCCCGGCCGCGACCGACAGCCGCGCACCGACCCGCAGCCCCTCGAGCCGGTCTTCGAACGAGAATCGCGGCACGCACGCGAACAGCAGCGCCTCCAGCGTCGGCGCGCGGTTGCGCTCGAGGAACACCCCGGTCGGCTCGCCGGCGGCGTCGCGGACGATCTCGACCTTGTGCGGGGCGGGCGTGGCGCGGTCGACGCCGGCCGCCGCGAGCGCACGCGAGTTCGCGACCGCCGGCAGCGGCAGCCGAGTCCACCAGCCCCAGGGCGCACGGATGAAGACCGGGTGCCCGGGTGCGGCCCGGTCCAGGTCGTGGCGATCCGGGAAGCGACCCTCGGCGAGCTGCGACGGATGGCTCAGGTAGCCGTCGGGCGGCGCGCCCATCGGCCGCAGCACGATCCACTCGCCGGGCGGCGTGCGCGCGGCCGCCTCGCGCACGACCTCGACGATCTCGGCGACCGACGTGCAGTGGCCGATCGGCACCCCGGCGCGCGAGCGCAGACCGAGCCGGTCCAGGTGCGGATGCGCGTCGAAGAAGCCGGGCACCACGCAGCGGCCGGCGAGGTCGACGACCCGCGTGCCGGGCGCGCGGCGCGCGAGCACCGCCGCGTCGTCGCCCACCTCGAGCACGCGCCCCGCGCCGACCGCGATCGCCTGCGCCGCACGCTCGCTGGCGCCCAGCGCGTGCACCGTGCCGCCGTGAAGGATCAGCGTGGCGTGTGCGTCGTCGCGATCGGCCACGGGCGGCTCCGAGGACGGATGGGGGCGACCCGCTCGCCGTCCGGGGAAACGATCGGGGCGATCGGGTTGGCAGGCATCTCGGCGCTCCCCTGACGTCGGCCTTCCATGATGCCGCACATCGGCGTCCGACGGGCGAACGCGGGCGCGCAGCCCCTAGGCCGTCAGACGCTCAGCCCGAGCGCATCGCAGCGGCGCTCTGCACCAGCCCGCGCATGTAGCCGAGCGCGAACCCGCGGCTGCGGTGGCCCCATACCGTGTCGTCGATCACGTGCGGATGGTGGTCGGGCGTGAGGAAGCCGCGGAAGCCGGCGGCCCGATACGCACGAATCGCCTCGACCATGTCGAGCTTGCCTTCGTCCCAGAAGCTCTCGCTGAATTTCTCGCTGTTGCCGACCACGTTGCGGAAGTGAACGAACGCGATCGCGTCCCGGGCGCCGAAATGGGCGATCGCCCGGTACACGTCGGGCGGCTCCAGCATCTGCGTGAAGCACCCCTGGCAGAAGTTGATCGCGTTGGCCCGACTGGGGATGATGTCCAGCATCCGATCGAAGGCTGCGGGGCTGCGCATGATCCGGGCGATCCCGGCGAGCGAAGGGACCTGCGGGTCGGCCGGATGCATGGCCATCCGCACGCCCGACGCCTCGGCCACCGGAACGACCGCCTTCAGGAAGTACTCGAGGCTCTCCCAGAGCTGCGCGTCTTCGACCACCCCAAGCTCGGTGAGCGGTGCGGCGCGCGCCACCGCGTAGTCGAAACCTTCGCCACGTGCGCCGCCGCGGATCGGGATGTCCGTCGACGTGTGCCAGTTCAGCACGCGCGCGCCGTCGTTCAGGTGCCAGACGTACTGCAGGATCGGTATGCCGGCCTGACCCATCGCGCGCAGCGAGCTGCACCAGTGCTCGATCTCCTCGTCCCGGCCGGGCAGTCCGAGCAACGCCTTGCGGAACCGATGCGGCGGCACGTGACCGATCGCGAACAGCTCGAGCCCGAACGCCTCGACCGCACGGCGCAGCTCGACCAGGTCGTCGACCGCCCAGGACGGGCCGCTTCGCAACCGCTCGGTCAGCGCATCGGACACCACCCGCGTGCCTTCGACGTTGCCCTTGAGCTCGCCCGCGATGTTGATCGTCGCACCGTCCGCACCGAGCTGTCGGATGTAGGCGAGACTCTCCTTGTCGAAGGCGCCGCGCAGCCAGAACCGGTCTCCGAGCTTCACTCCCCACCTCGCTTCGTTGCGCAAGGCGGGGTCCGCCCGCCGCCCCGCACCGCTGTTCGGCCGCCTCTAGTCCAGCTTGATGCCGAACTCGCGGATCACCGCTCCGTATCGAGTGGCGTCGTCCTGGATCGCCCTGCCGAACGCCTCCGGACTGCTTGCGACGACGTCGAAGTTCCGCGACGCCAGATCGGCCCGCACCTCGGGCACCTGCAGCACCTTCACGAACGCCGCGTTCAGCCGGTCGATGATCGGCCGGGGCGTCTGCGAGGGCGCGAAGATACCCAGCCAGTTGACGCTCGAGTAGCCCTTCAGGCCGGACTCGTCGACCGTCGGCACCTCCGGCAGCACGCTCGAGCGCCTCAGCCCGGTGGTCGCGATCGCCCGCAGCTTGCCCGACTTCACGTGCGGCAGACCGGTGGTGCCGCTGAAGATCATCTGCACCTCGTTGGCGAGGACCGCCACCGTCGCCGGGGCGCCGCCCTTGTAGGGCACGTGGACGATGTCGACCCCGGCCATCCGCTTGAACAACTCCATGTCCAGGTGCTGCGGCGACCCGTTGCCCGGCGAGGCGTAGTTGAGCCGCCCGGGCTGCGCCTTGGCCAGCGCGATCAGCTCGGCGACGTTGTTCGCCGGCACCGACGGGTGGACCAGCAACGTGCTGCCGAGCGTCACCGCGAGCGTGACCGGTGCGAGGTCCCGCTGCACGTCGATCAGGGGTTTGCGAAAGAGCGCCGGGTTCATCACGATCCCCGCGTGGTCGATCATGATCGTGTATCCGTCGGGTGCCGATCGCGCGACATGCTCGCCCGCGATCATCCCCGAGGCCCCGGGGCGGTTCTCGACGACCACCCGCTGCCCGAGTTCGTCGCCGAGGCGGCCCGAGAGGAGCCGCGCGACGTCGTCGTTGCCGCCGCCGGGCGGGTACGGCACGACGAAGCGGATCGGCTTGGTCGGATACCCGACCTCCTGCGCCGCGGCCCACGGTGCGGCGGTGAGCAAGGTGAGGGCGGCCAGCTTCGCCACGCGGCGCCGCACCGGCGCGGGTCCGCTGCGGACCCGGAATTCAGAACGGATCATCGTCGTCTCCTCCGCGGGCATCGCCCGGATTCCGGTATCGCGGCACGCGCGGCTCGCCGCGCGTGCCGCGTCGGATCATGCGCACATCGGCTCCACGCCGAACCCGACGGCGAGCGCATCGAGCTCGCCGACCACCTCGCGACGCAGCAGGATCGCGTCGCCCCGCACGGCCTGCTCCCGCTTCTCGAACGACGCCCGCCCGGGGATCCTGACCGTCGGCGCCCTGGCGGTCACGCGGTCGATCAGTTCGGTCACCTTGGCGCGAAACGCGTGCGCGGGCATCAGGGCGTCGGGATGGATCACGATGGCCGTCTGCGAGTGAACGCCGCTGCCGTTCGGGTTCGCCGGATGGATTCCGTCGGCCACCGGACCGCCCGCCAGCGCACCGGTCAGGATCTCGACCAGCAACCCCAGCCCGAACCCCTTGTGACCGCCGATCGGGTAGGACACCCCCGCGTCGGTGATCACCGCCGGATCGGTGGTGGCCACGCCGTGCGAATCACCACCCCACGTCGGCGGCACGCGGGCCCCCGCCTGGGCGAGCGCCTCGAGCGTCCCGAACGACGCATACGCGACGCAGATGTCGAGCAGCACCGGGTACCCCGCCTCGGTCGGCGCAGCGAACCCCAGCGGCCCGTTGCCGATCAGTCGCTCCCCGCACCCGGGCACGCCCATCACCGGCTTGGAGCGCGAGAGGACGATCCCCAGACAGCCCCGTTCGGCCGCCTGCTCGACGTACGGTGCGGCGGCGAGGAAGTGATTGCTGTTGCTGACCGTGCACAGGCCCACCCCGTGGTCCTGCGCGAGCTCGAGCGCGCGCGCCAGGATGAAGTCGCTGCACAGTTCGCCCGGGCCGTTGTCGCCGTCGTAGCCTTCGATCGCGGCCCGGCCCGCCGAGCGACGGATCGTCGGATTGGGGTTCATCGTGCCGCGCCGGAAGGCCTGGATGCGAAGCGGCAGGTCGGACACGTCATGGTGGCCCTGCCCCCGCAGGGTGGCCCGCAGGTAGATCGCGCCGAACCGTTCGGCGTTCGCGGCCTCCATGCCCGCGGCGCGGGCCAGGTCGCGAACGAACGCCCGAAGTCGCCCGGGTGCGACCGGAATCGTCGCGATGCTCCCGCCCGCAGATGCGTCGTGACGTCGCTCCATCGCCGCCCGGTGGTCCCCGTCGTGTACGTCGCCCGTCGACGACCCGGTGTCGCCGGCACCGCTGCGCCGCCTCGTGGAGCGATGCTAGTCCGTCAAGCGTCGTTCGATACAATGAATTCGTAGCACACTCGATATCGACCGCGTGCATCTTCACGGCATCGACCTCAACCTGCTCGTCGCGTTGGACGCACTGCTCAGGGAAGGCAGCGTCACCCGGGCAGCTTCGGCCCTGCACCTGAGTCAGTCGGCGATGAGTCATGCGCTCGCTCGGCTGCGGGCCCTGACCGGTGATGCGCTCTTCGTCCGGGGCGCCCGCGGCATGAACCCGACGCCCCGAGCCGAAGCGCTGCGGGCGCCGGTGGCCCGGGCGCTTCAGGACATCGAGACCGCGCTCGGACCGAGCCGCTTCGATCCGTCCACCACGACGCGAACCTTCAGGATCGCGACGACCGACTACTTCGAGTGCCTGGTCTGCCCGCTGCTGATCGAGCAGATGCGCCAGGCCGCACCGCTGGCGCGAGTGCAGATCCAGGCGATGTCCGCGCTCGAACTCGAGGCCGACCTCGCCGCAGCGCGATCGGACGTGTTCGTGAGTTTCGCTTCGGCATCCCGCGGAGGTCGGCACTGCGAGCGGGTATTGAGCGACGGCTACGTATGCGTCGCACGCGCCGACCGCTTCGGCCCGAAGCCGCTCACGATGGCCCGCTACCTCGACGCCAGGCACATCGTCGTCTCCACCGACGGCAACTTCACGAGCACGTGGGAAGCCGTGCTGCGAGGACATCGGCGCGAACGGATGGTCGTGATGACCACGCCGCGCTACCTGGCCGCCGTCGAGATCGTCGCGCGATCGGACCTCGTGATCACGATCCAGAGCAGGCTCGCGCGCGAGTTCGGCAGATATCTGCCGGTGAAGGTGCACCGGCTGCCGTTCACGATCCCGCCGGTCGACCTGACGATGCAATGGCCCGAGCGGCTGGACCGGGATCCGGCTCAGCGGTGGCTGCGAGGGATGATCGTCGCGGCCTGCCGCAGACTGACCGCCTGAGGCACGCGCGGATGAATCCTCGCCTTCGCCGCAGCGCTCAGCGCGCGCGCATCGCGGCGGCGAGCCGGTGCGACAGCGCCGAGTTCGGATCGGCGAGCGGCGCGACGATCGAGAAGTGGTCTTCGCCCGCCGCCACCTCGAGCCGGACGCGCCGCCGCTCGTCCGAACCCCAGGCAGCAGCGAGATCGGCGCTCTGCCGAAGGTACTCGGGGCCTTCGAGCCCACCCACCAGCAGCGTCCAGTCGCCGTCGGGCGGGGGCGGCATCGCGATCGGCGACCACGCGGCAACCTCGGCCGCGGTGAGCGCGAGCGACTCGTCGAGGAAGCACCGCCGGATCGGTTCGAGGTCGTGCAGGCCGCTCACCGCGAAGCCGCCGGCCGGCCGCCGGCCGGTCGGCAGATCGGTGCGCTGATCCCAGTCGGTGGCCGCCGCCGCCGCGGTCAGGTGCCCCCCGGCGGAGTGGCCACCGATCCACACCCGATCCGGGTCCGCGCCGAACGAGGCCGCGTGCGCGAGCGTCCACGCCACCGCCGCGCGGACCTGATGCACCAGCGTCTGCATCCGTGCCGCAGGCATCAGGTCGTACTCGACGTTGACCACCGCGACGCCGTGCGGCACCAGACCGAGCGCGACGAAGTCGTTCAGTTCCTTGGCGAGCGAGCGCCAGTAGCCGCCGTGGATCCACACCAGCACCGGCGCGCCGCCCGGATCGTCGCAGCGCGCCGCAAAGACGTTCACCGTCTCGCGGGCCCCGGGGCCGACGGACACGTCGAGCCGCGGCGCGAGCGTGGCGCGAGCCCGCTCGCCGTCGGCGGTCCATCGCGCGAGGTGCGCGTCGAACGCCGCCACCTTCGCGCGGTTGTCGTACTGCGCATCCAGTCCGGCCCGGTCGTAGCCGCGGAACACGGTGTCGCCCATCCTCGGGTCTCCTGGTGGTCCGTACGCCGGCCGCCGACGGGTCAGTCACGCCACTCGAGCGGCGTGATGCTGCTGAACGCATCGGTCCACAGGCCGACCCCGGGCAGGTCGTACTGGCGGGTTCCGATCACCCGGCCCTCGGCGTCGCGGATCGGGCGGTCGACCGACGGATACGCGCGCAGGTAGTCGGCGTCCCGGGTGAGGATCATGTAGTGGTTCTCGCGGATGAAGCGCTTCGGGTCCCGCTCCTGGAAGCGGCTGCGCACCGCCATCCCGAGCGCCTCGGCCTGCCGCTTCACCACCGGATACAGGTTCAGGTATGCGTTGGTGATGTTGACCACCAGGAAGCCGTCGGGGGCCAGGCGCTCGGCGTACTGGGCGAACGCCTCGCGCGTGAGCAGGTGCACGGGCACCGAGCCACCGCTGAAGGCGGCGAGCAGGATGAGGTCGTAGCGGGTGCCCTCGGGCAGACGGGCGAACGTGAGCCGGGCATCGCCGATCAGCACCCGCAGTTCGCGCGCCGGCGAGTCGGCCAGGAAGGTGAACCAGCCGCGGGCGATGCGCTCGGCCTCGGGGTTGATCTCGAAGAAGTCGTAGCGATCGGTGGGCCGGGCGTACAGCGCCACCGTCCCCGCGCCCAGCCCGGTGACCGCGACGTCGAGCGCGGGCTTGCGCGACTTCAGGTACTCGAGCGTCTCGCCGATCCCGCTGTCGCGGTCGTAGTAGCTGACGGGCTGACGCTGCCGCCCTGGGCCGATCAGCTGGATCCCATGGGTGACCTGACCGCTGTAGAAGACCCGGTGATCGCGCGACGGGTCCTCGGGGAAGCGGCGCTCCACCACCGCGACCACGCCGTAGAAGTTGCGCGACTGATCGAGCGTGGATTCGGCCGCGCCCGCGATCGCACCGGTGCGACCACGCACCGGGTTGTCCCACCAGAAGGCGAGCCCCGCGCAGACCAGGGTGGCGAGCCCCACCGGGATGCGACCGAGGAGCGTGCGCGCGCCCGGCTGCGGTCCGTCCCGGCCCCAGCGGCCGCGGACCTCGCGCGCGATCACCCGAACGCACAGCGCGGCGCCGGCCGCCAGCGCAATCGGCCACTCGTGGAAGTCGGCGAACAGATGCGTGGCGACCAGCGCGATGAACAGCCCACCGCACGCGCCGCCGAACGACATCCAAAGGTAGTACGCGGTCAGGCGGGCGGGGTCCGACGGGCGTCGCCGATAGAGCTCGCCGTGGCACACCAGGCAGACCAGGAACAGCATCAGCGCGAACAGGTAGCGCAGATCGGCCGCACCGTAGCTCACGTCCCAGTCGAACAGGTCCGGGATCGCGTACCGGCCGGCCACGCCCAGCACCGCAATCAGCGCCAGCGCCGCGACCGGCCCGGGCCGATACCAGCGCGGATGATCGAAGCTCACGATGAAGGTGAGCAGGTAGATCGACAGCGTGAGGATCCACAGCCGAGGCTCGGGCGCGATGTTGTGGCTCGCCTGATCCGTGGTCGCGATGAACAGCACCGAGGCGAGCGCGGGCAGCAGCACCCAGGACGCGGTCTCGCGCCAGCGCCCGGACCCACCGGCGGCGCCGGACGCATGCGGGGTCGGCGGGTCTGCGGACCGCTCGGCCTGCGGGGCCCCCGCGTCGGTGCGCGCCTCGATTGCGCGGACCTGGATCAGGGCCACGGTGCCGCAGGCGATCGCGAACAGCCAGAACCCCCAGGTCCAGCCCGCACCGATCGCGGGCAGCTCGAACCATGGCTCGAACAGGTACGGAAACGACAGCAGCGCGAGCAGCGACCCGAGGTTCGACAGCGCAAACAGCCGGTATACCGAGCCGGCGACCGCGGCCCGCGCGAACCAGTGCTGCAGCAGCGGCCCGGTGCTGGCCAGGCAGAAGTACGGCAGACCGACGCTGAGCGCGAGGATCCACAGGATCTGCGTGACCGGCGAGTGCTCGGTCACCGGCCGCAGGCCCGCTCCCGGGATCACCGACTGCGCGAGCAGCGCGGCGGCGGCGAGCAGCAGCAGGTGCGCCGCCGCCTGCAGCCGCGCCGAGCGGATCGACGCCAGCGCGTGCGCGTACAGGTAGCCGCCGAACAGCGCGCACTGGAAGAACAGCATGGCCGCGGTCCACACCGCCGGTCCGCCGCCGAACCAGGGCAGGATCGCCTTGCTCACCATCGGCTGGACCTGGAACAGCAGGAACGCGCTCACGAAGATCGTGAGCGCGAACACCGCGATGCGAGCTGCCCTGACGGCGACGGAAGGCTCGGTCACGGTCATCTGCGGCGATCCGACCCGAGGGGCGGGGGGCTTGGGACGCGGTCGATCGTCGGTCGGGTCATCGGGCAGGGTCGGCGCGGCGCAGGCGCAAGCATAGGAGGGTTCGGGCGCGCCCGGAAGGCCAGGCCGGCCCGGCGGCGCGCGCGGGCCAGCCCGGCCGGACCGGGGTCGCCCGGAGGGGCCCGGGTACACTCGCGGCAGGCTGGAGCGTCCGGGAATGCCGCACCGATGAATCCGCACGAGCACGAGCTCGCCTACCCGTTCGGCGATGCGCTGCCCGCACCCGCCGTGCGGCGCGAGATCGCGCCCGGGATCCATTGGCTGCGCATGCCGCTGCCGTTCGCGCTCGATCACATCAACCTGTGGCTGTTGCGTGACACGTTCCGCGGGCGCGACGGCTGGACGGTGATCGACTGCGGCGTGGCCTCCGATGCGATCCGCGCGCACTGGGAGACGCTGTTCGCCCACGGGCTCGACGGACTGCCGATCGTGCGCGTGCTGTGCACCCACACGCATCCGGATCACGTCGGGCTCGCGCGGATGCTGTGCGACCGGTTCGATGCGCCGCTGTGGATGACGCTCGGCGAGTACGCGATGGGCCGGATCCTGTCCGTGGCGATGCCCGGGGCGAACCCGAATTCCGGCTACGAGCACTACAAGCGCCACGGCATGAGCGACGGGCCCCAGCTCGAGGCGCTGTCACGTCGGGTGCGCAGCCACTTCCCGTCGCTGGTGCCGGCGATGCCGCTGTCGTTCCGACGGATCGTCGACGGCGAGCCGATCCCGATCGGCGGCCGCACCTGGCGCGTGATCGTGGGCACCGGCCACTCCCCGGAGCACGCCGCGCTGCACGCCGCGGACGACGGCCTGCTGATCTCCGGCGACATGGTGCTGCCGCGGATCTCGACCAACGTGTCGGTCTTCGACCTGGAGCCGGAATCGAACCCGCTCGCCTGGTACCTGACGTCGCTCGAGCGCTTCCAGCCATGCGCGCCGGACACGCTGGTGCTGCCCTCGCACGGCCGCCCGTTTCGCGGGCTGCACCGTCGGATCGCGCAGCTGCGCGCGCATCACGACGAGCGGCTCGCCGTGGTCGAGGCGGCGTGCCGCGAGCGGCCCGGCACCGCCGCGGCGATGGTCCCGGTGATCTTCGGCCGCGAGTTCGACGCCCACCAGATGATGTTCGCGCTGGGCGAGTCGCTCGCCCACCTGCACGCGCTGTGGTACGCGGGCCAGCTGGCGCGCCGGGTCGGTGACGACGGAGTGATCCGGTTCGGTGCCGCCTGAGGCGGCGGTCACGCGGGCCGGCCCGCCGGCATGCGCCGCCCGACGAGCACCACGGCGACCACCGCGAGCGCGAAGCCCACGGTCATCGCGTCCAGCCGCTCGCCGAGGATCGGCACGCCGGCCAGCAGCGCGATGAACGGCTGCAGCAGCTGCACCTGACTCACCCGCATCACCCCGCCCATCGCCAGTCCACGGTACCAGGCGAAGAACCCGATCCACATCGAGAACAGCGTCACGTAGGCCAGGCCGACCCAGGCGGTCGCCCCGACCGCCGCCTGCGGCCAGGTGAGCAGCATCGCCGGCACGGTGAGCGGCAGCGACATCACCAGCACCCAGCAGACGGTCTGCTCCCCGGGCAGCTCGGTCGACACCTTCGCGCCGCTGACGTAACCGACGCCGGTGCTCAGCACCGCCGCCAGCAGCAGCGCATCGGCGGCCACCGGCCGGCCGCCGCCGGCGACCACCGCGAACGCGAGCACCAGCCCACACCCGAGGACCGCGCAGGCCCAGAAGCCCGCGGAGGCGCGCTGGCGCAGGAAGGCGGCAGCGATCGCCGCCGTGGCGAGTGGGATCACGCCGGTGACCACCGCCGCGTGCATCGACTCGACATGACGCAGCGCCAGCGCGAGGAACAGCGGAAAGCCGACCACCGTCCCCAGCGCGGTGAGCGCGATCGGCAGCCACAGGTGCCTGCCCGGCCATGGCGCCCGCACCCAGAGCAGCCACGCGACGCTCAGCAGGCCGGCCAGCGCAGCACGCCCGGCGGTGACGAACTGCGGCGACAGCTGCGGGGCGGACGCATCGCCGACCGCCAGCCGCGTCATCGGCAGGGTGAGCGCGAACATCGTCACGCCGAGCAGGCCGAGCAGCATGCCGCGCCGCTCGCGCGCCCGGCGGCTCGCCGCCGCCGGCGTACCGAGGAAGGACGGGGACGTCATCGACGTCGAGCATACCGTCTGCAGCGGGCAGCGCAGCCGACGCGCGCCGGGTCGCCTGCGGCGCCGACGCCGCGGCGCGCGCCGCCCGTGCCGTCAGGGCAGTGCCTGCGCTCGCTGGGACAGGTTCTGGATGCGCGCGTCCTGGGCCGCCGGCACGTCGGGGACCGCGAACGGCGTGGTACGGGGATGACGTGCGCGCAGGTACTGCGCAAACGCGTGCTGCTCGCCGCCCGGCGTGGTGAAGGTGCGTGTCGTGCCGGCGGGCACGAGATTCACCCGATTGACCAGCGCAGCATTCGCGGTGACGAACGCGGGGAACGGGTACGCGTCGCCGCCATCGGCGAGGAAGTCGAGCGTCACCGTGCGGTAGGTCGTACCGGCGGGCACCTGAAGCGTACCGCCCGAGTAGACCACCTGCGGACCGTTGATCGGGCCCGCACCGTCCGGATCGTCCACAACCACCGTTCGAACCCGAGACCCGGCCGGGGCAGTCGGATCGAAGCTGAACCGCACGCCGCCGACCTGCGGAAACTGCCCGGCGGTCGAGGTGGGCGTCCAGTTCGCCACGCCGTGCTCGAGCACCTGCTTGAGCTGCTCGGCGGTCAAGGTCAGCATCGCGAGTCCGTTGTTGAAGCGCAGGGCGAACTCGATGTCGAGTTGCGATACGTCGCCCGCCTGCTTGCCCACCGCCGGGTTGGCCGCGGGTCGGACCTTCGTGCCGCCCGCGGTCGAGCCCGCGGGCGCATCGATCACCCCGATCGACGATCGGATCCCGCCGCCGTTCTTGAACGAGATCGTCGCCGCCGAGTCGATGCTGCGGGCCCACGCGAGATTCGCATCGGCCGACAGGTTGCCGAGGTTGGTCTCCTGGTTGCGCACCAGCACCCGGTCGCCTTCGAGATAGACCGAGGTGGCGCCGAAGAGGTTGCCGTCCTTCGTCGCGATGACCGCGCCGATCTTGTCGGCGATCGCACGCACCTGCGGCATCGCATCGGACAGGCTCAGCCCGACGGCGGCGAGGCCGTCCGCGTCGGTCGCGTACGCGCCGCTGCGCACCGGGTCGAGCCGGTCGACGATCACGCGGCCACCGACGTCGAACGGCACGAACAGGCGGCCCAGGTACTTATAGTCGGCGTCGACGTTGACCAGCAGCACCGGCTCACCGCTGGCCGACGTGTAGACCTGCGGGTACGTGCCACGGCCGGTGTCGCCGGGACGGACCCGGTCGTTCGTGTCGTACAGGCCGGTGTTCGAGCCGCCGGCCACGATCACGTCGACGTGTCGCAACCGGGTCGCGAGCTGCTGCTCCACGCTGATCTGCTGCATGTGCGCGAGCAGCACGATCTTGTCGATGCCTCGGCTGCGCAGCGCGTCCACCGACGGCTGGATCTCCGCGGCGAGCGCATCGACGTCGCCGGCCTGCGCGCCGGTGGGCCGCACCGTGACGCCGCCCACGGTGGTGATCGACGGCAGCGTCGGCGTGGTCGCGCCAACCAGGCCGATCGACTGGCCGCCGACCTCCACCACCGCGTACTTCGCGATCCGACCCGCGAGCGTCGAGGCGAGGGCGCCGTCGTTGGCAGCCGCAGCCGCAGCAGCGAGGTTGGAATCGCCGGTGAAGTTCAGGTTGGTCGACAGGTAGGGGAACCGGGCGCCGGGCCACGTGCCCGAGGGCCGGATCAGGTCGCTCACCGTGCGCGTGCCGTTGTCGAACTCGTGGTTGCCGAACGCCGACGCCTGCAGCCCCATTGCATTCAGGATCGCGATGTCCGCACGCCCGGCCGACGGCACCCCGAGCTCGGGGGCGAGCGACGCGTCGTCGGCGGCGTTGAAGAACGGGCCCGGGATGTAGTTGTCGCCCGAGGACACGAACAGCGTGGCGTCGGGCCGCTCCGACCGGAACCGCTGCACCAGCGCCGAGATCGACTTCGAGTTGGTGACCAGGTCGCCGCCGCTGTCCATGTCGGCGACATGCAGCAGCTGGAGCTCGAATGCGGTCTCCGGCGTGGTGATCGACGGAGAGCACGCTGCAATCGACCATGCGACCGTCAGCAGGCAGACCGAGACGGCAGCGCGCGGGTTCGGCTTCATCGGAGCGGTCCGGGTCGGGAAGCTGCGAGGGTGAGCAGCCCGCGTGACGCGCGCGTGACAGCCCCGATGTGCGTCAGCGTGCCGCACAGCGTGGGCGACGGCGGCGCGAACACGACCGGACGCCGGGCGGGCCGGGAGTCCTTCGGGTCGCTGGTCGCCCGCCACAGGTCGTGGCGCAGCGCGACTGCGGCCCTCGCGGCCCGGGTGCGGGCGTTCATGGCGGCCGCGTCGGCATTGCGATGCGGATCCTCGTCGGACGAAATCGCCATCGGCCCGCGCCCCGGTCACACTGCGAGCGACTCGCTCCCCCACCCCTGCCGAACCCCACCATGACCGCGCACATCGCCACCGCCTCGCTCGCCGCCGCCCTCGCCTTCGCACTCGGCGGCTGCACGGCCCTGAACGCCCCGCCCCCCGAGGCCGCCCCCGCCGCGGTCGCCTGTCCCGACGGCCCGCCCCCGGGCGCACGCTGCCTTCGCGGCAAGGACTCGGCCGGCGCCCCCTACCTGATCGTGGTACCCGCGAACTGGAGCGGCGTGCTGGTCGTGCACGCCCACGGCGGGCCGTTCCTGGGCGCACCCACCGACGCGCGGGCCGACGAGGACATCAAGCGCTGGTCGATCGTCGTGCGCGAGGGGCACGCGTACGCGGCGTCGGTGTTCCGCCAGGGCGGCTTCGCGGTGACCACCGCGGCCGAGGACACCGAGCGGGTGCGGCGCATCTTCGTCGACCACGTGGGTACGCCGCGGCGCACCGTGCTGCACGGCCAGTCCTGGGGCGCGATGGTGGCCACGCGCGCCGCCGAGCTGTACCCCAGGCCGTGGAACGCGATGCTGCTGACCAGCGGCGTGGTCGCCGGACCGGCCACCTACGACTTCCGGCTGGACATCCGCGTGGTCTATCAGCTCCTGTGCGGCAACCACCCGCGTGCCGACGAGCCCGCCTATCCGCTGTCGCTCGGGCTGCCGGCGGGCAGCAGGATGACCCACGCGGACCTCGACGCGCGCATCAACCAATGCCTGGCGCTCGACCGGCCGGCGGCCGAGCGCACGCCCGAGCAGCGGCGCAAGGCAACGCTGATCGCCGACGTCGTCCGGGTGCCCGAGGGCTCGATCCGCAGCCACCTGAGTTGGGGCACCTTCACGCTCGCCGACGTGACCCGCCGTCACGGCGGCCCGCCGATCGGCAACGCGGGCGTGCGCTACACGGGTTCGGACGACGACGCGGCGTTCAATGCGGCCATCGACCGGGCCGGTCTGCGATTCGCCGCCAGCCCGGCCGCCCGCGCGAGCTTCGCGGCCGACGCGGACCATGGCGGACGCTTCGCGATGCCGGTGATCTCCACCCACGGCATCGGCGATGCCACCGTGTTCGTGGAGGGCCAGGACGCGCTGCGCACCCGCATGACCGCGGCCGGCAACGGCGAGCGGCTGGTGACGACCTTCGTCGACTCGCGCGAGCACAGCTATCTGGGCGACGCGATCTACCCGCCCCTGTTCGAGGCGTTGCTCGCCTGGGTGGACCGCAACGACCGGCCGACGCCGCAGCGCATCGCCGACCGCTGCCGGGAGCGCCAGGCCGCCGCCGGGGCGCCGGTGGCCGACTGCCGCTTCGTGCCCGACTACACGGTCAAGCCGCTGGCGAGCCGGATCCCGGCGCGGTAGCGGCGCGAGGCACGTCGGCGCGCCGATCACGCCCGGTACGGTTGCCCGATCCAAGGAGACCGCGTACGACGAGCCGCTCGCGGTCACGATGTCCGGCCCGCCATCGCCGTCGAGGTCTCCGAGCGCGGATCGTGCGGCAATCGTCGGGCCAGGCTTGGTACGATACGGACGAGTGCGACGCCCGCGACGACGGCCCACCCGGAGACACCGATGCTCGGACGAATCCTGACAACGGTCGTGATCGGCGCCGCGCTGGCCGCGGGCGCCGTCGCTCCGCGCTCGGCGCTGGCGCAGTCGGGCGCCGATGGCTACCCCGCGCGAGCGGTGCGCGTGGTGGTGCCCTTCGCGCCGGGCGGTGCGCTCGACACGGTGGCGCGGCTGGTGTCGCAGAAGCTCGGCGAACGGCTGAGCCAGCCGTTCGTGGTCGAGAACAAGCCCGGGGCGGCGAACATCATCGGCAACGACACGGTGGCGAAGGCCGCCCCCGACGGGTACACGCTGCTCTTCGCAGCCGCGCCGATCGCGCTGAACCAGGCGCTCGGCGTGAAGACCCCGTACGACACGATGCGCGACTTCGCGCCAATCTCACTGGTGGCCAGCGGCGGCGCGCT
This sequence comes from Burkholderiaceae bacterium, assembly GCA_044359175.1. Lineage (GTDB taxonomy): Bacteria > Pseudomonadota > Gammaproteobacteria > Burkholderiales > Burkholderiaceae_E > UBA4615. The sequence continues at coordinate 26,399 of JBIKMO010000001.1, read as the reverse complement.
GATCCTCGTGCACCCGTCCACCCCGTACCGCACGATCGACGACATCGTGCGCGCGGCCCGCGCGTCACCCAACGGGCTGAACTACGGCACCGCGGGGGTCGGCTCGATGCCCCACCTGATCGGCGAGGGCCTGAAGGTGGCCACCGGCGCGAACCTGGTCCACATCGGCTACAAGGGTTCGACGCCAGCGCTCAACGACGCGCTCGCCGGCGTGCTCACCGTGCTGTTCGACGGGTACATCCCCTCGGGTGCGCAGGTCCATGCGGGCAAGCTGCGGGCGATCGCCTACGCCGCGCCGAAGCGCTCGGCGCTGCTGCCCGACGTGCCGACCACCGCCGAAGCGGGTTTCCCCGACCTGGTGGGGGGCGGGTTCTTCGGCCTGATGGCGCCGGCCGGCACGCCGAAACCGATCATCGATCGCCTGAACGCCAGCGTCCGCGAGATCCTCGCGCAGCCCGACGTGCGCGATCGGCTCATCAAGCAGGGCTACGAACTGCACGGCTCGTCGCCCGCGGAGTACACGGAGTACATCCGGCGGCAGATCGAACGCTGGACTCCGGTGGTGAAGGCCGCCGGCATCAAGCCCGAGTGAGCGGTGCGTCGACGCAACCCCGCAGCGTCGACCTGATTCCGCTCGTCGAACGGCGCCGGTCGCGTGATGTCGCGTCACACCGCCCTCCGGCGCGGTCGGTCCGACCATGCGCCCGCCGCGCGGCTCGGCGCGTTCGACCCGATGTTCGATACCGTGCGACCGGCCGCGCACGTCCCCGCGGGTGCTTCGGTTCTTGCTGAGGCGCCGCAGTAAGCTCCGCATTCAGGGCGGCGCCGCGCGCCGGTACACTCCCGCCTGGGCGGCTCGTTGCGCCGCGCCCGTACCTCCTCGCCTTCTTCACGGGACGTTCCGACCGTGTCCGCGCACCCCCTCGACCGCGACGCCGCGGCGTCCGGCTCCCCGTTCGCCCCGGTCCCCGAGCCGCCGGAAGGCTGGCACGCGCTCGACGCCGACGCGGTCGCGCGAACGCTGGGTTCGAGTGACGCGGGGCTCGACGCGGGGGAGGTCCGGCGACGGATCGCGCTGCACGGCCCGAACCGGCTCGAGGAGCCGGAACCGCCGGGCGCGCTGCGACGTTTCGCCCGCCAGTTCGACAACCTGCTGCTGTACGTGCTGATGGCGGCGGTGCTCGTCACCGCGCTGCTCGGGCATTGGGTGGACGCGGTGGTCATCGGCGCGGTGATCGTGCTGAACGCGACGATCGGCTTCCTGCAGGAGGGGCGGGCCGAGCAGTCGCTCGAGGCGATCCGGCACCTGCTCGCGCCGGGCGCCGTCGCGCTGCGCGACGGACGGCGCGTGCCGGTGGAGGCGTCGGGGCTGGTGCCCGGCGACCGGGTGTTCGTCGCCTCGGGCGACAGCGTGCCCGCGGACCTGCGACTGCTCGAGGCCCACGGCCTGCGCGTCGACGAATCAGCGCTGACCGGCGAGTCGGTGCCGGTCGACAAGGACGTCGGCCCCGTGCCGCCCCCGTCCCCGGTCGCCGACCGCACCTGCATGGCCTACGCCGGCACGATGGTCGTGCAGGGCCAGGCGAGCGGCGTGGTCGTCGCCACCGGCGCCCGCAGCGAACTCGGACGGATCGGCCGGCTGATCGGCACGGTCGATCCCGGGACGTCGCCTCTGCTCGCGCGGATGGCGGTGTTCGAGCGGCGCCTCACCGCGGTCATCCTCGTGGCGGCCGCCGCGCTGTTCGGGTTCGGCGTGACCGTGCGCGACCTGCCCGCGGTGGAGGTGTTCATGGCCGCGGTCGGGCTCGCGGTGGCGGCGATCCCCGAAGGCTTGCCGGCGATCCTCACGATCACGCTGGCGATCGGCGTGCAGCGCATGGCGCGACGGCACGCGATCGTGCGTCGGCTGCCGGCAGTGGAGGCGCTCGGCTCGGTCACGGTCATCTGCTCCGACAAGACCGGTACGCTCACGCGCAACGAGATGACCGTCCAGCAGGTCGGCTGCCCCGGGCTGGACGTCCACGTGGGCGGTGCGGGCTATGCGCCGCACGGCGAGTTCGACCCGTCGGGCCCCGCGGCTCTCGCCGCGATCCGGCGCGTCGCGCTGCCCGCGGTGCTGTGCAACGACGCGTCGCTGCACGAGGACGACGGCACCTGGGTGCTCGCCGGCGACCCGACCGAGGGTGCGCTGCTGACCCTCGCGATGAAGGCGGGGCTGGACCCCGCCGAGCTGCGCCGCCGGCAACCGCGGCTGCACGCGATCCCGTTCGAGTCCGAGCACCGCTTCATGGCGACGCTGCACCCCGGCGACAACGGACCGGTTGCGTTCGTGAAGGGCGCCCCCGAGCGCGTGCTCGAGATGTGCGAGCGCGAGGCCCTGCCCGACGGCTCGACCGCCCCGCTCGACCCGGCGGCCTGGCGCGCTCGCATCGACGCGCAGGCCCGCGCAGGACGGCGCGTGCTCGCGATCGCGATGCGCGAGATGCCGCCCGGTACGCGCACGCTCGCGCCGTCGGACGTGGAACACGGGCTGGTGCTCGTCGGACTCGTGGGCATCATCGACCCGCCTCGCGACGAAGCGATCCGCGCGGTGGCCGCGTGCCGGGCGGCAGGGATCCGCGTGGTGATGATCACGGGCGACCACGCCGTCACCGCCTCGGCGGTGGCGAGCCAGCTCGGGCTCGCGGAGTCGCCCGTGGTGGTCGCGGGCAGCGCAATCGACGCGCTCGACGACGCCGGCCTGGACGCGGCGGTCGCGCGCACGCACGTGTTCGCCCGCGCCAATCCCGAGCACAAGCTGAGGCTGGTGCGCGCGCTCAAGGCCCGGGGCGAGGTCGTGGCGATGACCGGCGACGGCGTCAACGACGCGCCGGCGCTCAAGCAGGCCGACGTCGGCGTCGCGATGGGCCGCAAGGGCACCGAGGCCGCCAAGCAGGCCGGCGCGATCGTGCTCGCCGACGACAACTTCGCGTCGATCGCGGTCGCGGTCGAGGCCGGCCGCACGGTGTACGACAACCTGCGCAAGACCGTGACCTTCCTGCTGCCGGTCAACGGCGGCGAGTCGCTGACGCTGCTGGTGGCGGTGCTGCTCGGCGTCGCGCTGCCGATCCTGCCCGCTCAGGTGCTGTGGGTGAACATGGTGAGCTCGGTCGCACTCGCGCTGGTGCTGGCCTTCGAGCCGACCGAGCCCGACGTGATGCGCCGCCCGCCGAGGCCGCCGACCGAGCCGCTGCTGTCGGGGTTCCTGGTGTGGCGGATCGCGTTCGTGTCCGCGCTGTTCCTCGCCGGCATCTTCGGGCTGTACGAGTGGGCGCTCGCGCGCGGCGCCGACGTCCAGACCGCGCGGACCGTCGCGGTCAACGCGCTGGTATGCATGGAGGTGTTCTACCTGTTCAGCGTGCGCTACCTGAAGGCACGCTCGTTCACGCTGCAGGGCGTGCGCGGCACGCCGCGCGTGCTCGCGTCGGTCGCGGCCGTCGTCGTGCTGCAGGCGGCGTTCACGTACCTGCCCGCGATGCAGCGGCTGTTCCACACGCGGGCGCTCGGCATCGAGTTCGCGCTGCCGGTGCTGGCCGCAGGCGTGACGGTGCTGGTCGTGCTCGAGCTCGAGAAGACGGTGCTGCGCCGGCTGCGGCCCGCGCGCTGATCGTCGGCCGCCGAGGGCGCGAGGTGCGGAGCGCGATGCCGGGATCGCTGCGCTGCGCGCCGTCAGCGCGTGTCCAGCGCCTGCACGATCGCCTCCACCAGGAGCCGGTCGTCATCCGGGTGCAGCGCCAGCGGGTTGATGCTCACGACCCCCTCGTCGAGCCGGCCTTCCACCAGATGCACCGGCAGCGGGCGCGACTGCAACCGCCTGCACAGCGCCGCGGCAGCCTGCGCGGCGGCGGCGCCCGATTCGCCGAGGTGCAGATGCAGGTGAAGCAGCGGTACCGCCTGCTGCCCCGCAGCCTCCTGCAGCACCAGCCGCAGGTCCGCGCGCGCCGCCACCTGCGCCTGCAGCCCCTGCTCGATCGCCCGCAGCCGCTCGCTCCACAGGCGCTGCCGAGCGGCTTCGTCGACGTGCACGAAGCGCTCCAGCGCGCACAGCAGCCCGGCCACCTCCTCCTTGCCGACCTTGAAGCCGCGGCCGATGCCGTGCAGCGGGGTGCCGCGCAGCCGCTCGCGGTCCACCAGGCCTGCGGGCGCCCAGGTCAGCGGGTGCACGTCCATGTCCATCATCTGCAGCAGAGCCGAGCCGACCAGGTCGCGCCGCCCGATCAGCAGACCGCTGGACTGCGGGCCTCCCAGCGCCTTGCCGCCGCTGAAGACCACGAGGTCGGCCCCCATCGCGATGAAGCGGCGCAGGTTTTCCCGCGGCGGCAGCTGCGCCGCCGCGTCGACCACGACCGGATGGCCGTGGCGGTGCATCACCTCCACGACCACGGGCAGCTGGGACAGCGACTCGGCCGAGGCGACGAAGACGAAGGCTGCGGTGCGATCGTCCAGCGCGGCCTCGATCTCCCAGGCCTCGAGCACGCGCACCCCCGCCCCGGTACCCCGGTCGTTGTGGCCGACGTCGACGATCTGCGCGCCCGCCAACCGCACTGCGTGGTCGTAGCTGTTGCGGTGCGTGCGGTGCATCAGCACCCGGTGGGGCATGCCGCGGGCATCCGGCAGGGCCGCCATGCGCGCGCTGTCCCAGCCGGCCAGGCAGGCCGCGGTGGCCAACGTCAGCCCGGCCGACGCACCGGAGGTGACGAGCCCCGCCTGCGCCCCGGTGAGCTCGGCGATGCGCGCGCTGGCGGCCGTCTGCAGCTCGGCCACGTCCACCGAGGCAACGGCCGCCTCCTGCATGGCCTGCAGCACCTCGGGCGCCATCAGCGCCCCACCGAGTCGCGTGAGCGTGCCCGCGGCATTGAGCCGGCGCGGCACGCCCAGTCGTTGCAGGAATCCTGTCATCGGCTGGCAGCCCCCAGGGAACGGTTGGCTTCACCGGGCCGGGCGCGTCGCCTTCGACCTCGGGCTCATCGTGCACGAACCGGGGACCCGGGCGAGCCAGACCGCGGCAGCACGCCCCGCCCGCCCTACGGCCGGCGATTCTGCCCGGCGGTGCGATTCGGGGCAATCCGCGAGCCGCGCGCGGGGCCCCATGCTGCGCGAGCACCCCATCGCGGCACCGGCGGCCGCCCCGATGCCACCGAAGATGCCGGACCTCCCGCGACAGTGCGTCATCATGGCCGGCCGAGGCTGGATCGCGTCTGCTCCGGCACGTGACTGCCCGGGAACCCACCGGGCGTGGCTCGGGACCCGGTCGATGAAGGCCGCACGCGGGCACCGATGATGGATTCGACGGCGACCAGTCTCTTCGCGCTCGGTTTCGCCCTTGCGGCCTCGCCGGGCCCCGACTCGTTCCTGATCGTGCGCCATACCCTGCTCGAAGGGCGCCGCATCGGCTTCATGACCCTTCTGGGCAACCGCATCGGCTTGTGCACGCACCTGGCAGCCGCCATCGCGGGGCTGTCGGTGGCACTGCAGCACTCCCCGACGCTGTACCTCGGGGTACGCGTGCTGGGCGCGATCTACCTCGTCCATCTGGGCGCGAGCACGCTGATGACGCGCGCCCGGAACCCGGAATCCGCTGCTGCCGCGGGGGTGGAGCCGGGCATGAGGCCGGTCACGGCGATCCGGCAGGGCCTGCTGAACAACCTGTTGAATCCGAAGGTCAGCCTGTTCTTCCTCAGTCTGTTTCCGCAATTCGCGAGTCATGAGTTGCTGTCCCGATCGCCCGCCACGATTGCTGCGGTCTTCCTCGCCGGGAACACCCTGTGGTACGTGCTGCTCGTGCTGGTCGTCGGTCTGCACGGGCTGCGCGATCGCATACGGCGCTTCCAGTCGGCGCTCGACCTCGCGTTCGCGATCGGTTTCGTCGTGCTCGGCACCGCCATCCTGATCAAGGAGGTCGTGACGCTGGGGGTGCACTGATCCTCGCGCCCGGGGACAGCCGGTCTGCCGAGGGTCGGCCACGGGGTGCCCGACACCCGGCGGCATCATCACCGCGCTGCAGCCGCACCGGCCGCACGCGCTGGACCCGGACTCGGCCATCTCGATCCCACGCTGCGCCCGCCGGGGGCGCCGCGGCCGCGTCAGCGGCTCACCGCACGCGGGCGACGCTGGCGCAGCGATGCGGGTACGCCGAGGTTCGGATGCACGAAGCCCGACACGCCCCAGGCCGACAGCAGCAGCACACCACCGACGCCGAATACGACCGACAGCGGCGCCACCTGCAGCACCAGCCACGCCAGGCCGGGCGTGACGACCGCGGCGAGGTCGCGGAACGTGGAGTACACCGCCGACATCTCGGTGCGCTCGGCCGGACGCACCGCCATCAGGAACGGCAGCCCGCCGCACAGATCGAGCAGCACCAGGAAGAAGCCGCCAAGCACCAGCCAGCCGATCGCCACCGCCGGCCAGGCGGCGGTGGCCATGGCGGCCAGGAAGCACAGGCCTGCGGCACCGAAGCCCACGCGCACCGCGTGGCGCACCGTGCGGCGCCGCATCCAGCGCAGCATCAGCGGCGTGAGGAACAGGCTCGCCGAGGCGATGGACGCGGCCAGCCCACCGACGGTGTCCGGCAGCCCGGCCTGCACCGCGAAGATGCCGACGTACACCAGGTAGACCGACCAGCCGCATCCCCGGATCACCGCCAGGGTCCAGCCGGCCACCAGCCGCGGCTGCGCGAGAAAGCGAGGCAGGTAGCGCAGCGGGTTCGGCGACACCCGCACCGGCCCGGCCTTCAGCGACACCGGCCCCATGCCGGTGCGCCAGATCAGCAGGCCCATCGCGCCCGCGGCCACGGCCACCACCACGAACGGCGCACCGTGCCAGAACTGCAGCAGCCACACGCCCACGAACGGGCCGACCGACCAGCCGAAGCCGGCGGAGAACAGCCTCAGCGTCTCGAGCCGCGACAGCTCGTTGCGGTCGACGTAGTCGAGCATGTTGGCGCTGTAGCAGACGAACCCGATCGCGGTCGCCGTGGCTGCCGACAGCAGCGCGAACGCGGTGGCCGCGCCGCCGGCGATGCCGAGCGCGGCCGACAGCAGATACAGCGCCACCGCCAGCGAGTGTGCCCAGCGGCGGGGCACCGCACGCGTGAGCAGCGGCACGGCGAGCACCGTGGCGAGCGACGCGCAGCCCACGAGCAGATAGACCTGCGACACCTGGATCGCGCTGCCGGTGGCGCGATACAGCACCAGCGGATACACCGAGAGCGTCACGCCCCGAATGATCGCCTCGGCGCCGCCGACCCAGGCGAAGCCGAGCAGCGACGGCGCACGAGGGGCGGGCACCGGGTGCTCGGCGTACCCTGAATGCCCGCTCAGCCGCCCCACACCTGCCGCGCGACGCGTTGCATGTTGCCGCCCATCACCTTCGAGGCGTCCTGGTCGTCCATTCCGAGCGCACGCAGCGCGGCGGGCAGCTCGCGCCAGGCCGTGACCGGCGGATAGGTGGATGTCGACAGTGCGCGATCGTAGCCGGCCGACGGCGGCCACCAGTAGCCGGGGTCGTGAGGGCCCGGCGGGGTGTCATCGATGCCCGGCTGACGAAAGCTGATGTCGAGCCCGATGCCGACATGGTCGATGCCGACCCGCTCGGCCACGTAGGCCGCGTGCCGCGCGACATCCTGAGCGCTCGGCGAGGCACGACCCAGGAAGCGCGAGACGCCGCTCACGCACACGACGCCGCCGGTCGCCGCACAGCGCCGGATCTGCTCGTCGGAGAGGTTGCGCCCGTGCTCGACCAGCGCCAGCGGGTTCGCATGACTAAACACGACCGGCGCGCTCGAGGCCTCCATGATCTCGAGCGAGGCGCGTCGGCCGGTGTGGGAGCAATCCATCAGCACGCCCGCCCGGTTCATCGCCTCGACCATCCGGCGCCCCAGCGCACTGAGACCCCGCTCCTCGTCATGGCATCCGCCCGAGACCTCGTTGTTGCGGTTGTAGGCGAAGTGGATCTGGCGCACGCCCAGATCCCTGAAGAGCTCGACCATCTCGGGCCGGCCCCGCAGCGGGATCGCCCCCTCGAGATCGAAGCCGACCGCGAGCCGGCCCTCGGCCGCCGCAGCCTCGATCTCGGCCACGGTGCGCGGCAGCAGATAGCGGTCCGGCCGGGCGGCCAGGCGCGCTCGGAACGCGGCGATCACCGGCAGGATCTGCTCGAGCGGATTCATGTCCATGCCGATGTTGATGCTGCAGTAGTTCACGCCGCAGGCACGGTACTCCTCCAGGGGCGAGAAGTCGGCGTCGGGGTGCAGCGGCAGGCAGGTGTGGGCTTCCCACTTCAGCATGGTCGCTCGGGCCTCCAGGCTCGATCAGTCGTAGGTGACCAGCCGCCGGGCCTCGTCGCGGTCGAAACCCCGCGACGCCAGCAGCAGCTGCCGGGTGTAGGCCTCGCGCGGCGCCTCACGCCGCAGCGTGGCGACATCCATCTGCTCGACGATCCGTCCGCGGTTCATCACCGCGAGGCGATCGCACATGTGGGCGATGACCGCGAGGTTGTGGCTCACCAGGACCACGGTCAGCTGCTGCGCCCGACGCAGCCGCGCGAGCAGATTGAGGATCTCGGCCTGCACGCTCACATCGAGCGCACTGGTCGGCTCGTCGAGCAGCAGGACCTTGGGTTCGAGCATCAACGCGCGGGCGATCGCGACCCGCTGCCGCTGACCGCCCGACAGCTGATTCGGGTACCGGAATCGAAAGGCCGGGCTCAGGCCGACATCGGCCATCGCCTTCGCGACCCGGTCGGCGACATCGCCGATCCGATGGATCTCCAGCGGCTCGGAGAGCGCCCGATCGACGGTATGCCGTGGATGCAGCGACGCATAGGGATCCTGGAACACCATCTGCGCAACCCGCACCAGCCCACGATCGGCCCGTGCGACGTCGATGCCGGAGATGCTCGCGCGCCCCTGCCAGCCGCGGTTCAGGCCGGCCAGCACCCGCAGCACGGTCGACTTCCCGCTGCCGCTCTCGCCGACCAGGCCGTAGCTCTCGCCGGGCCCGACGTCGAAGGACACGCCCCGTACCGCGTGAACCGCATTGCGCCCGGCGCCGAAGCTGACCTGCAGGTCGAGCACCGAGATCATCGGGTCAGCCCTCGAGCCAGGCCGCATCGCGGTCGAGGACGGGCAGCTCGGCGCGGACCTCGCCGATCCGCGGCAGGCTGCGCAACAGGCCCTGCGTGTACGGGTGGGTCGCCGAGGCGAGCTCGCCGGCCGATCGCTCCTCCACCACACGACCCGCGTACATCACCAGCACCCGGTCGCAGAACGACGCCACCAGGTCCAGGTCGTGGCTGATGAAGATCAGCCCCATGCCGCGGCGCGTCACCAGGTCATCGAGGATCGCCAGCACCTGCATCTGCACCGTCACGTCGAGCGCACTGGTCGGCTCATCGGCGATCAGCAGATCCGGCTCGGGCACCAGCATCATGGCGATCATGATCCGCTGGCCCATGCCGCCCGAGACCTCGTGCGGATGAAGCCGAACCACCCGCTCGGGATCTCGGATGCGCACCGCCTGCAGCATCTCCAGCGTCTTGCGCCGCGCCGCGACCGCGTTCAGGCCCAGGTGGATGCGGCCGGCTTCGTCGATCTGTTCGCCCACGGTCATCACCGGATTGAGCGAATACTTCGGGTCCTGCAGCACGAGCGAGATCCGCGCGCCGCGAATGCCGCGCAGCACCCGCGGCGAGGCCCGCAGCAGATCCACTCCGTCGAACGTCAGGCGTTCGGCCTGCAGCGACGCCGAAGGCGGCAGCAGGCGCAGGATCGAACGGCCGGTCAGCGACTTGCCCGAACCACTCTCGCCGACGATGCCCAGCCGCTCGCGCCCCAGTGCGAACGACACGCCCCGCACCGCGTGGAACGGACCGCGCGGCGTGTCGAATGACACGCGCAGATCGTTCACCTCGAGCAGTGCGCTCACTTCTTCTGCCTCGGGTCGAGCACGTCCCGCAGCCCGTCGCCGAGCAGGTTGAACGCCAGACTCACGACGAAGATCGCGACCCCGGGAATGGTGGCGACCCACCACTGGTCGAGGACGTAACGGCGACCCGCCGAGACCATCGCGCCCCACTCGGCCATCGGCGGCTGGGCGCCCAGCCCGAGAAAGCCGAGACCGGCGGCCGTCAGGATGATGCCGGCCATGTCGAGCGTGACCCGTACCGTCAGCGAGGACACGCACAGCGGCATCACGTGCCGGAACAGGATCCGCCCGGTACGGGCGCCCTGCATCCGGGCCGCGGCGATGTAGTCGCTGTTGCGGATGGTCAGGGTCTCGGCCCGCGCGATCCGCGCATAGGGCGGCCAGGAGGTCAGCGCGATCGCGATCACGGCGTTCTCGATGCCCGGACCCAGCGCGGCGACGAACGCCAGCGCGAGGATCAGACTCGGAAAGGCGAGGAAGACGTCGGTGATGCGCATCAGCGCCGCATCGACCCAGCCTCCCAGGTACCCGGCGGCGGTGCCGACGATCAGGCCGATCGGCGCCGCGATCAGCGCGACCAGCACCACGATGTAAAGCGTGATCCGGGCACCGTGGACCAGCCGGGAGAAGACGTCGCGGCCGAACTCGTCGGTGCCGAGCCAGTGACCCGGCGCGCCCGGGGGCAGCAGCCGCTGCGCGAGGTTCTGCTCGTCAGGGGGGTGGGTTGCGATCCACGGAGCGAATGCCGCGATCACCACCAGCGCCAGCACGATCGTCAGACCCAGCAGGGCCAGGCGATTGCGGCGAAACTGCAGCCAGCCGCGATAGAACTGACCGAGCTTCGCATCGCGGCGCGAGCCCGGGTTGTCGGACAGCAGCGCTTCACGCCAGCCGTTCATCGCGACGGGCTCATCTCGCGCGCGGATCGAGGACCCGGTAGAGCAGGTCCGAGAGCAGGTTGATGCCGACGAAGACCACGCCCACCACCAGCGTGGCGCCCAGGACCGCATTCATGTCGGCGGCCAGCAGGGCGGTGGTCAGGTAGCGACCCAGCCCCGGCCAGGCGAACACCGTCTCGGTCAGCACCGCGCCCTCGAGCAGGCGCGCGTAGGACAGTGCGATCACGGTCACCAACGGCACCGCGACGTTGCGCAGCGCATGGACCCAGACGATGCGCGCCTCCGACACGCCCTTGGCACGGGCGGCGATCACGTACTCCTGGTTCATCTGCTCGAGCATGAAGGAGCGCGTCATCCGGGCGATGTAGGCGACCGAGAAGTAGCCGAGGACCGCGGAGGGCAGCACCGCGTGACCGACGGCATTGCGAAAGACCTCCCACTCGCCCGCGATCGCGGCGTCGATCAGAATCACGCCGGTGACGACCGGAACGACATCCTCGAAGAACACGCCCAGCCGGCCCGGGCCGTTCACCCAGCCCAGCATGCCGTAGAACAGCAGCAGACCGATGATCCCGAGCCAGAAGATCGGCATCGAATAGCCGACCAGTCCGACCACTCGTACGATCTGGTCGGGCCAGCGATCCTGCCAGACCGCGCCGGCCACGCCCATCGGTACGCCCACCAGCACGCCGATCAGGGTCGCGATGGTGGCCAGCTCGAGCGTGGCCGGGAAGACCCGCGCGATGTCCTGCAGCACCGGCCGGTGGGTGACCAGCGACTGACCGAAGTCACCGGCGACCATCTTCTGGATGTAGATCCCGAACTGGGCCGGCAGCGGCCGATCCAGCCCGAGCTCGCGGCGCGCGGCCTCGTAGACATCCTTGGGTGCCTGATCGCCGACCACCGCCAGCACCGGATCGATCGGCACGACCCGTCCGATGAAGAAGGTGACCGCGAGCAGGCCCAGCAGCGTCAGCGCGACCTGCAGCAGGAACGACGGCGCCTGGCGCAGCATGGCCGGACGGAGGCCTCAAGCCTTGGTCGCGCGCCAGTAGATCGCCGACAGCCCCGGTGAGCTCGCCATGTAGCCCTTCAGGTTGCTGCGCACGGCCACCTGCACCTGCTGCTGCGCGAACACCACGAAGGGCGAGCTGTTCATGAAGGTGTCCTGGATCTGGCGGTACAGCGCCGCACGCGCGTTCAGGTCGCGCTCCTGCATCGCCGCCTCGGTGCGCTTGCTGAGCTCGGGAATCTCCCAGTTGTTGCGCCAGGTGAGCTTGCCCGGATTCTCTCGGCCGGGCGGGTTGTGGGCGAAACTGTCGGCGTTGTAGTGAGGGTCGGGATAACCCAGCCCCCAGATGCCGATGAACAGCTGGTGCTTGCGTGCGCGCACCTTCGCGAGCACCTGCGCGCCGGTGGCGGGCAGCACCTCGAGCGTGACCCCGCCCTTGGCGAAACTCGCCTGCAGTGCCTGCGCCACGTCCAGTGACGGGAACGTGTTGGCGGTATCCATCGCGAGCCGGATCCCCCCCGGATGACCGGCCTCGGCGAGCAGCTTGCGTGCGCGCTCCGGATCGTAGCGCCAGGGGCGGCGATCGACTTCGCCGAGGATGGCGCGCGGAATGAAGGACTGATGCGGGAACACCTGTCCGGGCAGCAGGTTGTTCGAGAGGGCGTCGTAGTCGACCAGCAGTTTCAGCGCCTCGATGACCTTGGGGTTGGACAGCGTCGGATCGCCCATGTTCGCGCAGAAGTACTGGATCGTGCCGCGCGGGAACTCCAGGATCGTGATGCCCTGCCGACCCTTGAGCCCGGCGATCTCGGTGGGCGTGAGGTTGCGCGCGACGTCGACGTCGCCGCGCTCGAGCAGCAGCCGCTGGGTCGCCGCCTCGGGCACGTGGCGCACGATCACCCGCTGCATCTCGGCGCGGCCGCGCCACCAGGCGTCGTTGCGATCGAGCGTGTAGCTCTCGTTCGGCTGATAGCGGGTCAGCCGGAATGCGCCCGAGCCTGCCGAGTTGCGGTTGAGCCAGGTATTGCCCAGGTCATCGCCGGCGTTCTGCATCACCAGCTTGCTGTCGACCACCGAGGCGATGGTCGCGGTGAACAGGTTCTGGATCAGCGTGGGCGCGTAGGCGCGATCGAAGGTCACCCGCACCTCGAGATTGCCGACCTGCTGGATGGCCTGCTCCACGTTCTCCTTGCTGAGCCCGACCGAGCGGTACATGAAGGCGGGCGTACGATTGATCAGCAGCGGCCGGCGCAACGAGAAGACGACGTCGGCGGCGCTCAGTTCGTTGCCGGAGTGGAAGCGCACCCCCGGACGGATCCGGAACGTGAAGGTCTTGCCGTCTTCCGAGACCGTGAAGGACTCGGCCAGGCCCGGCTTGAGCTCGGCGGTCGGCTTGGTCTCGTCGATGGCGAACAGCTGATCGTAGATGTTCTTCAGCGCGTCGCTGCCGGTGACCTCGAAGGAATGATGCGGATCGAGCGCAACCAGATCGTCGATCTGCGCGGCGATCACGAGCGCCGTGCGCGGCGTCTGCGCGCTGGCCGACCTGGGCAGGGCCGGCACGGCCGCGGCTGCGACCAGTGCGCCGCCCGCGGTCAACATCGAGCGCTTGCTCAGACGCGGACCGGCGTCCGGGCTGGAGTGCGCGCCTCGACCGGCGGGCGTCGTGTCATCGGGGCAGGTCTTCATCGCTCTCTCCCTGTGTCGTCGGACCGTGGCGATGCATTATGGTGCAATCCGCGCGGCGCCTACACCACCGCGCGAGCGGGCGAGCGACCCGACTCGGCGCGTCGCGGGTCGACTGCGCCGGGGAAGGATCCGTGCGCCGTGCCGGGACGGGATCAGCGCGTGCCGAGCAGCCGGTGAGAGCCCTTCATGCTCGAGTCCAGGTCCTGCGGGGTGATCCGCAGGGTCGACGCACGCTCGGCGCCCAGGATGGTCCGGAGAGCCCTCTTGACGTTGTCCGGAGTGCGTCCCTGGGTATCCTGGGCGAGGCGCTCGGCGGAGAGCCGATGTGCGACCCAGCGGGCGGCAGCAGAATGAATGGACGATGTCACGCGGGGGCTCCTCGCGCGAAGGGCAGCCGCAGGCCGATTGCCGGGCCATGACGTCGCGACCTGCGTCGGTGCGACTACCGTCCTCGCAGGGCCGACCTGTCAACCTGGGGCCGACCCTGGACATGCGCGATGCGGCGGCCGCGCGGTACGTGCGGCCCGAACGCGCGCTGCGCTCTCGTCGCCCTTCACCCCCCGGAGAACCCCGTGATGCGGAAGGGGCTGATCGCGCTGCGCCTGGACGGGCCCCCGGGCGGTGACGCGCGCACCGGCGCTGCCGGGCGGCCACTGCGCGACGCGCCGCATCGAGGCGAAGCCGCCGTTGTGCTCGAGCCTCACCTCGCCCTCGAAGCGCAGCCCACCCTCGACCGCCTGCACGCGCGAGAACGACACACCGCCCATCACACTGGCCGGGCGCCACGCATGCGGATCGGATGCGCTGGTTCGTGGAGCGCTGCACCCCCGAGCCCGACACCGAGCACATCCGCCGCTCGAGCGAGCACATCCTGGCCCGCGCCACGCCCGAGGCGGCCGACCGGCGCTATCGGGTCGACGTCCGCGCTCGCGGCGACGTCCGGCGATCTCACCGAGTGAGTGCCGTCGCTCCTGGAGCGGCGCGCAACGTCTTCATTGAAGAGCGGGTACCCTGCACCCGGTGCAGCCTCGAACGAACGGTGTCCCGACCGAAGTCCTGGAGCCAGTCGACGGTGTCGGTGCGTGCCCGTTCGCGGCAACGAGATCGGACGGCAGACCTCCGACGCGTTCCCGGTCTCGCTCGATCACGCCCCTGTCCACCGCGCGACCCGGGGCGCCGCGCTGCGCGGCGTCGCAGGTGACGAGCGTCGCGCCCAGCGCCTCGGCCAGCGCGGAGTCGGCCGCATCGTACGCGCTCAGGGCGTCGCGCAGCGACCCGATCCCGGGCAGCAGGGTCGGTGAGCGCACCGAGTGATCGACATCGCCGCGAGATCCTCGAAGGCCTGTGCGGCGCGCTCTGCCGAGAGCAGCCCTCGGGAGGCGATCCGTCGCGGCACCTGGGCCACCTCGAGGTCGATCAGGTGAGGGGCCGCGACACCGGCACCGTGGGCGAGGAGACGCGCGCCGACCCGGTTCGCGCACGGACCCCGAAGCGGCACCTCGAGCAGCGTGGACGCGTCGACGACGATCAACGCAAGTTGCGTCCCCGGCGCGCCATCGAGCCCAGCCCTACGATCGACCGCCCACGGGATCGAGCGCACCGTAGGCGGCGCCGTCCGTGCGGGGAGGAGCGCCTGGGTGCGCACCCGGGCCCTTACGCGGAACGCACCTCACCCTGGCCAGCGAACACGACCGCGCACCTACTTTCCGAAGAACAGATTCGGCAACCACAGTGCCGTCTGCGGCACGTGGATCAGGATCGCGGTCATCGCCACCATCGACACCAGGAACGGCCACGTCCCCTGGAACACCTCATCGATCGATCCCTCTCTGCGTACGCCCTGGATCACGTAGAGCGTCATCCCCACCGGCGGGCTCAGCAGCGAGATCTCGCACATCAACACCATGAAGACGCCGAAGTGGACCGGGTCGATGCCGGCCGCCGTCACGAACGGAAACACGATCGGCACCGTGCCCACCAGCATCGGCAAGGTCTCGAAGAAGATGCCCAGCACCAGGTAGAACAGCGCCAGCGCCCACAGCAGCACCGCGGGCGACGCCTGGATCGACTTCACCACCTCGGACAGCGACTGGGTCACGCCGAGCAGACCCAGCACAAAGTTCAGGTAGAACGCCGCGGCGAGGATCAGCAGGCTCATCGCGGTCAGCCGTGCGGTCGCGAGAAAGCTCTCGTGAAGCATCTTCACCGTGAGCTTGCGGTAGGCGGCGGCAACGGCCAGCGAACAGACCACCCCCAACGCCGCGCTCTCCGAGACCGTCGCCCAGCCGGTGTAGATGCTGCCCATCACCACCACGAACACGAACAGCGGCGCCAGCAGGTGGACGAGGCGCTCGAGCTTCTCGGACATCGGCGCATCGGGCTCCTTCACGCCGGCCAGCTTCGGGCGCGCGAGCGCGATCAGCACGATCGTCGCCATGAAGAGCACGGTCATGATCGCGCCCGGCAGCAGGCCGGCCGCATAGAGCCGGCCCGCGGACGTGTTGGTCATCGCGCCGTAGACCAGGAACGCGATGCCCGGCGGGATCAGGTTGCCGAGGCTCGCGCCCGCGGCGATCGAGCCGAGCACGAGGCGCTGGTCGTAGCCGCGGTGGCGGAACGCCGGCAGCGCGATCGTCGAGATCGTCGCCGCGGTCGCGACCGACGAGCCCGAGACTGCGGAGAACAGCGCGGACGAGCCGACGTTCGTGTGCAGCAGCCCGCCCGGCAGCGGGTTCAGCCAGTCGGCGAGCGACGCGTACATCCGGCCGGTCGCGCCGCCCCGCACGAGGATCTCGCCCAGCAGGATGTAGAGCGGGATCGACAGCAGCACGTAGTCCTCGGTCGCGCCCCACAGCTGGTTGCCGAAGGCGAAGACCACAGGCGTGCCCAGGTACGTCACCGCGCCGATCATCGCCACGCCGGCCATCACCGTCGCGACGTGCAGACCCATGAACATCAGCACCAGCATCAGCCCGAAGCCGATCGCGATCTCCAGCGGCCCGATCATCGCGTGCCCTCCCTCCCGGCACCCGCACCGAGCGTGACGCCGCCGGTCTCGGCCTCGATCTCCTCGTCGAGCGTCGGCGGCCCGTAGACCTGGTTCAGCCGCGCGTGGTCGCGGGTCAGCAGCCAGCAGGCGTGCGCGGCCATCGCCGCGGCCGCCGCCGCGAACAACACGTAGCCGGTGAACCACAGCGACTGCGGCAGCCAGAGCGGCGTCTGCAGCGGCGAGGTCGAATGGCTGTCGAATTCGATGCTCTCCGACAGCACGGCCCACGCCCGCCAGGCGGCGAAGATCGCGACCGCGGCCAGCGTCGCCATCGCGAGCGTGTTCAGCGCCGCCTGCAGCCGGACGGGGAGACGGGACAGCAGGAAGTCGACGCGGGTGTGGCCGCGCATCAGCAATGCGTACGAGAAGCCGAGCGCGCTGATCACGGCAAGCGTGTAGGCGCCGACCTCGTCGACACCCTGCAGGCTGAAGCCGAAGAACTTGCGCGCCACCATCTCGACACAGGTGGCGACCGACAGCGCGATCAGCCACCAGCCGCTGGCCAGCGTGAAGAATCTCACCAGCGCGGAAAACCCGCGCCAGACCCGATTGTCATCCATGGACCGCTGCCCTTCCCGGCCGGCCGACGCGCGCGTCGCTCAATCGATCTTCAGGCCGCGTGCCTTTCCGACCGTGGCGTTCCAGATCTCGGTGCACTTCGGGTCGATCTTGTTGCAAGAGGTCTTCCAGATCGGCAGCACGACCTTGGTCACCGCGTCCTTCACCTTCTTCTCGTCGGCGGGTGAAACCGGCACGAGCGTCATCGAGAATTTCGTGCCCTCCTTGCAAGGCTCCTTGCCGACGTTGCAATTCATCGCGTCGCCGTTGGCCCGATGGGCCAACGACCACATCTCGTCCTCCATCTTCTTGAACTGCGCCATCAGGCTCTTCTGCACCTCGGGCGAGAACTTGTTCCAGTAGTCGAGATTCATGAAATGTCCCTGGACCGAGCCGGAGACCGACAGCGGCAGGAAGTGCGTCGTGACCTCCGGCCACTTGCCGGAATTGCCGGACGTGGGCGAAGTCACCCCGCAGTCGGCCACGCCGCGCTGCAGCGACGGATAGACCTCGGAGAACTGCATCGTCACCGGAGTCGCACCGAAGCTCTGGATCAGTGCGGCCATCGACGGCGTGAAGCTGCGCACCTTCAGCCCCTTCAGGTCGTCGACCGACTTGATCGGCTTGTTGCAGTAGAAGACCTGCGGGCCGAACGGCCACAGCGTCATGACCTTCGCGTTGAACTTCTTCTGCAACCGCTCGTCGAACGCCTGGCGATAGGCGTCGACCGCCTTCTTCAGGTCTTCCATGTTCGTGGACACGCCAATCAGGTCGATACCCTCGAAGAAAGGATCGTCGCGCGAGGCCATGCCGATCTGCACGCTCATCACGTCGAAGGTGCCGGAGCGCAACAGGCGAAACGCGTCTGCGGCCTGCACCCCGAGCACGTCCATCGGGTTGTAGTTCACCGCGAGGCCGGTGCCCATCAGCTTGGGCAGCGCGGTGAAGAACGGCCGCTCGATCCCGTCGACGTGGTTCTTGTTGGACGAGAAGTTGCCGGCGACGCGCATCGACGTCGGGTTGGCGGCGTGGGCGGCCGGGGCCGAGAAGCCGAGCAGCGAGCACAGGGTGAACGCGCAGAGCAGGCGATGGTTCATCGGGAATCCTCGTGAGGGGTCATCGGGGTCAGTAGAGGGTGCGGCGCAACCCGACGTCGAGCGTCGACGCGCGGGCGTGCATCGCACGGTAGTAGGGCTCGAGGCGTTCGGCCTGCGCGGCGGCGGCGGCGGTGCGGGCGCGAAAGCCGAACATCAGCTCGCGCATCTCGGCACGCAGCGCGGCTTCGTCAACGGTCGTGATCCGGCCGGCGTCGTAGACGACGCGTCCGTCGACGATCGTCATCCGCAGCGACTGCCCGTCCTCGCAATGGACGAGTTGACGGCGCAGGTCGTTGAGCGGCGTGAAGGCCACGGTGTCCAGATCGAGCAGCAGCAGGTCAGCGCGGGCGCCGACGCACAGCGTGCCGAACTCGCCCTCGGCGCGCATGCCGCGCGCGCCGCCGCGGGTCATCGCGCGCAGCACCTCGGCCGGCCTCGGCCAGCGGTCGAAGTCGGGGCTGGCGAGCGTGTGCA
The DNA here is from genome assembly GCA_044359175.1 of Burkholderiaceae bacterium. Taxonomy (GTDB): domain Bacteria; phylum Pseudomonadota; class Gammaproteobacteria; order Burkholderiales; family Burkholderiaceae_E; genus UBA4615. The sequence goes on along the minus strand of JBIKMO010000001.1, from coordinate 7,656 downwards.
CCAGCGCCGCGGTCTTGCCGACGAACCACGGGTTCACGCTGTCGTCGGCGTTCATCTCATCCGACCCCAGGCAGACCGGCACGCCCGCGTCGTGCAGCGCGCGCCAGGGCATCACGCCGCTGCCCAGGCGCAGGTTGCAGACCGGGTTGTGCGCGACCGTGCAGCCGGCGTCGGCCAGCATCGCGAGGTCCGCCTCGTCGATCCAGATCGCGTGGATCGCGAGCATCCGCTCGTCGAGCACGCCCAGCTCGTGCAGCCGGCGGATCGGCGACATGCCCCAGGCGAGCAGCGCATGCGCGCGCTGCAGGCGAGTCTCGAGCAGGTGGACATCGAACGGAAGATCGTTCTCGCGCGACAACTCGGACAGCGCCTGCAGGTACGGCACGCTCACCCGCTGCGGCGCCGAGCACGAGACCGCGACGCGCAGCCGACCGCCCTCGCCACCGTGCCACCGCGCGATCATCCCGCGGTAGAGGGCGATCAGCTCGTCGCCCGACTGCCTCGGCGCCTCGTCCATCGCGCGCTTCAAGTCGGGCGGAAGCATCTCGCCGATCCAGGGCAGCTTCTCGTGCTCGACGAGCTCGGGCTGGTCGATCGTCACCGTCGCGCGCAGGCCCGCGTCGCGGTAGGCGGCGAAGATCGCGTCGATGCCCTCGGGCGTCGCGATCGGCACGTGGTAAGCGTCGTCGTGGACCGCGGTCACACCCCGGCGCAGCATCTCCAGCGCGCCGATCGCGGTCCGCACGTAGGCGAGCCGCACGGCGTCGCCGCCCTCGGCCAGCGGCGGCACCTCGTGCAACATGAACAGCTCGAGCGGGTAGCCGGGCAGGCCCCCCTTCATCAGGTTACCCGGCGAATGGAAGTGGCCGTTGACGAGGCCCGGCATCGCGAGCAGGCCGCGCGCATCGATCGTCCGCGCGAACGGCCGCGAAAACGCCTGCGCGGCGCCCGGGCCGATGGCGACGATGCGGGCGCCCTCGACGACGACGTCGGCCTCGTCCCACTCGGTATCCGCGTCATCGAGCGCGAGCACCCGGGCGCCGCGCAGACACAGGGTCTCGGTTCCCGTCACCTGCACGTCCCCCTGCGGCGTCCGGTCGACGGACATGCTTCGCAGTGCCGACACACTCGCGATGAATCGGTTTCCGGCCCGGCATGCACGACCGCTGTGCTCAACCGCATCGCCCACCCCGCGACGGTGCACGGGACGGCGACATCGTGGTGCAGACGGGGGCCGCGATCGGTCATGGTCGTGTCCTTGCAAGAGCCGTGCTGACGTGCGGGCCGCACCCGGCGATACTGGACAGGCCGGCCCGGCCGGGCGAGCCCGCGGGGCCCGCGACCGGTGCGCGGGCCCCCGCATCGGAGCCCCGATGAGACTGCTGGTCGCCAATTCGAACACCTCCGACTTCGTGACCGGTCGGGTCGCCGAAGGCGCGCGTACCGCGGCGCGGCTGGGTACCGAGATCGTCGCGGTGACCGGCCGCTTCGGCGCGCGCGTGATCGCCACGCGCACCGAGCTCGCGGTCGCCGAGCACGCAACGGTGGAGCTGCTCGCCGAGCATGCGTCCGGCTGCGACGCGGCGATCATCGCCGTCTCGTACGACTGCGGGCTGTGGGCCGCGCGCGAGATGCTCGACATTCCGGTGGTGGGCATCACCGAAGCCGCGCTGGTCACCGCGAGCCTGCTCGGCACTCGGATCGGAATGGTGGTCTTCGGCGACCGCGTACTGCCGATCTACCGGGAGGTGGTCGAGCGCCACGGCTACGGCACGCGCGTGGTCGCGTGGCGCGGCATCGTCTCCGACGCGCCCTATTCGCCCGGCGATACGACCGCGTCCGACGCGCTCGCGATCGAGGCCGCCTGCGATCTGGCCGCACGCGACGGCTGCGAGGCGATCGTGCTGACCGGCGCGGTGATGGCCGGTGTCGCCGTACGGCTGCAGCCGCAGGTGCCGGTACCGATCGTCGACGGCGTGACCTGCGCGGTCCGCGTCGCGCAGATGCTGGTCGACGCGCGGCCTGCGAAGCCGCGTACGGGCAGCCTCGCCCCGCTGCCCACGCGCGCGCAGCACGGCGTGGGCCCCGCGCTCGCCGCGCGCTTCGGCGGCTCGGACGCGCAGTGAGCGGGTTCGAATCGCCGCGCCGGCACGGCCGCTTCGAGGAACGGCCGATCACCGACCGCGCGCTCGCCCCGTGGCCAGGCGGGCGCCGGCTCGCGGTCTATGTCGCGCTGAACCTCGAGCAGTACGCGTTCGGCGAGGGTCGCGTCGAAGACCTGTGCCCCGGCATCCCGCCGCCCGACGTGCTCAACGATTCCTGGCGCGAGTACGGCAACCGGGTCGGCGCGTGGCGGCTCGCCGACGAGTTCGAGCGGCTCGGCTGGCCCCCCACATTGCTGGTGAACTCGGCGCTCTACCTGACCTGGCCCGGTCTGCCCGCGCGGTTCCGCGCGATGGGCGCCGAGATCGCCGCGCACGGCCGAACCAACGCGGAACACCAGGCCGGGCTCGACGAGGCGACCGAGCGTGCGCTGATCGCGCACGTCACCGGCGAGATCGCCGCGCGCGAGGGCGTGCCCCCAGCCGGCTGGCTGTCGCCGTGGATCGCCGAGACCGAGCGCACGCCCGACCTGCTTCACGAGGCGGGCTACCGCTACCTGCTCGACTGGTGCATGGACGACCAGCCGGTCTGGCTGCGCACGCGCGGCGGGCGGATCCTGTCGGTGCCCTACCCGCAGGAGCTCAACGACAGCGCGGCGATCATCGGCCGGCGCGTCGACGCCCACGACTTTGCGACGATGGTGATCGACCAGTTCGACGAGATGCGGGCGCAGGCCGAGGCCGGCACGCCGCTGGTGATGGGCATCGCGCTGCACGCGATGATCGTCGGGCAGCCGTTCCGGCTGCGGGCGCTGCGGCGCGCGCTGGAGCACGTGGCGGCGCACCGCGACCGGTGCTGGCTCACGAACGCGGGGGCGATCGCCGCGGCGGCTGCCCAGACGGCCGCCTGATTCGGATCAGGCCTCGGCCGCGTGTGGCCGGAACAGACCGTGGAACGCGACCGGTACGACCGCAGACAGCCGCAGCCATTCGAACGGCAGCACCCGCGGCCGGCATGCTCTCGCCCGAGCAGATCCTCACCGGGCCGTGTCCCCGAGAAGACTGCGAGCGTTCGCGGCGGCGGTGATCGGTTGGGGCGCGCGCGGCGCGGTGTCGCAGGTCCGGCTATGCCAGACGCCGGATCCATTGCACGACCCGCGCCACGCGATCCGGGTCGGGCAGGGTCTCGGCCCTTCGTACCGCTTCGTCGATGTCGACGACACCACTGCGCAGCAACGCACGGTCGAACTCGACGTCTTTCTCGCGGGCGGCGCAGGCCTTCGAAACGAACAGATCCAGGGGATCCAGGCAGTAGGCGATCCGTCCGTTCGTTCCCGCCGACTGCAGCCGCACGAGCCGGCGCTCCCAACCGGGCGGCAGGATGGCCGTCGTGGGCGATACCCCCTGTGCGTAGTAGCCGAAGTGGGCGTGAAACGGCGAGAGCTCGCCGATCGCGCCGTCGATCAGATCGGCCAGCTCCGGTGCGTGCATCGGATAGATGTCCGCCTCCATCGAGATCAGGCACTCCGGAGGCGGTGCGGTCAACGCGCCGAGGATCGACTGGCTGCCGACGACCACGAACTCGTACTCGTTCGTGATCTCGGCGGCCGCACGGATCAGGTGTTCGAGCTGCGACCTTTGCATTGGCGGATGATGGCCCAGCGCGTTCGTGCGTCGAGCGCGCGGCCCAGCGGTGAGGCCTGCCGCAGCCGCTGACCGCGGTCGCCGCCGTCGAGGGCAGCGTCCCAGTCGCGCAGCTCGAGAATGCGGCGCCATTCGTCGCGCAAGGGCTTCGAGCCCGGCGGTGCCACCCGGTCCCAGTGGTCCAGGGTGGCGCGGACCTGCTCGAGCAAGTCCGGTCGGGCGATCAGGCGCCGGAGCGCCGCCCGCGTCAGGCGAAGGCTCTGTTCGTCGCTGGCCCGGTGCAGGTCGTCCACGGTGACGAGAGGGTACCGCAAGATCGGCAAGGCGATGGTCGGCCGAGGCCCGCGGCGCGGGCAGAGATCGGTCCGGCGAACCCGCGCGGGCGGGACCTCAGCTCGTGCCCTCCGCCTCGAGACGCTCGCGCTGCGCGGCGGCCAGGCCGAGCCGGTCGCCGTAGTCCTCGTCGTTGCGGGCGCCGAGCGCGCCGGCCGTGCCGCGGACCGTGCCGGGCTCGCGGGTGAACCGGGGCACGACGTTCTGCATCCGGTCCTGGCCGTCGGACCTGGGTACGATCGCCTCGCGTGCCATCCTGTGCGGGTCGGCGAACACCGGGTCGATCGCGTCGATCGGCGCGAGTGACCCCGCCGCCTGCCCGAACCGGGAGACGACCTCCGACCGGTGCCCGCGGCGCCGTGAAGGCCGTCCGGCGCGCCGATCGTGCACCATGACGCCTTCCGCACGCCACCCGTCCGAACCGCCATGCTGCGCGCCCTCGTCGAGTTCTTCGACCGCCACGTCTCCCCCGCGACCCCCGAGCGCGACGACGAGCATGCGATCCGCCTCGCCACGGCCGCGCTGCTCGTCGAGACGGTGCGTATCGACGCCGAGGTCCGCGAGACCGAGCGCGCGGCCGCGCTCGCCGCGGTGCGCTCGAAGTTCGGCCTGCCCGCCGACGAGGCCGAGCGGCTGATCGCGCTCGCCGACGAGGAGGCGAGGCTGGCGACCGACTACTTCCAGTTCACGTCGCTGATCAACCGACGCTTCACGCCCGAGCAGAAGTTGAAGGTGATCGAGGGCATGTGGGCGGTCGCCTGGGCCGACGCCGAGATCAGCGCCCACGAGCGGCACCTGATGCGCAAGATCGTCGACCTGCTCCACGTGCCGCACGCGGACGCGGTCGCGGCGCAGGCGCGGGCGCGAGAGACGTCCGGCCGCGGGTGAACGGGTGGGCTGGCGAGGGACCCTCGCCGTCGGACGACCGGCTGCGCGAGCTGCGGCGGGTCGCCGCGTGGCCGACGCCGGGCGGGCTGCTCGAACGGCGGCGATCCGCGAACCGGTACGGACCCGCGAGTCGGCGGCCGCACGTCGCGGCATCGCCTCGGCGAACACGACCTGAGGCAGCGACGCCGCGAAGACCTTTCGGATGACGATCGGCCCGCCCCACCGGCAGGCGCTATCATCCGGCCGACCGTATCGATGCCATGCCACCGGGGAGCGAACCGGCAGCGCCGTGGCCGCACGGGCCCCGCGCGGGGTCGGTTCGCGCTGACCCGACGCTCGCCCCGAACGACTCGCGGTTCGGCTCGCCGATCGCACAGGAGAACGCCATGGACCTGGAACTGGACGGCCGCGTCGCCATCGTCACCGGAGGCAGCCGCGGCATCGGCAAGGCGATCGCGCGCGTGCTCGCGGAGGAAGGTGCCGATGTCGCGCTCGCCGCGCGCAACCGCACGGCCGTCGAGGCCACCGCGCGGGAACTCGCGCAGGTGACCGGCCGCCGGATCGAGGGCTTCGCCTGCGACACCGGAGTCGATGCCGACGTGCGGACCCTGGTGGAGCGCGTCGTGGCGACTCACGGCCGCGTCGACATCCTGGTCAACAGCGCCGCGAAGCCCTCGGGCCAGTCCCTGCCGCCGACGCTCGCCGAGGTCACGACCGAGGAATTCTTCGATCACATGAACGTGAAGGTGATGGGCTACCTGCGCGTCGCACGCGAGGTCGTGCCGCACATGCGGGCGCAAGGCTGGGGCCGCATCGTCAACGTGAGCGGACTCGGCGCGCGCCAGACCGGCAACCTGGTCGGCAGCATGCGCAACGTCGCCGTGATGGCCCTGACGAAGAACCTCGCCGACGAACTCGCCGGCAGCGGCATCACGGTCAACTGCGTGCACCCCGGCCTGACCCGCACGGAGGCGACGCCCGGCGTGGTGGCCTGGCAGGCGAAGCGCACCGGCAGGCCCGAAGCCGACATCGAGCGCGGCATGGCCGAGCGCAATCTCGTCCGCCACCTGGTCGACGCGCGCGAAGTCGCCTTCGTCGTCGCGTTCCTGTGCTCGCCGAAGGCGCTCGCGGTCAACGGGAGTGCGATCGACACCGGCGGCGGCTCGCCGGGATCGATCCACTATTGACGCGGGCGGAGCCGGCACGCACGCACTGCCCGGCCCGGTGACGGGCCGCTCCGTCGGCCGCCGACGGCGTCGCGTTCGGGCCGTTGAGATCGCCGATCGACGCCAGGACTGCAGCGGATGCGTCAGCACGCAGAAGCAGCCGAGCGGGTCGGACAGGCGCACCGCCGTCGTGAGCGTATAGAACCTCAGTGATTGCGCGATGCCCTGCCGTTGCCACCGCAGGTCGAGCGCTAACGGGCCCAGCAGGATGGCCGGCCCTGCGCCATCCCGTCCTTCTCGCCGACTCGACTCAGCGCCGCCCGTTGCCTGCGTGTGCTCTCACCCATCGGGTGAGTCCGCCGCATCGTGACCTCGACCCCCGCCATCGCTGACTCGCCGGGCCATGACGCACTGGCCACTGCCGGTACCCGGTTCGGTTCACGCGCTCGCCCACGCCCGATTCGCCATCACCGCGAGGATGTGCGCCGCCGCCCGCGCGGCCCCGTCGGTCTCCACCGGCCGATAGGTCACCGGCGCGTGCATCGTCGCCAGCGCGCGGTCCGCGAGCTCGGCGGGCGAGACCTCGCGGAACCGCACCGAGCAGTCCGCGCAGTAGTTCGCGAGCCGGTTGCGCACGTGGATGCACTGCTCGAAATGGCGCTCGAGCGGAAACGACAGGAACGGCCGGCGCGTCGCCACCAGTTCCATCGTCGTGCTGAGGCCGCCCTGCACCAGCGCGAGGTCGGCGCAGGCGAGGTGCTCGAAGAGGTTGTGCACGTAGGGCTTCACCTCGAGCCCGCGCCGCTCGGGGAACGCATCGGTCGGCAGGCGCGGGCCGGCCACCAGCACCATCCGCAGCGCGGGCTCGCGGCGCTTCATGTCGTCGAACGCCTGCGCGATCTTCGTGAGCAGCGGGCGCCCCACCGAGGTGCCGCCCACGGCGGCCACGATCAGCTTCTCTTCGCGAAGGTAGCCGTGCCGGGCGCGCAGCGCATCGGTGTCGGCGAGCGCCGCGGGATCGAAGGGCAGCGCATAGCCTGAGAACGCGAAGTTGCGCCTCGTCCAGTCACGGATGTTCGGCAGGCCCGGACCGAAGGGCAGATCGGGCACGTCGTCGGGGTTGCCGACGAAGATCGCGCGGTCTCGGATCCACGGATAGCGGGCGATGTGCTCGAGGTCGTCGGCGTTGCGGTCCGCGCAGAGGTAGTGCTCGCGCTCGTCGTCGCTCATCGGCAGGCAGCCGACGAAGTCGGTGAGGAACACGAAGGGCTGGCGCTTGAGCTCGGGGTTCTCGTGGTAGTGGTAGTCGACGTCCCAGGCCTCGTCGCCGACCACCAGGTCGTAGTGCTCGGCCTCGAGCAGGTCGACGAACGTCATGAAGTTGCGCGCCATGATCTCGTCCATGGTGCGCAGCGCGAAGAAGGCCTGCAGGTCGTGCTCACCCGCCTGCCGCTCGAAGTGCCGGCTCTCGTTGGCCAGCCGCTTCGTGATCGGATGCACGCGCTCGCCCTCGCGCTCGAGGT
>JBIKMO010000266.1:0-6040 GCA_044359175.1 Burkholderiaceae bacterium | reverse complement strand
CGGACAGCGCGGGCCGGCCGCGCACGATCGCCGTGTTGCCCTCGGTGTCGAGCGAGGCGCCGAGCCGCTGCAGTTCGTGCACGTGCATGAACCGGTTCTCGAAGATCGTCTCGGTGATCACTCCGGTGCCGTCGGCCACGCAGTTGACCGCCATCATCTGCGCCTGCATGTCGGTGGCGAACCCCGGGTACGGCGAGGTGCGCAGGTTCACCGCCCGCGGCCGCCCGTCCATCCGGGCGCAGACCCAGTCGTCGCCGGTCTCGATCCGCAGGCCGGCCTCGCGCAGCTTGTCGAGCGTGGCGTCGAGCGTGTCCGGCGCGCAGCCGGTCAGCCGCAGCTCGCCACCGGCGGCCGCGAGCGCGCACAGGAACGTGCCGGTCTCGATCCGGTCGGGCATCACCCGGTGCTCGCCGCCATGCAGCCGTTCGACGCCCCGGACGACGATCCGGTCGGTGCCCGCGCCGGACACCTGCGCGCCCCACGCATTGAGCGCGCACGCGAGGTCGACCACCTCGGGCTCGCGCGCGGCGTTCTCGATCACGGTCTCGCCGTCGGCGAGGACCGCGGCCATCATCAGGTTCTCGGTGCCGGTGACCGTGACCATGTCGGTCACGATGCGCGCGCCGCGCAGCCGCGCGGCGCGGGCGACCACGTCGCCGTGCTCGATCTCGATCGTCGCGCCCAGCGCCTGCAACCCGCGGATGTGCTGGTCGACCGGGCGCTGACCGATCGCGCAGCCGCCCGGCAGCGACACCCGCGCCTGGCCGAAGCGCGCGACCAGCGGCCCGAGCACCAGGATCGAGGCGCGCATCGTCTTGACCAGGTCGTAGGACGCCTCGTACGCGCCGACCTGAGACGCGTCCAGCCCGACGGCCGACCCCTCGCGCACCGTGGCGACGCCCATGCGTTCGAGCAGCTTGAGCGTGGTCGCGGTGTCCTGCAGCTGAGGCACGTTGGTCAGCGTCACCCGCCCGGGCACGAGCAGCCCGGCGCACAGGATCGGCAGCGCGGCGTTCTTCGCCCCGGAGATGCGCACCTCGCCCTGCAGACGCCGGCCGCCCCGGATCAGCAGCTTGTCCATCGCCCGCCGGTCAGGCGCCGCCGCGGGCGGCCCACTCCGCCGGAGTGAGCGTGGTCATCGACAGCGCGTGGATCTCCTCGCGCATCCGGTCGCCGAGCACCGCGTAGACCATCTGGTGGCGCTGCACCTGCCGCTTGCCCTCGAACGCGCCGCTGACGATCACCGCCTGGAAGTGTCGGCCGTCGCCGTCGACCGACAGGTGCTCGCAGGACAGGCCCTGCGCGATGTTCCGGTGGATGCTGTCCGGGGTGGTCATGGTGCGCGACGACGTGGGATCGGATGGACGAGGAGGAGCGCGGCGCCGGCCGACGCTAGTGGCGCAGACGCCAGCCGGTCTGCAGCATCCGCAGCGCGACGCCCGCGACCACCGCGAGCGTGGCGCAGACCACCGCGAGACTGACCCCGGGGGGCACGTCCGACTGGCCGAAGAAGCCGTAGCGGAATCCGTCGACCATGTAGAAGAACGGGTTCAGGTGCGAGACGGTCTGCCAGAACGCCGGCAGCGAATGGACCGAGTAGAAGACCCCGGCGAGAAAGGTGGCCGGCATGATGAGGAAGTTCTGGAACATCGCGATCTGGTCGAATTTCTCGGCCCAGATGCCACCGATGAGCCCCATTGTACCGAGAATGGCGCTGCCGAGGATCGCGAAGACCAGGATCCACACCGGTGCGGCGAAGGCCGGCGGCGCGATCCATGCGGTGACCGCGAACACGCCGGCGCCGACCGCGAGTCCGCGCGCAACCGCCGCGAGCACGTAGGCGCCGAAGATCTCCAGCGGCGACAGCGGAGGCAGCAGCACGAACACCAGGTTGCCGGTGACCTTGGACTGGATCATCGAGCTCGAGGTGTTCGCGAACGCGTTCTGCAGCATCGACATCATCACCAGACCGGGGATCAGGAAGGCCACGTACGGCACGCCGGGGAACACCTGGACATGGTCGGCGAGTGCCTGCGAGAACACCAGCAGGTACAGCATCGCGGTCAGCACCGGTGCGGCGACGGTCTGCACCGCAACCCGGCGGAACCGCAGCACCTCCTTGTGCAGCAGCGTGCCGAAGCCGCGCCTCATCGCGGGTCCCCGTCGGCCATGATCGCGACGAACACGTCCTCGAGGTCGGCATGCTGCAATTCGAGCTCGTCGATCCGGCAGCCCGCGGTGCGCAGCGTCGCGAGCACGGCCTCGAGCCGCCACCACGCCTCGATGCGAATCGCGACCCGCCCCTCGCCGCCGGCGTCGCCGCTGCTCAGCGGGACGAGCGCCGGCGGCAGCGGCGCGCCCGACAGCCGCGCGCGCAGCGTGCCGCCGCCGACTCGGCCGAGCAGCGCGGCGGTCCGGTCGAGCGCGACCACGCGGCCCTGCTTGAGCATCGCGATGCGTCCGCACAGCTCCTGAGCCTCTTCGAGGTAGTGCGTGGTCAGCACGATCGTGTGGCCGTCCCGGTTCAGGCGGCGCACGAACCGCCACAGGGTCTGACGCAGCTCGACGTCGACGCCGGCGGTCGGCTCGTCGAGCACGATGACCGGCGGCCGGTGGACCAACGCCTGCGCGACCAGCACCCGGCGCTTCATGCCGCCGGACAGCGTGCGCATGTTCGCATCGGCCTTGCCGGTCAGGTCGAGGTTCTCGAGGATCTCGTCGATCCACGCGTCGTTGCGGGCCAGCCCGTAGTAGCCGGAGGTGAGCCGCAGGGTCTCGCGAACCGTGAAGAACGGGTCGAACACCAGCTCCTGGGGCACGACGCCGAGCGACCGGCGCGCCGCCCGGTAGTCGGCGACCACGTCGTGGCCCATGACGCTGACGGTACCCGCGCTCGCGCGGGCCAGCCCGGCGATGATCGAGATCAGCGTGGTCTTGCCCGCGCCGTTGGGGCCGAGCAGGCCGAAGAACTCCCCGGGCTCGATCGCCAGCGTGATCCCGGCGAGCGCCTCGAGGCTGCCGTAGCGCTTGCGGACGGAGCGGATGTCGATCGCTGCGGTCATGGTCTTCGCGGCGGGGCCGGCGCGACGCGCCCGGCACGCCTCAGGCGTGCGGGCCGAACAGCAGCGCGTCCACGCCGTAGAGCGACGCGAGTGTACGCAAGTTCGCCGGCGGATTACGGAACGCGAGCCGGCCGCCGGCCTGGCGACGCAGCGCGAGCAGCACGGCGATCGCCGACGAGTCGAATCGCCGCAGCGGGGCGAGGTCGAACTCGGTGGCGCCGGGCGGCAGCGCGCCGCACAGCACCTGAAGCACCGCCGGCGCATCCTCGAGCAGGATCGCCTCGGGGCAGCCGGCGGGCACGTCCGCCATGGCGCTCAGGACTTGCCGCCCTGGGCGAACGCGCGGTTGCGGTCGCTCAGGCTGCGGATCAGGCCGTCGACGCCGCGCGCGTTGATCTCCTGTGCGAACTGGTTGCGGTAGGTCTCGACCAGCCACACGCCGAGCACGTTCAGGTCGTAGATCCGCCAGCCGTAGCCCTGGCCGTACTTCTCCATCCGGTAGTCGAGCTGCACCGGGTCGCCGCGGGGCATGACGATCTCGCTGCGCACGACCACCTCGGCGTCCTCCGGCGCGGCGCGCAGCGGCTTGACCCGCACCTGCTGGTCCTTGACCTGCTGCAGTGCGCCTGCGTAGGTGCGCAGCAGCAGCGCGCGGAACTCGGTCATCAGCTGCTTCTGCTGCTCGGGGGTCGCCTGGCGCCAGCCCCGGCCGACCGCGAGCGCGGTCATCCGCTCGAAGTTCACGTGCGGCATGATCGATTCGTCGACGAAGCCGGAGAGCTTCTTGAGGTCGCCGTCGGCCAGGTCCTTGTCGGCCCGGATCCGGTCCAGCACCTGTGAGGACAGCTGGCGGATCATCTCGTCGGGCGCGGTCGGCGACTGTGCATGCGACGGCGCGATCAGCGCCAGCGCGACGAGCACGGCCGTGAGCCACCGCGCAACGGACGCGGCGGGCAACGCGCAGGAGGGTCGGTTCATCGCATGCATTCCGAGGGAGTGGGATCAGTCTTCGTCCGGGGGATTGCCATCGTAGACCTGGCTGCGCCGGCGCTGAAGATACCCGTCGCGCACGAGCAGGTAGCGGTCGAGGGCATCGGCGAGCAGCCGCTCGGCCGGCAGCAGGCGCACGCGGGATTCGACCAGTCCGAACCCGGTCAGCGTGTTGCGCAATCGCACCTGACTGATCCGATCGGTCACGTTCACGTTCAGGTCGACCGCCAGGCCGATGCCGTCGCGCAGCGACGAGGGCCCGAAGAACGGCAGCATCAGGTAGGGTCCGGCGGGCACGCCCCAGACGCCCAGCGTCTGACCGAAATCCTCGCGGTGCTTCACCAGGCCGATCTCGGAGGCCGGATCGCCGAAGCCGAAGAAGCCGAACGTACTGTTCAGCAGGAAGCGGCCCATGTCCGAGGCCGCGTCCGCCGGCTTGCCCTGCAGCAGGTTGTTCAGCGCGATGTACGGGTCGAGGAAGTTCGACAGCACGTTGCCCACGATCAGCCGAATCACCCGTGGGGTGTAGGCGTCGTAGAACCGCGCGAACGGCTTGAAGAAGTCGTTGTCCAGCGCCTCGTTGAACGCGAAGACGTCGCGGTTGAAGCGCTCGAACGGATCGACGTTGCGCACCGCGCGAACGGGCTCGCCGTCGGCGGCCGCTGTGTCGCGCGGGGCGGTGCTTGCGCAGCCGCCCGCGCCGAGCCCGATGACGAGCGCGATCGCGAGTGCCGCGGCCCGGACACGGCCGCGCGGCGCCGCGCCGGCGCAGCCTGCGGACGGGCCCGCGGACCCGCCCGGCCCGGGGACGGCATGCTGCGGCGTCGTGCGGACGTGTCGCCGCGGGGCGGGCACGGTCATTCCTTCTTCTCGCCCTCGGCCGCCCGGCTGAACAGGAATTGACTGATCAGGTTCTCCAGCACCACCGCCGATTGGGTCAGCGTGATCCGGTCGCCCGGTGCAAGCATCTTCTCGTCGGCGCCCGCCTCGAGTCCGACGTACTGCTCGCCGAGCAGCCCGGAGGTCAGGATCTTCGCCGAAGTGTCCTTCGGGAACTTGAAGCGTTCGTCCAGCGCGAGCACGACGGTGGCCTGATAGGTGGTGTCATCGAAACCGATCGAGGTCACGCGGCCGACGACCACGCCGGCGCTCTTGACCGGCGCACGCACCTTCAGCCCGCCGATGTTGTCGAAACGCGCGCGCGTCTCGTAGGTGCCGGCGCTCGAGAAGCTCGCCAGATTGCCGACCTTCAGCGCCAGGAACAGCAGCGCGCCCAGGCCCAGCAGCACGAACGCGCCGACCAGCACGTCGATGGCGCGACGGTCGTTCATCGAAGGTCTCCTTGCGGGCGCTTGCCTGCGCGCGACGAGATTGAGGGGTCCACGGATCGGGTCATTCGGTGCCGAACATCAGCGCGGTGAGGATGAAGTCGAAGCCGAGCACCGCCAGCGACGAGGCGACCACCGTGGTGGTGGTGGCGCGCGAGACGCCCTCGGGCGTGGGACGCGCCTCGTGGCCGACGTACAGCGCGATGAACGCGCAGATGAAGCCGAACACGACGCTCTTGATCGCGCCGTTGCCGACGTCGGAGAACACGTCCACGCCCGACTGCATCTGCGACCAGAACGAACCGGCGTCGACGCCGATCAGCTTCACGCCCACCGCCCAGGCGCCGCCGATGCCCACCGCCGAGAAGATCGCCGCCAGCAGCGGCACGGCGATCACCGCGGCGACGAAACGCGGCGCGAGGACCCGGCGGATCGGATCGACCGCCATCATCTCCATCGCGGCCAGCTGCTCTCCCGCCTTCATCAGGCCGATCTCCGCGGTGAGCGACGTGCCGGCGCGCCCGGCGAACAGCAGCGCCGACACCACCGGACCGAGCTCGCGCACGAGCGACAGCGCAACCAGCAGCCCGAGCGCCTCGGCCGAGCCGTAGCGCTGCAGCGTGTAGTAGCCCTGCAGTCCGAGCACGAATCCGACGAACA
>JBIKMO010000265.1:0-6065 GCA_044359175.1 Burkholderiaceae bacterium | reverse complement strand
GCGTCGCCGAGCTCCTTCTGCATCACCACCGTGTCCAGCCACCGGCCGTGCTTCCAGCCGGTGGCGCGCATGGTGCCCGCGAACCGGAAGCCGCAGCGCGCGTGCAGCGCGATCGACGCGGTGTTGAAGCTGTCGCCGATCACCGCGAGCATCTGCCGGCATCCGGCGAGCTCGCAGCGCGCGACGAGCGCCACCAGCAGCCTGCGGCCCACGCCGGTGCCGCGGGCCTCCTCGGCGACGTAGACCGAGTCCTCGACGGTGAAGCGGTAGGCCGGCCGCGTGCGGAAGAGGTTCGCGTACGCGTAGCCGAGCACGCGTCCGTCGGCCTCGGCCACGAGGAAGGGAAAGCCGTTGCCGAGCACGTCGGCGCGGCGCGCGCGCATCTCGTCCACCGCGGGCGGCTCGAGCTCGAACGAGCCGGTGCCGTGCAGCACGTGGTGCGCGTAGACGGACTGGATCGCGGCGACGTCGTCGTCGCGGCTGTCGCGGATCAGCGGGGCGTTCATGCGGGGAGTCTAGCGGATACCATCGGAGATCCCCGTCCCGAAGGCCCGTCCATGCAGCCGCCGCTCGTCTACCGCTTCGAGGGCATCACGCCGGTCATCCACCCGGACGCCTTCGTGCATCCCACCGCGGTGCTGATCGGCGACGTGATCGTCGGCGCGCGCTGCTACGTGGCCGCTGGCGCGGTGATGCGGGGCGACTTCGGCCGCATCGTGCTGGAGGACGGCGCGAACCTGCAGGACAACTGCGTCGTGCACTCGCTCCCGGACTTCGACTGCGTGATGGAGGCGGACAGCCACATCGGCCACGGCGCGGTCATCCACGGCTGCCGCATCGGCCGCGATGCGCTGGTCGGCATGAACGCGGTGGTGATGGACCGCGCGGTGGTCGGCGAGCGCGCGATCGTCGCCGCGATGGCGTTCGTGAAGATCGACGGCCGCATCCCGCCGCGCGTGCTCGCCGCCGGCATCCCGGCCCGCGTGGTGCGCGAGCTGAGCGACGAGGACATGCGGGAGAAGCACGGGGGCACGCTGCTGTACCAGGAACTCGCGGTGCGCAGCACGCGCTCGATGGCGCTGGTTCGCGCGCTGGACTCGGCCGAGCCCGACCGTGCGCGCAGCCGCTGGGACGAGGCCTTCGCGAGGCTGGGGCTGTGATCCTCGAGGGCTTCGGCGCGCGCGTCGTCGACGCGGGCGGCGGCGTCGGCATCGCGGTGCGCACCGCCGGCCGCGGGCCGGCGCTGCTGCTGCTGCACGGGCATCCGCAGACCGGCGCGATGTGGCACCGCGTCGCGCCCGCTCTCGCGCGCCGCTTCTCGGTGGTGGTCGCCGACCTGCGCGGCTACGGCGACTCGTCCCGGCCGCCCGGCGGCCCGGACCACGCCGCGTACTCCAAGCGCACGATGGCCGCCGACATGGTGGCGGTGATGCGCACGCTCGGCCACGACGCGTTCGACGTGCTCGCGCACGACCGCGGCGCGCGCGTCGCGCACCGGATGGCGGTCGACCATCCGGACGCGGTGCGGCGCCTCGTGCTGCTGGACATCGCACCGACGCTTGCGATGTACGAGGGCACCACCGAGGCGTTCGCGCGCGCCTACTGGCACTGGTTCTTCCTGATCCAGCCGCCGCCGCTGCCCGAGCGGCTGATCGAGGCCGACCCGGCCGCGTACGTGCGCGACGTGATGGGCCGGCGCGACGCCGGCCTCGCGCCCTTCGCGCCCGAGGCGCTCGCCGAGTACCAGCGCTGCGCGGCGCTGCCGGGCTCGGCGCACGCGATGTGCGAGGACTACCGCGCCGCGGCGGGCATCGACCTGGTCCACGACCGCGCCGACCGCGACGCGGGGCGCCGCGTCGCGCAGCCGCTGCTGGTGCTGTGGGGCGAGCGGGGCGTGATCCAGCGCTGCTTCGACCCGCTGCGCGAGTGGCGCCGCGTCGCCGGCGACGTGCGCGGCGAGCCGCTGCCCTGCGGCCACTACGTCGCCGAGGAGGCGCCCGAGGCGCTGCTCGGGCGCGTCGACGCGTTCCTGAGCTGAGCCGCCCGCGTACGCCACGCCCGCGACGCGCGCCAGCTAGCGGTTCGCCAGCGCGTCGCCGTCGATGGCCGCGGCACCCGACGCCACCAGCGCGTCGGCGGCCCAGCCGGCGAGCGCCTCGGGCGCCATGCCGAGGAAGCGGCGACTGGCGCGCGTCGCCAGCGGGATCGACGCGACCAGCGCGGGCACCTGGGCGAGCGGAACGCGCTCGTGCTCGAGCAGCAGGAACTTCAGCAGCACCTTGACCGCGTGCCGCGCGTTGCGCGCCGGGTCGGCGGCGAGGTGGTCGAGGCGCGCGTGTGCGCGCCCGAGCGCGCCGCGCACGTCGGTGAACATCGGCCCGTGGCCGGGGATCACCAGCCGCACGTCGAGGGTCGCGATCCGCTCGAGGATGGCGCGCTGCTCCGCGAAGCCGGATTCGGCGTCGAGCTCGGGGAAGATCACGCCGAAGCCGTGCTCCCACAGCGCGTCGGCCGAGATCAGGATGCGCTCCGACGCACAGTGCAGCACCAGCGCGTCGGGGTCGTGGCCGGGCGCCGCGATCGCGCGCCACGCGAGCCCGCCGAGCTCGATCGTGTCGCCGTCGTCGAGCGTGCCGTCGAAGCCGAAGCGCTCGCAGCGCTGCCCGGTGTCCTCGAACGTGAGCCGCGCGGCGTCCCAGTCGCGCACCGCCGACGCGCTCGCGGCAGGGATCAGCGTGCGGCAGCCGTGCGCGCGCTGCAGCGTCGCGTTGCCGCCGCAGTGGTCCGAGTGCAGGTGCGTGTTGACGAGCCGGTCGAGCGGGCGGCCGCCCAGCAAGTGCGCGACCACCGCCGCGGTCGTGTCCGCATGCTTCGCGTAGCCGCTGTCGACGAGCGCGGTCGTGCTCCCGTCGTCGAACATCACGCCGTTCGACGACAGCCAGTCGCGCTCGACGAATCGCATCGTCGGCGGCAGCATCCCGCGGGCACCGGTCATCGGGTGACTGCCGGGTCCCGATCGGCAGGAGGGGCGGGCCCGGTCAGCAGCTGCACCGCATGCTCGAAGGCCGCGTCGAGCTCGCGGCTGCCGCTGTAGAACACCTTCGCGCGGCCGAAGCCGGTGGACAGCATCAGCCGCGGCGACAGCGGCATCCGCACGAAGCGCACGCGCTGCACGTCGGCCCAACGTGCCTCGCGGGCCATCCACCCCGGCTGACGGATGCCCTCGGCGTCCAGTACGGTACGACCCCACAGCAGGCCGGGCAGCGGCCACAGCAGCGCCGCGGCGATCGCGGCGACCGCGACCCACTGGCCGGCGTCGAGCGGACCGGCGGCGCCGAGCGTGCGTGCGCCCCAGGCGAACAGCCCGACCACGATCGCCACCGCGGCGACGCGGGTGAACGGGCGGTACGACGGCCCCTCGACCGGCGTCGCGAACGCGCGCGCGAGCGCACCTGCGTGCGGGTTCATCGGGACGCGCGGTGAACGCCGTCGGGCAGCGACTGCGCGCGCAGCATCGCCTCCGAGCTGAACAGCGGATCGCCGCGCAGGTACGCGACCGCGGCGTCGGTCATGTCGAAGCCCCAGAAGAGCTGGTCGTCGACCGCGATCGTCGGCACGCCGAACACGCCCGCGGCGATCGCCTCCTCGGTGGAGCGCCGCAGCGTCTCCTTCACGTCGGCGCGCGCGATCTCCTCGTCGGGCTCGTCCACGCCGAGTCCGCGGCACAGCGCGGCCCACGCGTCGGCGTCGGTGGGCAGGTGGCCGTCGACCCACACGTAGCGGAACAGCGCGTGCACCACCTCGATGTCGTTGCCGAGGGCGATGGACAGCCTCAGCATCGGCAGCGGGTTGAACGGATGCGCGGCCGGCAGCGTCAACGGGATGCCGTGCCGGTGCGCGAGCCACACGACCTCGCGGAAGGTCTGCACCTTCTTCGGCGGGATCTCGGCCGGGCCCTTCTGCCCGTGGTGGTTCAGCAGCGCCGCGAACAGCACCGGGCGGGGCTCGATCGCGGCGAGCCCGTCGAAGCGGGCGAGCACCGCGCTCTGCAGGTAGCTGTAGGGCGAGATGTAGTCGAAGTACCAGCGTGCCGTCTTCATCGACGCCTCGGGCCGGATGGCCGGGAGCGGTGACGCGGCCCGCGCGGTCGCGCGGGTCAGCCCGGAGCGGCGCGCCGCAGCGCGATGCGGCGCCACACCTCGCGCCGCTCCTCGTCGGCCATCGTACCCCAGGCCGCGATCTCGCCGAGCGTGCGCGCGCATCCGGCGCACAGGCCGCTCGCGTCGTCGATGCGGCACACCGAGATGCAGGGCGAGGGCACCGGCCGGCCGTCGGCGACGGCGGGCGGCGCCGCGGGGCCGCGGGCGGGCGGGCGGCTCACGGCAGCGGGTCCGCGGGCTCGCGAACGCGCGGGGCGGGCGCGCCGCGCGCCCCGGCGGCCGTCGGCGCGCGGTCGGCGGTCGCGACGATCCCCGCGACGTGCGCGGCGATCGCGAGCGACGCGGTGAGCCCGGGCGACTCGATGCCGAGCAACTGCACGAGGCCCTCGCAGCCGTGCGCGTCGGGCCCGTCGATGCGGAAGTCCGCCGCCGGCTCGCCCGGGCCGTGCAGCTTCGGTCGCACGCCGGTGTAGGCGGGCGTCAGCGCGCCGTCGGGCAGGCCGGGCCAGAAGCGCCGCACCTGCGCCTCGAAGGTCGCGGCGCGCGACGCGTCCACCGCGTAGTCGAGGCCGCGCTCGTCGAGCCCCTCGGGCAGCCACTCGACGTCGGGCCCGAAGCGGCCGCGCCCGGCGAGGTCCAGCGTCAGGTGCACCCCCAGCCCGCCGTCGTCCGGCAGCGGGTAGACCAGGTGCGTGAACGGCGAGCGCACCGACAGCGCGAAGTAGTGGCCCTTCGCGAAGCGCTGCCGCGGCACCCGCGCGGCGGGCACGCCGGCGGTCGCCTCGGCGAGCGGCACCGCGCCCAGGCCGGCGCAGTTGACCAGCCAGCGCGCGCGCAGCGCGGGCCGCGGGTCGTCGCCCACCGCGATCGCCCAGCCGCCGTCGACGCGCGCGGCCGAGGTCACCGGGCTGGCGAGCGCGAGCACCGCGCCGGCGGCCTGCGCGTCGCCGAGCAGCGAGGTCATCAGCGCGTGGCTGTCGACGATGCCGGACGACGGCGACCACAGCGCGGCCGCGCAGCGCAGCTCAGGCTCGATCGCGTTCGCCTCGGCGGCGTCGAGCCACGCGACGTCGGTCACGCCGTTTCGGTGCGCGGTGGCCTGCAGCCGCCGCAGCTCGTCGACGCGGCCGCCGTCGGTGGCGACGACCAGCTTGCCGCAGCGCCGGTGCGGCACGCCGCGCTCGGCGCACCAGGCGTACAGCATCGCCTTGCCCTCGACGCACAGCCGTGCCTTCAGGCTGCCCGGGGGGTAGTACAGGCCGGCGTGGATCACCTCGCTGTTGCGCGAGGACACGCCGCTGCCGTAGGCGGTCTCGCGCTCGACGACGATCGTCTCGCGGCCGGCGCGGGCGAGCTCGCGGGCGACCGCCAGGCCGACGACCCCGGCGCCGACCACCAGGCACTCGACGCTGTCCATCGACACGACCGCCCCCCGGCCCGTGGCGGTCAGCGTGGCGCGGCGGACCGCGCGGAGCGGCGGCGCCGCAGCCGGACCGCGCCGATCCACACCACGTTGACCACGAGCCAGGTGATCGCCGCACCGCCCACGGCGAACACCACCAGGCCGGTGAACCAGGGCTTGAGGATGCCGGTGGTGCGCTGGAGCAGCGCCGATGCGTCGAACCCCTCGGCCAGCGAGGCCGCGACCTCGGGGTTCGCCGACTCGCCGAGCACCGCCGCCCCGGTGTAGTAGGCGGCCACGTACACCGGCGCGAACGTGAACGGGTTCGTGACCAGCGTGGCGACGGCCGCCACCGGCAGGTTCGCCCGCAGAAGCACCGCCGCGCCGGCGGCGACCAGGATCTGCGCGATCGGGATCAGGAACCCGAAGAACACGCCGATCGCCGCGCCGGCCGCAACCCGCCGCCTGCTCAGGTTCCACAGCCAGGGCCGTCCGAGCAGCGG
>JBIKMO010000264.1:0-6079 GCA_044359175.1 Burkholderiaceae bacterium | reverse complement strand
CCTCCACCAGGAACCGCGTGAACACCTCGCCGACGTCGGCGCACGCGCCGGTTTCGACGATGAACCGGGCGAAGTGGCTGCGCGAGATCAGTTCGGGGTTGCCGGCGTAGCGCAGCGCACCCTCGTAGGCATCGGGGATGCCCGCCGCGGCGAGCTGATCGGCGATCTCCTGCGCCCGACCGTCGCGCCCGCTGCGCGTGCGTTCCAGCCCTGCCAGCAGCGCCGCGTCGGTGGGGTCGATCCTCAGGCCGACGACATGGATGGTCTCGCCGGCCCAGGTCACGGACACCTCCACGCCGGGCACGAAGCTCAGCCCGAGCGCCTCGGCCCGCGCCTGCGCCTCGTCGAGCCCGGCCACCTCGTCGTGGTCCGTCAGCGCGAGGATGTCGACGCCGTTGCGATGCGCACGCTCGACCAGATCGACCGGCGCGAGCGTACCGTCCGACACCACCGAGTGGCAGTGCAGGTCGGCGTTGATCTCGTGCGGCTCAGCCATCGATGAACTCCTCGATCAGCGCGGCGACGACGTCCGGCTGGTCGTGGTGCAGCATGTGTCCGGCCTGCTCGATCCGCACCCGCCGCAGGTCGCGCACCACGCCCAGGCGCACCGCGTACTCAGGCTCGCGGATCCACGCCCGTTGCGGATCGGACAGCGCGTCGGCGGACTCGACCAGCAGCACCGGGGCAGCGATGCCGCGCCAGATCTCGATCGTCTCGTCGACCCGGTACAGGTACGGGTTCACCCTTCGGTGCACCGGGTCGCCGAGCGGCACACGACGGCCGTCGTCCACCGGTGCCGACGTATGGTCGGCCAGCCAGCGGGCCTTGTCGATCGGCAGCCGGGGATTGGTCGACGCCAGCCGCTCGGCGAGCGCCTCGAGCGACGGATACCGGCGCGCCGTGGCGGGCTCGCGCAGTTCGTCCAGCCACCGCTGCATCCGCCCGGGGGCTTGCACCGGCGTGGTGCCGGGCAGACCGTAGCCCTCGAGGTTGACCAGCCGCCGCACGCGCGCCGGTCGCAGCCCTGCGTAGATCATCGCGACGTTGCCGCCCATGCTGTGCGCGACCAGATCGACCGCGCCGCCCGGCCAGATCGAGTCGAGCAGCGCATCCAGGTCGGCGAGATAGTCTGGGAACCAGTAGCTGTCGGCGAGCGGCCGGCCGGTCAGACCGAAGCCGCGCCAGTCCGGGGCCAGGACGCGCCGTTCCGCACCGAGCGCGTCAACCACGAACTGGAAGGAGGCGGACGCGTCCATCCATCCGTGCAGCATCACCAGCGGCCGGCCGACGTCCTCGCCCCAGCAGCGCACGTGATGGCGCAGCCCGCGCGCATCGACGAAGCGGCTGCGCGACGCGCGCACGGGCCGATAGCGGTCGCTCATGGCCCGTGCCCTGTCACGGCGATGGTCGAGCGCAGGGTCACTCGAGGCGGCCCGCGCCGTCGGCGAGCTCGAAGGTTCGCAACGTCCGACACCCCGCGGCCGGATCCGCCGGATCGTCGATTCCGCGCATCGCCACCGTGGCGCGCGTGCGCTCGAAGTCGATCCGCGCGTAGCCCCGCGAGCGGCCCTCGCCGTAGCGCAGGTTCGGGTTCTCGGAGAGCAGCGCGTCGATCCGCGACTGCGCCCAGGTCTGCGAGGTGATCGAGGTGCCCACGAACTCGAGCATCGCGGCACGGGCCTGCGGCCGGTCGAAGTCCTCGTGCAGTTCACCCGCATAGAAGCAGTGGACGTCGCCGCCGATCGCGACCGGATTCGCGGCACCGCTCGCCCGCACCGCCTCGAGCAGCCGGCGCCGGGCGGCGGGGTAGCCGTCCCAGCCGTCGGTCCACCAGGCCTCGCCCGGACCCGCACGCGAGTCCGCGCGGCCGATCAGCGTCTGCTGCGCGACGACGTTCCATCGCGCTCGGCTGGCCGCCATCGACGCGGCGAACCAGGCCTCCTGCTCGGCGCCGAGCATCGACCGGCTCGGGTCGAGCCGCTGATCGCACTCCGCACCCACGGTGCGCGAGCCGCCCCGCCCCGGCGGGTTGCACGCCTGGGGCGATCGGTACTGACGGTCGTCGAGGAGGTGGACCCGCACCAGCCCGCCCCAGTCGAGGTGGCCGTACAGACGCAGGTCCGGCCCGCGCGGCGCCATCGACCACGGCAGCGGCATGTGCTCGAAGTACGCGCGGTAAGCCGCCGCGCGTCGGGCGAGGAACACCTGCGGCGGGTCGCCTCGCTGCGACAGGTCGTTCGCGTAGTCGTTGTCCACCTCGTGATCGTCCCAGGTCAGCACCCACGCGCATGCGGCATGCGCGGCCTGCAGGTCCGGGTCGCTCCGGTAGGTCGCGTGCCGACGCCGGTAACCGTCCAGCGTCGTCGGGGTCCCCGGATCATGCTTGCGCACGTGCCGCTGGCCCCACGAGGACTCGTAGATGTAGTCGCCCAGGAACGCGATCAGGTCGGGCGCATCGGCGACCGCGTGCCGCCACGCGCCGTACCACCCCTGTTCGTACTGCTGGCAGGACGCGTACACCAGGCGCAGCCGATCGCCGCCGCCCGGCGCGGGTGCGGTCCGGAACCGCCCCTCGGCGCTGGTCGCTTCCCCGCTGGCGAACCGGTATCGGTACGCCCGCCCGGGCCGCAGACCCCGCGCATCGACCCGCACCGAATGCGCCCAGCCCGGCTCGGCCACCGCGACCCCGGAGGCCACCGGTGCGGACGACCCCGCGTCCTCGAAGACCTCCCAGCGCACCTGCACCGGCTGCGGATCCATTCCGCCGTGCTCGCCTGAGGGCCTCGGCGCGAGCCGCGTCCACAGCGTCGCGCCGTCGGGCCGCGGCAGACCGCTCGCCACGCCGAGCGTGAACGGATCGGCCGACCCGCGCCACGGCCGCGCACGCGACGCATCCCCCGGCCCGGGCGGTGCCGGCGTCGCGCAGCCCGCGAGCCAGGCGGCTGCGCCCAGCGCTGTGCTGCGCAGCAGCCCGCGCCGTCCCGCGGTCACGTGCCCGACCACGCGCGGATCTCCTGCGCGGTGAAGCCCGCGCGCAGCCGCGCGCGGACGTTGAACGGCGGGCGCGGCCGCGACGCGCCGTGCTCCGCCGCGAGTCCGTCCCAGGCGGCGAGTGGATCCAGCCCGCGGCGCGCGCACAGCCACCGGTACCATCGGTTGCCGATCGCGACATGCCCCACCTCGTCGTCCAGGATGCGCTGCAGCAGCGCCGCGCCGACTGGGTCGCCGGACCGTGCGAGTCGCGCCTGGATCCCGGGCGTCACGTCCAGGCCGCGGGCCTCCATCAGCCGGGGAACGAGGGCCACCCGGGCCAGCGGATCGCCCCGAGTGCGCAGCGCCATCTCCCACAGGCCCGCGTGCGCGTCGAACGCGCCGTAGCCGTACCCGCGGCGCTCGAGCTCGTCGGCCAGCAAGGTGAAGTGCGCCGCCTCCTCGCCGGCCACGAGCAGCCAGTCCCCGTACCACGCATCCGGCAGATCCGCAAACCGCCAGACCGCATCGAGCGCGAGGTCGATCGCGTTCAGCTCGATGTGCGCGATCGCGTGCAGCAGCGTGGCCCGCCCGAGCGCGGAGCCGGAACCGCGCTTCGGCAGATCGCGCGGCGGCACGATCCGCGGGCGGGCGGGACGCCCCGGGCTCGGCGCGTCGTCGAACCGCCGGGCGATCGAGCCGACCGCCCCGGGGCCGGCGAGCGCCGCGGCGGCCACTGCGGCCGCGGCCTTGCGGCGGGGGTCCGGCTCGTCCCATGCCGCCCGCGCGGCGGCACGCGCGCAGGCACGCGGGGCGGGCGGGTCGTGGGGCGCAGCGGGCATGGCAGGGAGTACACTCGTCGGCCGCCGGCGCTGGCCTCGCACCACGCGCTGCCGTACCGGCCCGACCGACGCTCCAGTCTACAGGGACACCATGGCCATCTACCGGATCGGCGATCACGCGCCCGAGATCGCAGCCACCGCATGGGTCGCGCCGAATGCGTCCGTGATCGGTCGCGTGAGGCTCGCCGACTCCAGCAGCGTCTGGTTCGGCGCGGTGCTCCGCGGGGACAACGAGCCGATCGTGATCGGCGCGGCGAGCAACGTCCAGGAAAACGCCGTGCTGCACACCGACGCCGGATTCCCCCTGACGGTCGGTGTCGGCGTGACCGTCGGTCACCAGGCGACCCTGCACGGGTGCACCGTGGGCGACGGCAGTCTCGTGGGGCTTCAGGCGGTCGTGCTCAATGGCGCGAGCATCGGCCGCGAGTGCCTGATCGGCGCGGGCGCCCTGGTACCCGAAGGCCGGGTGATCCCCGAACGCAGCGTCGTGCTCGGCTCACCGGGCAAGGTGGTCCGCACGCTGACCGACGAGGACGTACGGCGCATCCGCGCCGGCGTCGAGCTCTACGTGGCCAAGGCCGCCGCGTTCGCGTCCGGCCTCACACGGATCGACGTGTGAGCCCGGCCGAACGCGCCGATACCCTCCAGCGCTTCCTGCTGAGGGGGGCCCCGGTCCGCGGTGAGGCGGTCTCGCTGGACGCATCCTGGCGCGAGGTGTCCGAGCGGCACGCCTTCCCGCGCTCGGTCCGCGAGCGGCTCGGCGAGCTCTGCGCTGCCGGGCTTCTGCTGTCGGCGTCGCTGAAGTTCGACGGCGCGCTGATCCTGCAGATCCACGGCGACGGGCCGGTCGCGCTGCTGGTGGTGGAGTGCGGATCGGACGGCGGGTTCCGCGCGACCGCGAAACTGCGCGACGGCGAATCCTGCCCCGAGGATGCTGACCTCGCCACGCTGGTCAACGCCCGCGGACGCGGCCGGTTCGTGGTCACCCTGGATCCGAGAACCGACTCGCCGAACCGCCGCCCCTACCAGGGCATCGTCCCGTTCGAGGGCAGCACCGTGGCCGAGGTGCTCGAGCGCTACATGGCCCGGTCCGAGCAGGTACCGACGCGCCTGTGGCTGGCCGCCGACGAGCGCCGTGCCGCAGGCCTGCTGCTGCAGCGTCTTCCCGACGAGGGCGGACAGCCCCAGGCGTGGGTACCGGGCCCCGCCGACGACGGTACCGCCGCCGCGGTCGTAGCGACCACCGCCGAAGCGGATGACGACGGATGGAACCGCCTGCAGCGGCTGGCCGACACGGTCACCCGGGGCGAGCTGCTGTCGCTGCCGCTCGCCGCCGTGCTGCGCCGGCTGTTCTGGCAGGAGCCGCTGTACGGCTTCGACTCGCGCGCGCCGCACTTCGAGTGCAGTTGCTCCCGCGACAAGGTGATCGCGATGCTGAGGATGCTCGGCCGCACGGAGATCGACGCGATCGTCGCCGAACGCGATGCGGTCGAGGTGCAATGCGAGTTTTGCGCGACGCCCTACCGCTTCGACGCGGTGGACGCGGCGCGACTGTTCGTCAACGGGCCGAACGTGCCGGGCTCGAGCTCGCACCACTGAGGCCGCCGGGCATGGGCGCGGCCGACAGCAGGGCGGCCGCGGGCGCGGCGCCGGGCTCGCCGACCTGAACGAAGATCTCGTCCGGACGGATCATTCCGAGCTCGTAGCGCGCCCGTTCCTCGATCGCCCCGGTCCCCTGGCGCAGATCGCGCACCTCGGCCTCGAGCGAGCCGTTGCGCTCCCGCAGTCGCGCGTTGACCTGCTGCTGCTGGGCGAGCTGACGCTCGACGTCCCAGACCCGCAGCCAGCTGCCCTTGCCCAGCCACAGCGGGTACTGGATCAGCACGAGCAGCGCGACCAGCACGATCGTGAACACGCGCATCGCCGCCCCCGGACTACAGCAGGTTGTAGAAGGCCGAACGGCCCGGATACTGGGCGACCTCGCCGAGGTCCTCCTCGATGCGCAGCAGCTGGTTGTACTTGGCGACGCGGTCGCTGCGCGACATCGAGCCGGTCTTGATCTGCAGCGCGTTCGTGGCGACGGCGATGTCAGCGATCGTCGTGTCCTCGGTCTCGCCCGAGCGGTGCGACACCACCGCCGTGTAGTTGTTGCGCTTGGCCAATTCGATCGCCGCGAAGGTCTCGGTCAGCGTGCCGATCTGGTTGATCTTGATGAGGATCGAATTGGCGATGCCCGCATCGATGCCCTCGCGCAGGATCCGGGTGTT
>JBIKMO010000059.1:0-19778 GCA_044359175.1 Burkholderiaceae bacterium | reverse complement strand
GCCGATTCGTGCGCGCGCCCGCGCCCGGCCAGCCCGCACCGATCGACTCGACGCTGCAGCTGATCGGCGACCTGTACACCACCCTGGTGGCGGCCGAGACCGCGGTGCGCAGCGGCCTGCCGCCGCCGCCGAGCGAGCTGCCGAACCGCATCCGAGCGGACGCCGCGCGGCTGCCGGAGCCGGTGCGCGGCATGCTGACCTCGCTGACCGCCACCGGCGCGAACCAGGCGCTGTCCGAGACCCGCAGCAACCTGAGCCAGCAGCTCGCGGCCACGGTCGGCGACTTCTGCCAGCGTGCGATCGGCGGCCGATATCCGTTCACACCCGGCAGCGGGCTCGACGTCACGCCCGACGACTTCGCACGGCTGTTCGCCGCGGGCGGCCTGCTCGACGAGTTCTTCCAGAAGCACCTCGCACAGCATGTCGACACCGGCGCGCGGCCCTGGCGCTTCCGCAGGCAGGGCGATGCGTCGATGGGCGACGCGTCGGCCGCGCTCGCGCAGTTCCAGCGCGCCGACGAGATCCGGCGCGTGTTCTTCGCCGGCGGCGCGAAGACGCCCGCGTTCCGCTTCGAACTGCGCCCGGCCGAGATGGACCCCGGCATCCTGCAGTTCAGCCTCGACGTCGACGGCCAGGTGCTGCGCTACGCGCACGGGCCGGTGGTGCCGATGAATGTCGCCTGGCCTGGTACCCGCGGCAGCGGTCAGATCCGCATCCAGCTGTCGCCGGCGCCGGCCAGCGGCGCAAGCGGACTGGTGTTCGACGGGCCGTGGGCGCTGTTTCGGATGTTCGACCGCGGCCGCATCGAGCGCGGTCCTCAGCCGGAGCGCTTCCGCGTGTCGTTCGACTTCGACGGTCGGCGCGTCGCGCTCGACGTCAACGCGGGCAGCGTGCAGAACCCCTTCGGCCTGCGCGAATTGCAGGCGTTCCAGTGTCCGACACGGCTGTGAGCCCGGGCGCGTCGGCGCGAGCCGTGGGGACGGTGCCCGCGACCGGCTGGTACGGGAAGGTGCCGGCGCTCGGGGACTTCGTGTCGCGACGATGCCCCGCTTCGTTTCGCGACCCTTGGGATGCGTGGCTCGCGCAGGGCATGCTCGTCGGCGAACGCGCGCACGGCGACGACTGGGCGACGGCCTTCCTCTCGTTCCCGATGTGGCGCTTCCTGTGGTTCGACGGCGCGTCCCGGACGCCGTGGGCGGGCGTGCTCTCACCCGGTGCCGACCGGGTCGGGCGGCTGTTCCCGCTGACCATCGTCCGCCCGCTCTGCACGGACGACGCACCCTGCCCATCGATCGAGGCCCTGGACCGCTGGATGGACGGGCTGGAGGCGAGCGTGCTCGCGCTGCTCGCCGACGACGACGTGGACGCGTTCGACCGCGCGGTCGCCGCGGCCGACCCGCTGGCCGCGACCGACGCGGTCGCCGCGGCGGGGCCCTGCGCCGCGCCCGACGCGCTGCCCGCGCTGGCCCTGCCCGCCGCCGGCATGCGCGGGCCGTTCGCGGTGGCGATCGAGGGCGTCGCGCCTGGCCGGCTCGCACAGGCGATCGCGCTGCACGCGCTTGCCACCGCGGGGCGGCCGGTCGCGTGGTTCTGGCGGCACGACGCCGCCGGCGCGGCACGCGTGCGGATGCACGGCGGCGCACCCGACGCCGCGACGTTCGTCGCGCTGGTGCAGGCCGACCGATGAGGGCCCGATGAGCGAAGGCGAGTTCACCCGCGCACTCGGGCACCCCGGGTCCGAGCCACCGCGCCCGCAGGGCGACGCCGCATCGGCGGCGCAACCGCCCCCTGGAGCGGTCGAGCCGGCGGCTGGGCCGAACGAACCGCACGCGACCAACCGCCTGCAGGTCGGCACCCGCTTCGGCGAGTACGAGATCGTCGGCGTGGTCGGCGAGGGTGGCTTCGGCATCGTGTACCTCGCCTACGACCACGCACTCGAGTACCGGATGGCGATCAAGGAGTACATGCCCTCCTCGCTCGCATACCGCGCCTCCGACATGCGCGTGACCGTGAAGTCGGAGCGGATGCGCGACGCCTTCGACGCCGGCCTGCGCAGCTTCGTCACCGAGGCGAAGCTGCTCGCGCACTTCAACCACGCCTCGCTGCTCAAGGCGTTCCGGCTGTGGGAGGCCAACGGCACCGCCTACATGGCGATGCGTTACTACGAGGGCGTCACGCTCAAGGAGGCGCTGCGCCGCCTCGACGGCCCGCCCGCCGAGGCGTGGCTCGCGCGGCTGCTCGCGCCGCTGCTCGATGCGGTCGAGGCGATGCACGCCGAACGCGTGTACCACCGCGACATCGCGCCCGACAACATCCTGATCGAGCCCGACGGCCGGCCCGTGCTGCTCGACTTCGGCGCCGCGCGTCGCGTGATCGGCGACCTCGCACCGGCGCTCACCGTGATCTACAAACCCGGCTTCGCGCCGATCGAGCAGTCCGCACCGAGCCCCGACCTGGCCCAGGGCCCGTGGACCGACGTCTACGCCCTCGCGGCGGTCATCCACTACGCGATCGGCGGACGCACGCCACCGCCGTCGGCGAGCCGGCTGGTCCGCGACTCGATGGTGCCGGCGCGCGAGCTCGGGGTTGGCCGCTTCTCGGAGCGCTTCCTCGCAGCGATCGACGCCGGGCTCGCCGTGCGGCCGCAGGACCGGCCGGCGTCGATCGCGGCGTTCCGCGCGGCGCTCGGCCTGAAGGCGGGCGGGTCGCAGCCGCCCGAGCCGATCTCGCCGGAGCCGCTGCCGCCCACCGAGGTCTGGCCGCCGCCCGACGGCGCCCCGGGACGCGGATCGGGCGCCGGCGCGGGCGAGGCGGGAACGGGCCCCGGCGGCACGGACCCCGGCCGCGCGGACGCCCGCGACCCGCTGGAGGCGATCGGCCGCGCGCTGCAGGGCGGCGGGGCAGGCGCAGGTGGCGGCGCGCACGGCACCGACGGCACCCTGCCCGGGCGCGGGGCGGACGATTCGGGCGGCGACCGCGGCCGAGGCGCGCGAACCGACATCGGCGGCGACGACCTCGGGCCGCGGCGTCGATGGCTCGCGGGCGCCTCGCTCGGTGTGGCGACGGTGGCGCTCGCCGGCGGCGGCGTCGCGCTCTACTGGAAGCTGCGGGGCGGCCCCGCGCCCGCGCCGCCGGACCGCGACCCGCGCGCGCGCCGCGACGAGGCCCCCGCGCCGCCGCCGCCGGCCCCGCCCCCGCCCGCGCCGCCGCCCTTCTCGGCGCGCGCGTGGCTCGACCTCGTCGAGAAGGGCGCGTCCCCCGACCGGATCGTACGCGCGTCGGTGCCGCAGTCGCGGGTGGTGATCGGCCGCGAGATCCGGTTCGGCATCCGTTCGGAGCGCGACGGTCACCTGGTCGTGCTGCTGCTCGGCACCGACCCGTCGCACTTCTACCAGATCTTCCCCAATGCGTTCGACGCCGACACGCGGATTCGCGCGGGCGAGGAGATCGTGCTCGGCCGCACGCCGCGCGGCGGCCGCAAGTGGCAGCTGGCCGCCGGCGGCCCGAACCCGGGCACCAACGTGCTGGTCGCGTTGGTGAGCGATCAGCCGCGCGATTTCTCCGACGTCGGGCTGGTCCGCGGCGACGGGTTCTACGAGTTCGACCAGACCGTGATGACGCGCCGCTGGAACGAGGCCCCCGACCCGGCGGCGATCGTCGCGGGGCGTCCGGTCTGCGCACCCGGCGCGCCGTGCGACGCGGCCTACGGTGCGGTGCGCTTCGAGATCGACGAGGTCGTCCGCTGAGCGTACCGACCGGCGTGGCGCGCCGTTTGCGCGCCCTGTCCCGCGTGCCGGATACTGCGTCGGAGCCGCATGCGCGCCGCGCGGCCGCCTCCGGGAGACTCCGCCGATGACCGCACGCCACCTGTCCGCCGCCGCCCTGCTGTCGTTCGCCGCGCTCGGCGCCGCGCACGCGCAGCAGGAGATCAAGCTCACGGTCTGCGCAGGCCATGCGCCGGTGTTTCTGTGGGTCAAGCACCTGAAGGAGACGCTGATCCCCGCGGTCGACCGCGAGCTCGCGGCAGCCGGCCGCTACCGCGTCACCTGGAACGAGGCCTACGGCGGCACGCTCGCCAAGCTCGGCTCGGAGCTCGAGTCGATCGAGCAGGGTATCTGCGACATGGGCATCGTGGGCACCGTGTTCCACCCGGCCAAGATGCCGCTGCACAACGTGAGCTACGCCGCCCCGTTCGGGCCCACCGATCCGCGCCTCGTGTCGAAGGTCATCAACGACCTGCACGAGACCGTGCCCGCGATGCGCAAGGCCTGGGAGAAGTACCGGCAGGTCTACCTGACCGGCTTCGGACTGGACGACTACGGCATCGCGTCAGCGCAGCCGGTCGCCCGCCTCGAGGACCTGGCCGGAAAGAAGTACGCGGGCCCCCCCGCGCTGCACGGCTGGATCAAGGGCTCGGGCGCGGTCGCGGTGTCCGCGGGTCTGCCGCAGTACTACAACGACATCAAGTCCGGCGTGTACAGCGGCGCGATCACCTTCGCCTCGGGCGCGGTGTCGGCCAAGCTGTTCGAGGTGGCGCCGCACTACGTCCAGACCGGCTTCGGCGCGATGTACGCGGGCGGCATCTCGGTGCACAAGCCGCGCTGGGACCGCCTGCCGCCGGAGGTGCGCGCCGCGCTGAAGGCCGGCGGCGACGCCTACGCGTCGGCGTACTCGAAGGAGCAGTTCGTCCGCGCGGTGGCCGCGCTCGACACGATCCGCGCGAACCGGGGCACCGTGAGCGCGATGCCCGACGCCGAGCGCGCGCGGCTCGCCAAGGCGATCGAGAACCCGACGAAGGCCTGGATCGAGTCGGCCACGAAGGCAGGCTTCCCGGCACGCGAGGTGCTCAAGGCGTACATGGACGGCGTGCGCCGCGAGGGCGGGCGCTTCGCACGCGACTGGGACCGCGAGTGAGGTCGCTGGTCCGGGGCATGAACGTCGCCGGCACCGCGATGGTGCTGGTGATCATGGCGGTGATCCTGGCCGATGTGACCGGGCGCGCGCTGTTCGCGCGGCCGCTGCCCGGAACCCCCGAGATCGTCGCGATGTCGATCGCGGTGATCGTGTTCCTGCAGTTCCCGTCGACGCTGCGCGCCCACCGCGTGATCGCCGCCGACGGGCTGCTCGGGCTGCTCGGCGCGCGCCGCCCGCGCCTTCACCGAGCGGTGCTCGCGCTGCACCACGCCGCGGGCGCGGCGATGTTCGCCGTGGTCTGCCGCTTCGTCGTGCCCAAGGTCGCCGAGGCCTGGCAGAGCGCCGACTACTACGGCTCGCTGTCGGTGTTCACGTTCCCGAAGTGGCCGGTGTTCGCGGTGATCGCCTTCGGCTGCGCGACCATGGCGCTGCAGTACGCGCTGCTCGCCGCAGAGCACGCGCGCGGTGCGTGGCGCGGCGAGCCGTCCGCCGGGCCAGCGCCCGACGGACGCGCCCTGGGCTGATCCGGCACGCGATGACGCCGCTCGCGATCGGCATCGCCGGATTCGGCGCGCTCACGCTGCTGATCGTCGCGGGGATGCACATCTCCACCGCGCTGCTGCTGGTCGCCTTCGTGGGCACGGCGCTGATTCGCGACGACTGGGACCTCGCGGGCTCGATGCTCGGCCAGGCCGCGACCGACGCCGTGACCGAGTACGAGTTCGGCACGGTGCCGCTGTTCGTGCTGATGGGCTTTCTCGCGATGGTGGGCGGCGTGGGACGCGACGCGTACGCGGTCGCGCACCGGCTGCTGCACCGCGTGCCGGGCGGGCTCGGGCACGCCACGGTCGCGGGCAACGCGTTGTTCGCGGCGATCACCGGCATCAGCGTGGCGTCGGCGGCGCTGTTCACCCGGCTCGCCGTGCCCGAGATGCTGGCCCGGGGCTGGCGGCCGCGGCTGGCGGTGGGCATCGTCGCGGGCTCCTCGATGCTCGGCATGCTGATCCCGCCGTCGCTGCTGATGATCGTCTACGCGGTGCTCACCGAGACCTCGGTGGGCGACGTCTACACCGCGGGCATCGTGCCCGGCGTGCTGCTCGCGCTGGTCTTCATGGCGACGATCTGGGGGTTCGCGCGGCTGCGTCCCGCCTGGGTCGGCGAAGGCGCCGGCCAGGGCGCGCCCGGGGACGCACGACCGGTCGCACGGATGCTCGCGCCGATCCTGGCGCTGATCGCGCTGGTGCTGGGCGGCATGTACGCCGGGTTCTTCACCGCGACCGAGGCCGGCGCGGTGGGCGCCTTCGGCGCGCTGGTCATCGCGATCGCGCGCCGCACGCTCGACGCGCGCAGCTTCTGGTCGATCCTGATCGACACCGGCTACGTCACCGCGAGCCTGATCCTGATCATCGCGGCGGCCGCGATGTTCAGCCGATTCCTCGCGATCAGCGGGCTGCCGGGTGCGATCTCCGACTGGGTGGCCGGCAACCAGTTCACGCTGCTGCAGGTGCTGACGGTCTACGTCGCGCTGCTCCTGCTGCTGGGCACCACGCTCGACTCGACCTCGATCCTGCTGATCACCGTGCCGGTGTTCGGGCCCGTGTTCGCGCAGATGGGCGCCGACCTGGTCTGGATCGGCGTGATCACGGTGCTCGCGGTGGAGATCGGTCTGATCACGCCGCCGCTCGGCATGTGCGCGTTCGTCGTGAAGAGCAGCCTCGACCGCCTGGGCGCGCGCACTCCGATCGGGCTGTCCGACGTCTACCTCGGCTCCGCGCCGTTCGCGCTCGGCGCGCTCGTGGTGGTGGTGCTGCTGATCGCATTCCCGCCGCTCGCCACCTGGCTCGGGCGCTGACCCCACCTGGAGGACCCCATGCCGCGCCGCATCGTCGACCTGTCGATCCACCTCGAGAACGACGTGCTGTCCGATCCGCCCCCGTTCGCGCCGAGAATCGAGTACTTCACGCACGCGAACTCGTTCCACCAGATGGCGCCGTTCTTCCCCGGCCTGCAGCAGTCCGACCTGCCGGACTCGGCGGTCTGGGCGGTGGAGAACGTGCAGCTGAACACGCACAACGGCACGCACCTGGACGCGCCGTACCACTTCCACCCGACGATGAACCGCGGCGAGCGCGCGATCACGATCGACGAGGTCGACCTCGACTGGTGCTTCCAGCCGGGCGTCAAGCTCGACTTCCGGCACTTCGAGGACGGCTACGTGGTCACCGCCGCCGACGTCGAGGCCGAGCTCGCCAGGATCGGGCATGCGCTGACGCCGCTGGAGATCGTGGTGGTGAACACCCGCGCCGGCGCGCGTTACGGGCAGCCGGACTACGTGTCGTCCGGCTGCGGCATGGGCTACGAGGCGACGATGTACCTGCTCGAGCGCGGCGTGCGGCTCACCGGCACCGACGCGTGGAGTTGGGACGCGCCCTTCGTGCACACCGCGAGGAAGTACGCCGCGACGCGGGACCCGTCGCTGATCTGGGAGGGACACAAGGCCGGCCGGCACATCGGCTACTGCCACCTCGAGAAGCTGCACAACCTCGAGGCGCTGCCGGGCGACGGCTTCGTGATCGCCTGCTTCCCGCACAAGATCCGCGGCGCGTCCGCCGGCTGGACGCGCGCGGTGGCGATCTTCGACGAGCGGCTGCTCGCGGCGATGCGCTGAAGCCCGGCGTATCGCCGCGCGCTGCGGTCAGGCCGGGATCCGCACCGGCAGCTTCGCGTAGCCGCGCACGAAGTTCGACTTGACCCGCACCGGCTCGTCCAGCACCTCGATCACGGGGAAGCGCGCGAGGATCTCCTCCCACAGGATGCGCAGCTGAAGCTCGGCGAGACGGTTGCCGACGCAGCGGTGGATCCCGAAACCGAACGACAGGTGCTGGCGCGGCCGCGCCCGGTCGATCACGAAGCGCTCGGGCTGGTCGATCGCGGTCTCGTCGCGATTGCCCGACAGATACCACATCACCACCTTGTCGCCCTTGCGGATCGTACGGCCGCCGACCTCGACGTCGGCCACCGCGGTGCGGCGCATGTGGGCGAGCGGGGTCTGCCAGCGGATGATCTCCGAGACCATCGACTCGATCAGCGCAGGGTTCGCGCGCAGCTTCGCCCACTCCTCGGGGTGACGCGACAGCGCGAGCAGCCCGCCGGTCATCGAGTTGCGGGTGGTGTCGTTGCCGCCCACGATCAGCAGCACCAGGTTGCCCAGGAACTCCTCGGGCGACATGTTCCGGGTGGACGGACCGTGCGCGAGCATCGAGATCAGGTCGGTCTTCGGCGGCGCGTTGACCCGCTCGTTCCACAGCCGGGTGAAGTACTGCGCCATCTTCACCAGCTCGGCCTGGCGCGCCTCCCAGGAGGCGACGCGGCTGGTGTCGACGTCCGGATTGGTGGTCGCGATGTCCGACCACCAGGTGAGCAGCCGACGCTCCGCGAACGGGAAGTCGAACAGCGTGGCGAGCATCATCGTGGTGAGCTCGATCGAGACCCGATCGACCCAGTCGAAGGTCTCGCCGCGCGGCAGGTCGTCGAGCACGCGGCGCGTGCGATCGCGGATCGCCGCCTCCATGTTCGCGAGGTTGGCCGGCGCGACGATCGGGCTCACCGCGAGCCGCTGCACGTCGTGCTTGGGCGGATCCATCGCGATGAACATCTGCAGCCGCTCGGTCATCGGCCGCTCGAGGATCGAGATGCCGCCGTTCGTCCAGTCGGACGAGAACACCTTGTGGTTGGTGTCCACCGCCATGATGTCCCGGTAGGTCGTGATCGACCAGTACGGGCCGAAGCGGCCGCCGGGCGTGTGGTGGACCGGATCGTCGCGCCGCAGCCGCGCGAAGTAGTGGCCGACGGTGTCGTGCAGGAACAGCTCCGGGTCGCCGGGGTCGATCTCCTCCAGCGGCATCGCGAACGCGCGCTCGCGCGCGGCGGCCTGGATCTGGGCGGCGGTGTTCATCGCGGTCTCCTCGGTCGGGCGGGGATCAGTGCTGGCCTTCGGGCAGGGTCACCGTGAGCCCGTCCAGCGCCGCGGTGACCGGGATCTGGCAGGCGAGTCGGGAGTGCTCGCGCCGTTCGGCGGTGAAATTCAGCATCTCCTCCTCCTGCGGGCCTGCCGCCGGCAGACGCGCCGCCCACGCCGGATCGACGAACACGTGGCAGGTGGCGCACGCACACTGGCCGCCGCAGTCGGCATCGATGCCGCGCACGTCGTTGTCGACCGCCGCACGCATCAGCGACAGGCCCTCGGCGACCTGGACGTCGCGGCGCGTGCCGTCGTGGGCGATGAAAGTGACCTGGGGCATGTCGGGGCTCCGTCGGGATGGAAAGGAGGATGCGGGGGCCCTGGCATCAGCTGCTGCGGTCAGGGCGGGCCACGTGGGCGGCACGGGGCACGGCGAATCGCATCGGGCGTCTCCTGGCACGGCCGGGCTTGCGCCGCATAATTCGCGTGCATTACAGTCGGTCGACCTACCGCTGTCAACCGTGCCGCGCCGCCGTGACCCGCGCCCTGCCTCGTGCGCCCGAGGTGCCGACGAGCCCGACCGCGACCGCGCTGCTGGACGCGGCCGAGCGGCTGTTCGCCCAAGCGGGGCTCGCCGCGGTGTCGATCCGCCGCATCGTGCTGGCGAGCGGGCAAGGCAACCTGTCGGCCGCGCACTACCACTTCGGCTCGCGCGACGCGCTGGTGCGCGCGGTGATCGAGCGCCGGCTGCGGGAGATCGACGCGATCCGCAACCGGCGGCTGGATGCGCTCGAGGCCGCGGGCCGCGCGGGCGACGTCCGGGCGATCGTCGCCGCAGCGGTCGAGACCCTCGCCGAGGCGGTGCAGCGCACCGACTGGGGCGTCGACTACGTGCGGGTGCTGTCGCAGGCGATGTTCGACCCGTCGGTCCGGCTGTGGGACACGGTCGACCCGCGGGCGCGCACGGGCGTCGAACGCGCGGCGGCGCTCGCGCGCCGCGCGCTGCCCGGCTTGTCGGCGGCGAGCTTCGATGCTCGCGTCGAGTTCGTCCATCACGAGACGGTGTACGCGCTCGCGCGCTGGGTCGGCGCGAACGGCCGCGTGACCGACGCCAACCGGGACGCGTACCGTCGCCTGGTGCGTGAGCTGGTGGCCTTCATGAGCGGCGGTCTCGCGGCCGTGCCGGCCGGACCCCGGGCGACGGCCGCGCACCGGCCCGCCGCCCGGATCGCGCGTTAAGGTCGCGTTCAGGTTCGCCGCGCACGCTGCGCGGATGGCCCGCGACACCACCGCACCGCCCGGGGGCGCGACGCTCGAGCAGATCGTCGTGGCGACCTCGGCCTTCTGGGCGCTGTCGCCGAGTGCGCCGTTCCTGTCGGCCGCGATCGCCGACCGGTCGTTCGGCGAGCCAGCCACCTGGGCCTGGTGCCTCGCGCTGTTCACGCTGCTGACCTCGGTGCATGTCGTGATGCTCGGGCTGGTGGCGACCCGCCGCACCGCGAGACCGCTGATCGCCGTGCTCACGCTGTTCGCCGCGGTCGGTGCACACCACGCAGCGGCGTACCAGACGGTGCTGGACCCGTCGATGGTGCGCAACGTGCTGCGCACCGATCCGGCCGAGGCCCGCGAGCTGCTCACCACGGGGCTGGCGCTGCACGTCGCCGCGTTCGCCGGGCTGCCGATCCTCGTGCTGTGGCGCACGCCGATCGCGAGCCGCGGACGGCGCGCCGCGCTGCGTGCCCGGCTCGGGCTGCTCGGCGTGGCCAGCGCGGTCGGCCTCGGTGCGCTGCTCGCGGTGTTCCAGCCGTTCGCCTCGCTGATGCGCAACCGGCCCGAGCTGCGCTACCTGATCGCGCCCGCCAACCTGGTGTGGGCGTCGGCGCGGGTGCTCGCCGAGGACGCACGCGATCGGAGCGCCGCGCGCGAACCGATCGGCACCGACGCCGCTGCCGGCGCGAGCTGGGCCGACGCGCCTCGCCCCCGAGTGCTGGTGTTCGTCCTCGGCGAAACCGCCCGTGCGGCCAACTGGGGGCTGTCCGGGTACCGGCGCCAGACCACACCGCGGCTCGCCGCCCGCGGCGACGTGATCGACTTTCCCAGGACGCGCGCATGCGGCACCAGCACCGAAGCGTCGCTGCCATGCCTGTTCGGACCGACGGGCGCCGGGTTCGACCCGGCCCGCGTGAGACGCGCTGAGTCGGTGCTGCACGTCGTCGCGCGCGCGGGGGTGGCCGTGCATTGGCGCGACAACCAGTCCGGCTGCAAGGGCGTCTGCGACGGCCTGCCGTCGGACACGGTCGCCGCCAGCGTGCCGGCCGGCGCCTGCCCCGAAGGCCGCTGCCTGGACGAGTGGCTGCTGCACGACCTCGAGCGACGCCTCGACGACGCCCGCGGCACGCAGCTCTGGGTGCTTCACATGATCGGCAACCACGGGCCGTCGTACTTCCGCCGGTATCCGCCCGCATTCGCGCACTTTCAACCGGACTGCCGCAACGACGACCTGCGCCACTGCAGCCGCGAGGCGATCGTGAACGCGTACGACAACGCGCTGCTCTACACCGACCACCTGCTCGCCTCGCTGATCGACCGGCTGGCTGCGCGCGCCGGGCGCATCGATGCCGCCCTGCTGTACGTGTCGGACCACGGCGAGTCGCTCGGCGAGGGGGGTCTGTACCTGCACGGCATGCCGCTGGCGATCGCCCCGGACGTGCAGACCCAGGTGCCGATGGTCGCCTGGATCGGCGACGGCTTCGCAGGACGCATCGGCCTGGACCGCGACTGCCTCGCGCAGCGCGCCGCCGAGCCTGCGGCCCACCGCAACGTGTTCCACACGCTGCTCGGACTGCTGGACGTACGCACTGCGCTGCACGAACCCGCCTTCGACCTGACCGCGCGCTGCCGGGCGTGACCGCTGCGGCGTCGGCACCGGTCGCTGTGCGGTCCGCAGGCAGGCGCCGGGTTCGCGCCGCGGGCGATGTCGGCTAAGCTCCCGATCCGGCCGGAACGTCCGGCCGACCGCTGGTCCGCGCACCCGCACCCTGCACCCGTCCGCCGGCCGAACGCCGGCCCGTTCCGGAGACCTCCGATGCCCCGCCTCGCCCCCGTCCTGTTCGCCGCCGTCCTGTCGCTGCCGATCGCCGCGTGGAGCCAGGGGGCGAGCGTCTCCACCGCCGCCGCCAAGGCGCCGGGCGAGCGCATCGCCGCCGCCGAGGTCGAGGTGAGGGCGCGCGTGGTCGAGCTCGATCTGGCACGGCGCACCGCGGTGCTGCGCGGCCCGCGCGGCCAGCTGGTCACCGTGGACGTGCCGCCCGAGGTGAAGAACTTCGACCAGGTGCGCGTGGGCGACATGCTCGTGATCCGCTATCTGACCGCGGTGGCTGCGCGGATCGAGCCGGCCTCGGCCAGCGGCATCCGCGAGCGCGTCGAGTCGCAGGCCGCGGCGAGCGCGTCGGCCGGCGCGCAGCCGGCGGCCGGCGCGACCCGGACCGTCGAGGTGCTCGCAGTGGTCGAATCGCTGAACCGCGTCGCGCGCACGCTCACGCTGCGCGGCGCCAAACGAACGGTGCGAGTCAACGTGCCCGAGGGTGTGGACCTGACCCGGATCAAGCAGGGCGACGAGGTGCGCGCGGTGTTCACCGAGGCGGTCGTGCTGTCGGTCGTGCCCGCGCCGCGCGCCGCGGCGGGCGCTTCGCGCTGATCCGACGGGCGCGCGCAGGTCAGCGCCGGCGCCCGCCCGCATCAGGCATCGCGCGCCTCGTCGGGCGGCGCGTCCGCGCGCAGCACCACCAGGCCGTCGAGCGCCACCGCGCCCGCGTCCCCGACCAGCAGCGGATTGATCTCGGCCTCGAGCACCGGCAGGCCGGGTAAGAGCGCAAGCCGCGACAGCGCCACGATCACGTCGATCACCGCTCGAAGGTCGCCGCGCGGCTGGCCGCGTGCGCCGGCGATCAGCGCCGACAGACCGCGGACCTCGCCGAGCATCGCGCGCGCGCCCGCCGCGTCGACCGGCGCCGGCCGCAGCGCGGCGTCGCGCAGCACCTCGGCGAGCCGCCCGCCGGTGCCCACCAGCACCACCGGACCGACCAGCGGGTCGTCGCGGTAGCCGACGATCGCCTCGGCGACGCCGGCGAGCATCGGCTGCAGCAGCGCGCCGTCGATCACCGCGTCCGGGCGTTCGCGCGCGACCCGGGCGCGCATCGCACCGATCGCGTAGGCGGCGTGCACCGGGTCGGTCACGCCCAGCGTCACCGCACCGACGTCGCTCTTGTGCGGCAGTTCGGCCGACAGCAGCTTGACCGCGAGCGGCCACGCGAACCCCGAGGCGGCGGTCGCAAGGGTCGCGGGATCGGCGTCGGCCGGTACGCGCCGACGCGGTACGGTCGGCACGCCGAGCTCGTCGAACAGCGCGAGCGAGGCCCCCTCGTCGAGCACCACGCGTACCCGGCCGCCCCGAGCGCGGGCGGCGTCGGTCGGCGCACGCGCGGCCGCGAGCGCGACCGCCGGCGACGGCGGCGGGGTGCCGGGGTCGGCCGCCGGCGGCGTCCAGCGCGCGAGCGCGGCGAGCGCGTCGGCGCACGCCTCCGGCGTGCGGAACGCGGCGATGCCCTCGGCCGCGAGCAGCGCGAGCGATGCATCGGCCTGCGGCGCGAGGAAGACCGCGAGCGGCTTGCGTCCACGCGTCGGCGGGTCGGCCGCGCGGTGGGCGACCTCGACGATCGGCCGCACCGCAAGCTGCGGCGCGGTCTGCGCCGAGCTGCCCACCACCGCGAGCACCGCGTCGCAGCACGGCGAGTCCATCAGCCCCTGCAGCACGGTCGCATAGCGCGCCGGCGTCACCGCCATCGTGAGGTCGATCACCGGCGAGTCGCCGACCGTGATGCCCTGCGCGGCCCATCGCGCCCGCAGCGCGGTCTCGGGCGCCGCGGGCACGACGCCGCCGAGGCCCATCCGGTCGACCACCATCGCCGCGCCGCCACCGGTGGTGCTGACCACCGCCACGCGCAGCGGCCCGTCGCGCCCAGGCGGCGGGCCGCCGGCGAGCAGCGGCGCGATCTCCAGCAGCGTCTCCAGCTGCTCGATGCGCACGATGCCGTGCGCACGCAGGAACGCGTCGATCGCGGCGTCCCAGCCGGCCAGCGCCCCGGTGTGCGACACCGCGAGCGACGCGCCGGCCTGCGAACGGCCGAGCGCGTAGGCGACCACCGCCTTGCCGGCGGCGTGGGCGCGGCGGGCGGCGCGCGCGAGCCGCGGCGCATCGCGCAGGGTTTCGAGGAACAGCAGGATCGTGCGCGTATGCGGATCGTCGACCAGCAGGTCGGCGATCTCGCCGACCGTCAGGTCGGCCTCGTTGCCCACCGACACCAGCCTCGAGAAGCCGATGCCGCGGGCCGCGCCGCGCGAGACGAGCGTGCCCAGCATCGAGCCGCTCTGCGACACCAGCCCGATCGTGCCCGCCGGCGGCAGGCCGGCCTCCAGCGACGCGTTGACCGTGAGCGCGATCCGGTCGGTCGCGTTGACCAGTCCGATGCAGTTCGGCCCGAGCAGCCGTATGCCGAGCTCGCGGGCGAGCGCTGCGAGGCGCCGCTGCGCGGTCGCGCCCTCGGCACCGCGTTCGGCGTAGCCGTCGGCGTAGACCGTGACCACGCCGACGCCCACCGCCGCGCAGTCTCGCAGCACGCCCTCGAGCGCATCGGCGCCGGTCATCACGAACGCATGGTCGGCGGCGACGCCCGCCTCGGCGACCGACCGGAAGGCGGCATGGCCGAGCACCTCGTCGCGGGTCGGGTTCACCGGCACCACGCGGCCGGGGTAGCGGTCGCGCAGCAGGTAGCGCAGCGGCCGCGCGGTCGCCCGTGACGGATCGCCCGATGCGCCCACCAGCAGGATCGAGCGCGGCGCGAACAGCCGCTGCGCGAGCGAGCCCTGTGCCCACGGGTCGGGCGCCGCGGTCATCCGCCGCGCCCGGCGCGCTGCGCGAACGTCCTGCCGAACACGCCCTCGGCGATCCGGTTCTTCAGGATCTCGATCGACCCGCCGGCGATCATCCAGCCCCGGCAACGACGCACGCAGTACTCGACCAGCGAGTCCTGGCTGTAGCCGGTGCCGCCCATCACCTGGAGCGCGTCGTTGGCCACGTCGAAGCCGGCCTGGTTGCAGTAGGCCTTCGCGATCGCGGTCTCGTCGGCCGACGGCAGCCCGCGCGACGCGTTGCTCGCAGCCCGATACAGCAGCAGCTGGGCGGCGTCGAGACGGATCTTCATGTCGGCGAACTTCCACTGCAGCCCCTGGAACTCGGCGAGCAGCCGGCCGAACTGGCGCCGGGCGAGCGCCCACTCGCGCGCAGCCTCGAACGCGTAGCGCCCGAGCGCGAGCGAGCGTGCCGCGTTGCCCAGGCGCTCGACGTTGAAGCCGGCGATCTGGCGCTTGAAGCCGCCCTCGCGCAGCAGCACCTGCGCCGCGGGCACGTGGACGTCGTCGAACCAGACCTGTGCCCAGGTCTCGCCGGACATGAACGACGTGCGCTTGCCGAAGCGCACGCCGGGGCTGCGCGGGTCGACCAGCACCGACCCGATGCCGCCCACGCCGGGCCCGAACCGCACGTAGACCAGGATCACGTCGGCGTACCACGCGTGCGAGGTGAAGACCTTGGTGCCGTTGACCCGCACGCCCTCGCCGTCCGGCGTCGCGGTGGTCGCGAGGTCGGTCACCGCCGAGCCGGCCTCGGGCTCGGTCATGCCCACCGAGATCACCGCCTCGCCGCGCAGCAGCGGCGCGAGGAACCGCTGCTTCTGCTCGGACGTGCCGTACTCGGCGAGCACGCGGATCGGCCCGAAGTTGCCGGCCTGGACCACGTCGGCGCTGCGCGGGCAGGCGGCGGCGACCGCCTCGATCGCGAGCACCGCGTCCATCAGCGTGCCGCCCTGTCCGCCGTCGGCCTCGGGCAGCGCGATCCCGAGCAGCCCCTGACCGGCCATCGCGCGGGCAACATCCCATGGATAGTCCTCGGCGTGCGCACGCGCATGCGCCCCCTCGGCGAGGCGGTCGCGGGCGAACCGGGCGACCGCATCGCGGAACGTGCTCTGTTCGGGGCTGAGGCGGAAGTCCACGGGCGGCTCCTGGGTCGGTGCAGGAGCGATTATCGCGGTGCGCCGACGGCACCCGGGCGATCCGGGGCGGCGAAACGCAACGAAGATCGAACCGCGCGCGCTTGACAGCACCGCCGCGGCTGCGAGAGCGTCCGGCCTGGAGGCCCCCGATGACCCACTGCCGACGCCGCCGCGTCGCCGCGCTGCTGATCGCCGCCGCGCCGCTGCTGCCCGCCTGCACCGCGATGTCTGCCGCATCCGATCCGACCGCGTCCGCCACCCCTCGGCCTGGCCCGGCGGCCGCGCTCGACGGCACCGCTTGGGTGCTGCGCTCATTGCCCGGGCGGCCAGCCGTGCCGGTGCCGCCCGGACCGAGCGCAACGATCGCCTTCGCCGAGGGCCGCGTGTCGGGAAGCGATGGCTGCAACCGCTTCGGCGGGCCGTACGCGGCGTCGGCCGCGACGCTCACCCTCGGCCCCGGCCTGGTCACCACGCGGATGGCCTGCGCCGGTGCGGCCGGCGAGCTCGCCGCCGCGTTCGGCCCGGTGCTCGCCGCCGCGCACGGCTGGCGCATCGCGGCGGGCGAACTCGCGCTGCTGGACGCGCAGGGCACGGTGCTCGCGACCTTCTCGGCGCAGCCCGCCGGCCTGGCCGGCACCGCGTGGGAGGTGAGCGGCTACAACACCGGCCGCCAGGCGGTGAGCAGCGTGCGCGCGGGCAGCCGGATCACGCTCGCGTTCTCGGCCGACGGCGGGGTGTCCGGCTCGAGCGGCTGCAACCGCTTCTCCGGCCCGTGGACGCTCGCCGGCGGCGCGCTGCGGGTCGGTCCGCTGCGAACCACGCGGATGGCCTGCGAGCCCGAGGTGATGCAGCAGGAGGCCGCCTTCCTTGCCGCGCTGCAGGGCGCCACGGCCGTGCGCCGCGAGGGCGAGCGCCTGGAGCTGCGCACCGCCGACGGCGCGCTCGCCGTGACCGCGACCGCCGCGAGCCGCTGACGCCGGTGCGGCCGCAGCAGCCGCTCGATCAACGTGCGGGGGGTGCCGCCGCAGCTGCCGGTGCGCGGCGACGCCCGCGCTCGCCCGGGTCGAGCGCGTCGCACCGGTCGAGCGCCTGCGCGAGGCTCCAGCTCAGCTTGACGGTCGCGGTGGTGAGCGACAGCGCGCGCGGATCGGGCGCGCCCTCGGCGGTCACGCCTGCACCCCGTGAGTCAGCAGCAGCGCGCGCATCCGCGCGCAGGCGAGGTCGGGGTCGCGCAGCAGCCCGGCCGCATCGGCGAGCCGGAACAGGTCGACGAGGTGGCGCAGGCTGCGCGCCGACTGCTGCCCGCCCACCATCGTGAAGTGCTCCT
The DNA here is from genome assembly GCA_044359175.1 of Burkholderiaceae bacterium. Taxonomy (GTDB): domain Bacteria; phylum Pseudomonadota; class Gammaproteobacteria; order Burkholderiales; family Burkholderiaceae_E; genus UBA4615. The sequence goes on along the minus strand of JBIKMO010000059.1, from coordinate 2,470 downwards.
GCAGACCGTTGAGCCACGCGAGAAACACGACGCCGGTCTTGTAGAAACGCGTGGGTGCGCCGAACACGTGCCGCGACAACGGCACCGTCGGAGCGAGGATCCGATGGAACCCCGCCACGTCGCCGCGCGCGAGTGCCGACAGCGCCGCCGAAGCCGCGGGCGCGATCGCATCGAAGATGCCGAGCAGGGCGTCGCTGTGGCCGAGGGCGTCGCCTGCGATCAGCTCGGCGAAGTTGAAGTCATCGCCGGTGTACATCCGGACACCGGGCGCGAGGCGCCGGCGCATCGCGATCTCGCGGTCCTTGTCGAGCAGGGAGATCTTGACCCCGTCGACCTTCGCCGCGTTGCGGTTGATCACCGCGAGCGCGACCTCGGTCGCCTCATCGAGCGACTCGCTGCCCCAGTACCCGGCGAGCGCCGGGTCGAACAGGTCGCCCAGCCAGTGGATGATCACCGGCGCGCGCACCTGCGACAGCAGCCGGTCGTAGACCAGCCCGTACTGGTCGGGCGAGCGCGCGCAGGCGGCCAGCGCGCGGCTGGCCATCAGGATCAGCCGCCCGCCGAGCGACTCGATCGCCTCGGCCTGCTGCTCGTAGGCCGCGATCACGTCGGCCACGGTCAGCCTCGCCGAGAGCGCGAGGTGGTCGGTGCCGCAGCCGCTGAACAGCAGCGCGCCGGGATGGTCGCGCGCCGCGTCGATCGAAAGCCGGATCAGCTCGAGCGAGGTCGGCCAGTCCAGGCCCATGCCGCGCTGCGCCGCGTCCATCGCCTCGGCCACACCCAGCCCGAGCGCCCACAGCCGCCGGCGGACCGCGATCGTCGCGTCCCAGTCGAGCGCGCAACCCAGCCACGGGTCGACCGCCGCCAGCGGATCGGCGACCACGTGCGCGGCGGCGAAGGCCACGCGCGAGAACGGCCCCTGGGCGACCTCGGGGTAGGCGCAGGGCGGTGACGGCGTGAACGGCACCGGTCGGCCGTCGGCGTCGGGCAGGCTCAGCGGACTCATGAGACGGTCGCGTAGGCGGCGTCGGCGGCGGTCGCGTCGTACGGGCGGCCGGTCACGCCGTGCATCACGATGCCGAGTCGTCGGGCGGTCATTCGGGGCTCTCCGGGGAGCGGGCTCGGTACGGCACGCGTCAGCCGATGCGCGGCGTCAAGGCCGGATCGTACGACAGCGCCGGCGGGCCGAAGGCGGTACGGCCGAACAGCCCCAGCACGGTGAGGTGGCCAAGGGACCGGTCCAGCGCGACCCGCACCGCGTCGATCGTCATGCCCGCCCTCCCCCGGACCGCTTTGTAACGTGTGGGTCAACACCCCTTCGCAGCCCGGGCGATGGCGTCGAGTCTTCTTCGGCCCTCGGGCGGCCGATACCCCTGTTCGTCGTCACCGTTCGGTCAACCCTGCGCCGCCGGTCGCGGCGCCAGCCCGGAGCCCGCGATGCCGCGCATCCAGACCACCGTCGTCCGGTCGTACCCGGTGCACGTGCGGCGCGCCGGATCGTCATCGTCGCGGGATGGAGGGCGGAAGGCGCTCGAATCGGATCGGTCGGATCGGTCGGGTCGGGCAGGACCGACCGCGCCACGCCATCCCGGAAAGGCGCGCACGCGCCTTGGCGCCCCCGGGCGGTGCCGGCGAACCGGAAGCGCGGCGCGGCGCTTTACTCGCGGGGGGCGTCGACCGATGCTACGGGGACCGAGACCGCCCGACGCGCCATGCCCCGAGCCCGCCCGCCCCGCCCCGACCTCATCGTCGTGCTCATCGACGACCTGCGATTCGACGAGGTCGGCTTCTGCGGCCACCCGTACATGAAGACGCCGCACATCGACCGGATCGGTCGCGAGGGCACGCACTTCGCGAACGCGTTCCACACGACGCCGCTGTGTTCGCCGAACCGCGCATCGATCGTCACCGGGCAGTACGCGAGCCGGCACGGCGTGCTCGACAACGTCGCGCGCGACGCGCTCAGCCACCGGCTGCCCAACTACCACCTGATCCTGCAGCGGCTCGGGTACGAGACCGCGCACGTCGGCAAGTGGCACATGGGCAACTCGTCGGCGCCGCGCCCAGGCTATGACCACTGGGTGAGCTTCCCCGGGCACGGCAGCATCGTCGACCCGGTGCTCGACGAGAACGGCGTGTCGACGCAGCACCGCGGCTACATCACCGACCTGCTGAACGAGCGCGCGCTCGCGTTCGTCGATCGCGTCCACGATCGTCCGTACGCGCTGTTCCTCGCGCACAAGGCGGTCCACCCAGACGCGTTCCAGGCTCCGGACGGCACGCTCGACCCGCGCGGCGGCGGCTACATCCCGGCGCCGCGCCACGCCGATCTGTACCGCGGCGAGCACTTCCCGCCGCGCCCGAACGTGACCACGCCCGCCCGCGCGGTACGCACGAAGCCGGCGTTCGCCGAGGCCTTCGGCCTGCGCGACACCGAGGCCGGCCGCAAGGTCATGGACTGGATCAAGTC
>JBIKMO010000058.1:0-19788 GCA_044359175.1 Burkholderiaceae bacterium | reverse complement strand
CGGGGTCAGCGGCTCAAGCTCGTGCTGCCGTACGGCTCGGCGCCTGGCGAGCCGGTGTCGGTGTCACGATTCGAGGTGGTGTCGGTGACCGCGCCGCCCGGCTACGAGACGCCGCGGGCCGACGCGTTCCTGATCGCCAAGCCCGCACGCCGCAACCTGGTGGTGCTGCGCTCGGACGAGCGGGTGGACGCGCCCGAGCTGACGGTCGTGGTGCGGGTCGCGGGCCAGGAGCACTCCGTGCACACCTGGCGGGTGGCCGTACCGCCCACCGTGTTCGCGGCCACTGCGCCTGCCGCGCCCGCCCGACCCCCCGCGCCCCGCCCGCGCCTCACTCGGCCTTGACGCCGGTCTCCTTCACGTAGCGCGCCCAACGAGCGATCTCGTCGGCGACGAAGCGGCGCGTGCCCGCGACATCCAGCGTGAACGCGGAGGAGCCGGTCTTCTCGCGGATCGCAACCGACTCCGGGTGATCGTTCGAGCGGCGCACCAGCGCGTTCAGCCGCTCCTGGATCGGCATCGGCGTGCCGGCGGGCACCAGCAGCGCGGTCCACGCGGTGATCTCCATGCCGGCCACGCCCTGCTCAGCGAGCGTGGGGACGTTCGGCTGCGTGGCCATCCGCTCGCGTGCGGCGACCGCGATCGTGCGAATCGCGTCGCGCGCCAGGTACGGCTGCGCGACCGACGCGTCGGCGAACGCGATCGAGATCTGGCCGCCGGCCAGGTCGTTCAGCGAGTTGGGGTTCGACTTGTACGGCACGTTGACGATATCCACGCCGAGCGCGCGGCGCAGCACCTCGCAGGCGACCTGAGTGACCGCATTCCCGCTGCCGCAGGTCACCTTGCCCGGATCGCGGCGGGCGGCTGCGGCCACGTCGGCGACCGAGCGGGCGGCGAGCCCGGGCCCGGCGAACAGCGACACCGCGCTGAAGCCGATTCCGGCCACCGCATCGAAGCTCGCGGGCGTGTACGGCAGCGCGGCCGCGTTGAACGCGAAGTTGGTCGCATTGGTGGTGGCGCTGCCGATCACCAGCGTGTAGCCGTCGGGCCGGGCGCGTGCTGCCTGCTGCATCCCGATCGCGCCGTTGGCGCCGGGGCGGTTCTCGACGGTCACCGTCTGGCCGGTGGCCTCGGACAGGTGCTTCGCGAACAGGCGCGCGCCGTTGTCCCCACCGCTGCCGGGTCCGAATGGCACGATGATCGTGATCGGCCGCGACGGCCAAGCCTCCTGAGCGAGCGCCGGCGTTGCGAGCACGGCGCAGAGCACGGCCGCGGCGAGCGCAGCCGGACGACGGATCGGGAACGCGGGCATGGGGTCTCCTCTTCGATGGGATCGGGGTCGACGCCGCGGCGACGTCAGCCGCCGGCGGAGATCGACGACGGATTGTCCTCCACGTACGCCCGGACGATCGACTCGACGTCGGCGTCGGCATGGAAATCGAGCGCCCGCGCGCGAGCGGTATCGAAACGCGCGGCCCAGCTGCGCACCAGCCGCTCGATCGCCGGATCGGGCCGCGGGACGATCCGGGCCGCCACCGCGTCGCCGGCAACCGCGCGCAGCGCGGCGATCTCCTCGCGCATCGACACGGTCAGCCCCGGAAGGTTCAGGCTGCGGTGCCAGCCCCAGGCCTGCGGCGACAGCGCGAGCGCATGCACCAGCATGCCGACCACCGCCCGCGGCGAGGCGACCCACATCTCGGTCTCGAGCGGCACCGGCAGCGGCGCCGGCTGCCCGGCGAGGGGCTCGCGCACGATGCCGGACGCGAAGCCGGAGGCCGCGCCGTTGGGACGCCCCGGTCGCACGACCACGGTGGGCACGCGCACGGCGCGGCCGTCGACGAAGCCCTTGCGCGTGCAGTCCTGCACCAGCAGCTCGCCGATCAGCTTCTGCGTGCCGTACGAGCCCTGCGGCGTGGGGGTGGTCGCGTCGTCGACCACCGGCGGCAGCGTGCCGCCGAACACCGCGATCGAGCTCGAGAACAGCAGCCGCGGCGCGTGCCCGGCCGCGCGGCAGGCATCGAGCAGATGCCGGGTGCCGTCCAGGTTCACGCGCATGCCCAGGTCGAAGTCCGCCTCGGCGGTGCCGCTCACCACCGCGGCGAGGTGCACGACCACCTCGGTGTCGCGGTCGACCAGCGCACGCACGGCTGCCGGGTCGGCAAGGTCGCCGGCGAGGTTGCGCACGCGCGGATCGCGGAGCGCGCCTTCGGTCACGTCGAAGCAGGTGATCGTGTCGATCGGATGCTCGCGGGCGCCACCCGCGTCGTCCAGGCGCACGGCACCCTGCGCGAGCAGACGGGCGATCAGCTGCTGGCCGAGGAAGCCGGCGCCGCCGGTGACGAGGATCCGCATGGTGTCTCCCGTGGGGTGGGGTGGGGTAGGACGCGGCGCGCCACCGGCCTAGCGGACCGCGGCGAGGGCTTTGTCGAAGAAATCATCGGCCCCGAAGTTGCCCGACTTCAACGTGAGCGCGATCGGCGCGTCCAGACCTGACAGCGCCGGCACGCCCGGGTCGATCTCCGGGCCGATCGCGAACAGCCGCGTGCCGAGCGCCTGCACCACCGCACCCGAGGTCTCGCCGCCTGCAACCACCATCCGGCGCACGCCGCGGGCGTGCAGTCGGGACGCGAGCTCGCCCAGGCAGCGCTCGATCGCCTCGGAGACGCGCTGCGCGCCGTGGCGCGCCTGCGCGTCGCGCACCGCCTGCGGGTCGGCGCTGCTGTAGACCAGCGGCGCCTGCCCCTGCGGCCGATCGCACACCCAGTCGGAGAGCGACGCCGCATCCTCGCGACCGTCGATCAGCGCGTCCGGTTCGATGCGCCGCGACGGCGCACCCGCCGCGTAGCGCGCGACCTGGCGCCGCGTGGCGGCGGAGCAGCTGCCGCAGAGCACCACCGCGCGGCCGCCGACCGGCGCCGCGGGTGCGGCGGGCGGGCGCAACCGACCGGCCCGACGGGCGTTGTCCGGCAGCCCGATCGCCAGCCCGGAGCCGCCGACCAGCAGCGGCGCATCCGCACACGCGGTGCCGAGCGTGCGCAGGTCCTCGTCGGCGATCGCGTCGGCGATCGCGAGCCGTACCCCGCTGGCGGCGAGCCGTGCGAGCGCATCGCGCACCGCCGCCGCGCCGCGTGCGACCACGGGCTGCTCGATCAGTCCGACGCGCAGCGGCGTCTGGCGCCCGAGCCAGCGGACCAGGTCGGGATCGGTCATCGGGTTGAGCGGGTGGTGCTCGAGGCCGCTCTCGCTCAGCAGGCGGTCGCCGACGAACAGGTGGCCGCGGTAGACCGTGCGGCCGGTCGCCGGGAACGCCGGGCAGACCACCGCGATCGGCCCGTCCAGCGCCTCGAGCAGCGCCTGCGCGACTGGGCCGATGTTGCCGCGCGGCGTCGAATCGAAGGTCGAGCAGACCTTGAACAGCACCTGCGGCGCGCCGCGCGCGCGCAGCCACGCGAGCGCCTCGAGGGCGTGGGCGACCGCCTGCCGCGGATCGATCGAGCGGGTCTTCAGGGCGACCACCACCGCGTCCGCGTCGACCGCCGCCTGCGGCGGCGGCACGCCGATCGCCAGCACGGTGCGCAGCCCGCCGAGCGTGAGCGCATTCGCGACGTCGGACGCGCCGGTGAAGTCGTCTGCGATGCAGCCCAGCAGCATGGTGGCGCTCAGCGGGTCGCGGAGGCGGGGGCGGTCGCCGTGCGGCGCCGCCCTGGACGGAACACCGCCGGATCATTGTAGAACGCCGGGTCGGCGTTCGCGTCGCACCATCCGGGGAACCCGAGTACCGGCAGCGGCGCGAGCGAGGCGGGGTCGAGCGGCGACGCGCCGAGCCGCTCGGCGAGGGCGGCGTCGACCTGCGCATCGGGCGCGTGCGCCGGCAGCGGCAGCGGCAGCGCGTGCGCGGTGATCGCCTTGTACGGCGCATCGAGCCGCGCGAGCAGGCCGTGCCCGAGCACCCGCAGCCCGACGCGGGCGTGCACCTGCGCGCGCCGTCGCACGAACAGCGCGGGCCAGTCGAACGCCCGCAGCGCCGACGTCAGCGACCGGTCGGTCGACAGCCAGAGCACCCCGTTCTCGTCGAGCAGCGTCAGCGCGTCGGCGAGGCGGCCTCGCGTCGGCGGGGCGCGACCGGGGGCGGCGTCGCCCGAGTCCGCCGCAGCCGCGTGCAGCGCGTTCAGCCGCGCCTTGGCGCGCGGCCACGCGAGCCACATCAGCGCGTTGTACAGGTCGTGCCGGTCGCCCGGCGGCGCGTCGCGCGTCGGCACCTCGCCGTTGTCGTGCACCCGCCGCTCGTAGGCGCCGCGCCCGCCGCGGTTCGGCGCGGCGGGCACGAACCGCAGCGGCCGGCCGGAGCCGCTGCGCACGCCCTCGTCCTGCGCCCAGGCATTCAGTCGCGCGAGACGCGCGGCGGCCGTCAGCGGCGCGAGTTCGGCGAGGCGCCCGGCGATCGGACGCAGCCAGGGCGGCGGCGTCGGGCAGGCCCCGTCCCAGGGGGCCGCGAGGCGGTCCTCGAGCGTCGTGCGCTGCGGGCGGATCGGGGCGGCCACCGCGCCGGCGCGGTCAGTGCGCCAGCCGCCAGCCGAGGGTCTCGCCGCCCGCGAGCGGCACGATCTCGCGGTCGCCGAACGGCAGCACGTCGGGGACGGTCCACGGCTCGCGGCGCAGCGTCACCCGCGCCGAGTTGCGGGGCAACCGGTAGAAGTCCGGACCGTGGTGGCTCGCGAACGCCTCCAGACGATGCAGCGCTCCGGCCTGCTCGAACGCGGTTGCGTACAACTCGAGCGCATGCGGCGCGGTGTAGCACCCGGCGCAGCCGCACGCGTACTCCTTCAGGTGGCGCGCGTGCGGCGCGCTGTCGGTGCCCAGGAAGAACCGCCGGTCGCCGCAGGTGGCGGCATCGAGCAGCGCGCGCCGGTGGACCTCGCGCTTGAGCACCGGAAGGCAGTACCAGTGCGGGCGCAGTCCGCCGCGGAACAGCGCGTTGCGCTCGTACAGCAGGTGGTGTGCGGTGAGGGTGGCAGCGATCGGGCCTGGCGCCTGACGCACGTACTCGACGGCCTCGCGCGTCGTGATGTGCTCGAACACCACCCGCAGCGCCGGGAAGTCGCGGCGCATCGGCGCGAGCACGCGATCGATGAACACCCGCTCGCGGTCGAAGACGTCCACGTGCGGATCGACCACCTCGCCGTGGATCAGCAGCGGCAGGTCGACCGCCTGCATCGCCTCCAGCACCCCGGTCACCGCGGCCATCGAGGTGACGCCGGCGTCCGAGTTCGTGGTCGCGCCCGCCGGGTACAGCTTGGCCGCCTGCACGACGCCCGAGTCGCGGGCCCGACGGATCTCGTCCGGGTCGGTGCGGTCGGTCAGGTACAGCGTCATCAGCGGTTCGAAGCCCGCGCAGGCGGGATCGTCCGGTGCCACCTCGGCCAGCGCCGCGACGATGCGATTGCGGTAGGCGAGCGCCGCCGCGACCGTGGTCACCGGCGGCTGCAGGTTCGGCATCACGATCGCACGGGCGAACTGACGCGCACTGGCGGCGACCACCGCGCGCAGCGCGTCGCCGTCGCGCAAGTGCAGGTGCCAGTCGTCGGGACGGGTCAGCGTCAGCGTGTCCATCGGGGTGTCGGGGATGCGGCGGGCTCCGATTGTCCCACGGGCCCGCCGGCGCCGAGCCGTCCGAGCAGATCGTCGGCGAGCTGCGCGGCACCGTCGCCGCTGGCCACCGGTCGGGCCGGCTGCGCGGCGATCGCCTCGAGCACCGGCTCGAACCGGCCGGCCCGCAGCGCCGGCAGGTCGATCCGCGCGAGGCGGGCGTGCCGCGCAAGCCAGGCCTCGAGCCAGGGCGCCTCGGGCCAGCCGTCGCGCGGCACGCTCGCGGTGTCGCGACCGGCGAAGCCGGCCTCGGCGAAGGTGCCGTAGCCGGGCTTGGCGACCAGCAGATCGCAGGAGGCGAGCAGATCGAGAAACGGTAAGCCCAGCGCGCGGCCGTCGACCACGGCTGGCGTCTGCACGACCCGCTCGGTGAACGCGACCGCGGCCCAGCCCTCGGGCAGCCGCCAGCGCTCGGTATCGAGCGCCATCGGCAGCCCGCCGAAGGCGATCAGCATGACCCGGCCGTCGGGCGGCAGGCCGAGCGCCGCGCGCAGCCGGTCGCGGTCGGCGCGGCCGCGACGGCCGATCGGGGCGATCGGCACGCGCTGCGCGAATCCGTCGAACGGCAGGCCCGGCTGCAGCGCGTACAGCGCGTCGGCACGTGCGTACGCGTCGCGCATCTGCGCGACCAGCGGCGCGACCCCGGGCCGGTCGGGGTAGCGCAGCGCGAGCAGGTCGGCCCAGTTCAGCGAGCTCGCGCCGAACGCCGGCAGGCCGAGCGCGGCCGCAGCGAGGATCGGCTGGTAGCCGACGTTCGAGAGCACCGCGTCGACCCGCAGCGCTCGCAGCGCATCGCGCTCGCGCTCGAGCCAGCCCCGGTCGGCGTGCAGCGCGCGATAGCGCGCGAGACTGCGCTCGTCGTCGATCTCGAGCGCATCGTGCATCACGAAACCGAAGTCGGTGTCGTCGGGCACGACCGCCGGCGCGGCCACGCCCGCTGATGCGAACCGGGCCGCGACCAGCGCCGGGTCCAGCCCGGTGCGCAGCGTGACCCGCAGCCGGGGCACGCGCGCCTGCAGCGCCGCGACGATCGGAACGGTCTGCGACAGATGGCCCCAGCCGTGGGCGGTGACCGTGACCAGCAGGTGCATCGGGCCGGGGCGCTCAGGCGATCAGGATCGCGCGGAAGTCGTTGACGTTGGTTCGGGTCGGTCCGGTGACCACCAGGTCGCCCAGGGCCTCGAAGAACCCGTAGCCGTCGTTGTCGTCGAGATGCGCGCGCGGGTCGACGCCGAGCGCACGGGCGCGCGCTCGCGAATCGGGCATCAGCAGCGCGCCCGCGTTCGACTCGACGCCGTCGATGCCGTCGGTGTCGGCTGCGATCGCGGCCACGCCGGGGGCGTCGCCGAGCGCCTCGAGCAGCCCGAGCAGGAACTCGGTGCAGCGCCCGCCGCGGCCGTCGCCGCGCAGCGTGACCGTGCACTCGCCGCCGGAGATCAGCGCGACCGGCGGCGCGAACGCCCCACCGTGGCCGCGCGCCTCCCGCACCAGCGCGGCCATCACCTGGGCGACCTCGCGCGCCTCGCCGGTGACCGTGTCGCCGAGGATCACCGGCCGCACGCCGGCGCGCTCGAACACCGCCGCGCCCGCCTCCAGGCTGCGGTGGGCGGTCGCGATCAGCCGCTGCTCGACCCGGCCGAACAGCGGATCGCCCGGTTTGGGGGTCTCGTCGATCCGGCCGCTGGCGCCGAACGCCAGGTGCTCGGCGACGCTCGCCGGCGCGACCACCCTGCGGCGCGCGAGCACCGCGATCGCGTCGGCATAGGTGCTCGGGTCGGGCGAGCACGGTCCGGAGGCGATCGCCGACAGGTCGTCGCCCGCGACGTCCGAGATCACGAGCGCCCACACCCGGGCGCGGGTCGCACGCGCCAGCCGCCCGCCCTGGATCGCGGACAGGTGCTTGCGCACGACGTTCATCTCCTGGATCGGCGCGCCGCTGCCGAGCAGCGCCCGCGTGACCGTCTTCAGGTCGGCCATCGTCACCGCGCCGGCCGGCAGCGACAGCAGGCTCGAGCCGCCGCCGGACACCAGCGCGAGCAGCAGGTCGTCCGGCCCGAGCGCGGCCGACTGGGCCAGGATCTCGGCCGCCGCGGCCTCGCCGGCCGCATCCGGCACCGGATGGCCCGCCTCGATCACGCGCACCCGCTCGGTGGGCAGTCCGTGCCCGTACCGGGTGACCACCAGCCCGTCGAGCGGCGCTTCGGCGGGCCAGGCCCGTTCGACCGCCCGCGCCATCGCTGCCGCGGCCTTGCCGGCGCCGACCACCCGCGTGCGCCCGGCTGGCGGCGGAGGCAGGTGCCCGGCGACGATCCGCAGCGGATCGGCCGCGGCCACCGCCGCGTCGAAGCTCGCGCGCAGCAGCGCGCGCGGGTCGTTCAAGCCGTCAGTCCGCGTAGACCCCGGCGGCCTTGATGATCGGGGTCCACTTGTCGATCTCGGACTTGAGGTGCCGGCCGAGCGCATCGGGCGTCTGCCGGTCGGTGGCGACGGTCACCGCGCCCAGGTCGGCGAAACGCTTGTTGAGCCCCGGGTCCTTGAGCGCGACCTGCAGCGCGGCGACGAGCTTGTCGAGAACCGGCTTGGGCGTGCCCTTGGGCGCGTACATGCCGTGCCAGATGCTCAGCTCGAAGTTGGGCAGGCCGGCCTCGGCTGCGGTCGGCACGTCCTTCAGCGACTCCAGCCGCCGGGGCGCGGTCAGCGCGAGCGCCTTCACACGGCCACCCTTGATCTGCTCGGTGGTGTTCGTGGTCTGGTCGCACAGGATGTCGACCTGTCCGCCGATCAGGTCGGTGATCGCCGGCGCGGTGCCCTTGTACGCGACGGTCGTGAGGTCGGTCTGGATCGCCTGCTGAAAGAGCAGTCCGCACAGGTGGGACGCCGCGCCGATGCCGGCGTTGGCGAGCGTGACCTTGTCCTTGTTCGCCTTCACGTGTCCGATCAGCTCGCGCACGCTGTTCACCGGCAGCGTGGTGCGGACCAGCAGCGTCATCGGCACGTCGTTGATCAGCCCGACGTATTCGAGATCCTTCAGCGGATCGAACGGCAGCTTGCGGTACAGCGCGGGCGCGGTCGCCATGCCGATGTGATGGACCAGCACGCGGTAACCGTCGGCCGGTGCGCGGGCGACGTCGGCCACGCCGATCGTGCCGCCGGCGCCGGCCTTGTTCTCGACGACCACGGTGGTGCCGAGCGACTTCTCCATCGCCTGACCCACCGCGCGCGCGACCGTGTCGGTCGGCCCGCCGGCGGCGAACGGGACGACGATCGTGAGCGGCTTGGTCGGATACGACTGGGCCGAGACCGCGGCGGCCGACAGCGCCAGCGCCAGGCCCGAGAGGAATCGAAACGTCTTCATGGGGTCTCCGGGGATGCCCCGCGGTGCCGGGCGGGGACTCGTGGTTCGGGGACGGCACTCCAGGCGGCAGACTGTAACGCAACGCGGCCGCCCGCGACGCAGGTCAGGGTGACCGAAGGGTCGGCCAGCCCGCTGCGCTCAGCCGGCGATCGCCTCGGCGACCGCGCGCCCGACGTCGCTCGTGCGCGCGGTTCCGCCCATGTCCGGCGTCCGGGGTCCGGCGGCGGTCACGGTCTCAATCGCCCGCAGGATCGCGTCGTGCGCGTCGCGGTGGCCGAGGTGGTCGAGCATCATCGCGCCGGACCAGATCTGACCGATCGGGTTGGCGATGCCCTGCCCGAAGATGTCGGGCGCCGAGCCGTGCACCGGCTCGAACAGCGACGGAAAGCGGCGCTCCGGGTTGATGTTCGCGCTGGGCGCGATCGCGATCGTGCCGGTGCAGGCCGGGCCCAGGTCGGAGAGGATGTCGCCGAACAGGTTGCTCGCGACGACGACGTCGAACCAGTGCGGGTTGCGCACGAAGTGCGCGGTCAGGATGTCGATGTGGAACTTGCGCACCGTGACGTCCGGGTACTGCGCGCCGACCGCCTCGACGCGCTCGTCCCAGTAGGGCATCGAGATGAAGATGCCGTTGGACTTGGTCGCCGAGGTCAGCTGCCGCTTGCGCCGGCGCGCGAGTTCGAACGCGAAGCGCAGGATCCGGTCGGTGCCGTGCCGGGTGAAGACCGACTCCTGGATGACCACCTCGCGGTCGGTGCCCGGGAACATCCGGCCGCCGACCGACGAGTACTCGCCCTCGGTGTTCTCGCGCACCACGTAGAAGTCGATGTCGCCGGGGGCGCGGCCCGCGAGCGGGCACGGGACGCCGGGCATCAGCCGGACCGGGCGCAGGTTCACGTACTGGTCGAACTCTCGGCGGAACAGCAGCAGCGACCCCCACAGCGACACGTGGTCCGGCACGGTCGCCGGCCAGCCGACCGCGCCGAAGTAGATCGCGTCGTGCCCGCCGATGCGGTCCTTCCAGTCGGCGGGCATCATCGCGCCGTGCTTGGCGTACCAGTCGCAGCTCGCGAAGTCGAAGTGATCGAAGACGAGCGGGATGCCGAAACGGCGGGCGGCCGCGTCGACCGCTCGCAACCCCTCGGGCATCACTTCCCGGCCGATGCCGTCGCCGGCGATGACCGCGATTCGGTGCGGTGAGTTCATGCGGGATCTCCAGGCGGTCAGTCGTACCAGCCCTCGCCCGCTGCGGGGGAGAACCGTCCGGCCGCGAACCTCAGCCGCGTCGGGCCGGGCATCGCGCGCTCCGAGACCGGATGCGCCGGATCGCCCGGATAGCAGACCCACCGGTCGCCGTCGTGCTGAACCGACTCGGGTCGGATCGCCGGCGGCCGGCGCGCGGCAGCCTCGGCCAGCGCGGCCTCCACGCTTGAGAACCGCGCGAGGTGGACCATCGTCATGATCTGGGGTGCAGCCAGCTCGATGGCGCGCGCCTCGTAGCGCTCGAGCGCCTCGCGCGGGGTCAGCCACACCGCGCCCGCCGTCTCGCGGGGATCGGGCCGCGGCGTCTGCCCGTCGGGCAGCCGCGCCGCGAAGAACCGGGTATCGAAGCGGCGCTTCATCATCGCCGGCGCCTTGGGCGTGATCCACCGCGACCACGGGGACAGCGCGGACGCCTGCAGCTGCAAGTCGAGTTCGGCAAGCAACTCGCCGAACCCGAGGGCTGCGTCGCGACGCAGCCGCGCCGCGCGTTCGGCGAGCGCCGGATCGACGCCGGTCGCGATCAGCACGCCGGTCTCCTCGAACGCCTCGCGCAGCGCGGCGACGTACAGCGCGGCCGCCTCGTGCGGCGCGAGCTCCGGTTCTCCCAGGCGCGCGTGCAGTGCGTCGGGCGGCGCGTCGATCCGAGCGAGCACGTCGTCGTCACCGTCCTCGCGGTCGAGCTTGCCGCCCGGAAAGACATGCGCTCCGGCAAGCACCGCGTCGTCGGACGGTCGTTCGAGCAGCAGGACCTGCAGTCCGCCGGGGCCGTCGCGCAGCAGCACCAGCGACGCGGCGGGCCGCGGCGGGACCGCGATGTCGGCGGACCGCTCGACAGCGCCGGGCGACGGATCGGGTGAAGTCATCGGGCGATGGTATCAAGCGCACCCCCGTCGGCGGTGGCCGCGTTCCGCGCACGACCGGCACCTGCCGCGCACCGGTGCAGGGCGGGCCATCGGGTCGGGTGCACCGCGCCGGCGCGCCGGGCGGCCCGGCGGCGTACGCCCGGACGGGGCGCTGCGCGACGCCGTCGGCAGCGCCCCGGGCACCGCCTCCGAGACCCGGCCGAACGGGTCCCGCAATGCCCCCGAGACCGTTGCCCACGTTGTTGTAACCGCCGATCGATTGCGCGTAGACTGCGCCGCCACGCGAACGATCCGCCCTGCCGGGCTGCGTAGCGTTTCCGCAGGCCCCCCCCCTGTTCCCAACCGGATGACCACCATGCAGAGCTCCTGGTTCAAACGACTCGCGATCGCGACCGCGTTCGCCGTGCCGGCGCTGGCGCCGCTGTCGGCATCCGCCGGCCCGACGCTGGATGCGATCAAGCAAAAAGGCGTGTTGCGCTGCGGCGTGAACACCGGCCTGCTCGGCTTCTCCGCGCCCGACGCCCAGGGCGTGTGGCGCGGCCTGGACGCCGACTTCTGCCGCGCGCTGGCCGCCGTGATCCTGAACGACGCGAACAAGGTGCAGTACGTGCCGACGACCGCGCAGGTCCGTTTCACCGCGCTGCAGTCGGGCGAGGTCGACATCCTGTCGCGCAACACCACCTGGACCGCCTCGCGTGAGCAGGCGATGGGTGCGGTGTTCGGCGGCGTGCTGTTCTACGACGGCCAGGGCTTCATGGTGCGCAAGTCGGCGAACATCAAGCGCGCGGCACAGCTGAAGGGCGCGACCGTGTGCGTGCAACCCGGCACCACCACCGAGCTGAACCTGACCGACTACTCGCGCAGCCGGAACATGGGCTTCAAGCCGGTGGTGATCGCCGAGCTGAACCAGCTCGAGCAGGCGTTCTTCGCCGGCCGCTGCGACGCCTACACGACCGACATCTCGGGCCTGGCCGCCACCAAGCGCAAGGCGCCGAACCCGGATGACTTCGTGATCCTGCCCGATGCGATCTCCAAAGAGCCGCTCGGGCCGATGATCAGGCGCGGCGATTGGGAGTTCTTCAACATCGTCCGCTGGACGCTGTTCGGTCTGCTCGAGGCCGAGGAGTACGGCGTGACCCAGGCCAACGTCGACAAGATGCGGGCCGAGAGCAAGGATCCGCCGGTCCAGCGCCTGCTCGGCACCTCCGGCGACATCGGCAAGGGGATGGGCATGGACAACGAGTGGATGGTCCGTGCGATCAAGGCGGTGGGTAACTACGGCGAGCTGTACGAGCGTCACATCAAGCCGCTCGGGCTCGAGCGCGGCCTGAACGCGCTGTGGAAGGACGACGGCCTGATGTACGCGCCGCCGATCCGGTGAGCATGGCCCGCGCAGAGGCCGGCCGCAGGACGGCCGGCTGCGCGCACGGGCGGCGCGCATGCGCCGCTCGCCATGCTTCGAACGCCCGGCGGCGCGTACTCGCGCCGGGCGCGTGGGTGCCGCACGTGACCCCGCCGAGAGGCGGCTAGACTCTCCGCCGGGAACCCCGCCCGATGTTTCGCAGCGAACGCGCCCGCAACGTCTTGTATCAGGCTTTGCTGCTCGCCGCCGTGATCGGCGTGGGCTGGTATCTGGTCGGCAACACGCTGCACAACCTCGAGACCCGCAACATCCAGAGCGGGTTCGGGTTCCTCGGACGCGAGGCCGGATTCGAGATCGCCGAGCGGCACGTCGCCTACGAGCCGTCCGACAGCTACGCGCGCGCTCTGTGGGTCGGCATCGTCAACACGCTGTTCGTCGCGGCCGCCGGCATCGCGATCGCGACGTTGATCGGCACGCTGATCGGCATCGCTAGGTTGTCGAGCAACTGGCTGCTCGCCAAGCTCGCCTCGGTCTACGTCGAAGTGATGCGCAACGTACCGCTGCTGCTGCAGCTGTTCGTCTGGTACGGGATCTTCACGGAGCTGCTGCCCTCGGTGCGCGAGGCGATCGAGGTCGGGGGCTGGCTGTTCATCAGCCAGCGCGGGTTCCGGTTCGCCTGGCCTGCGCCGCACGTCGGCTGGACGGTCGCGGTCTGGGCACTGGTGGCCGGTGCGGTGCTCGCGGTGGTCTGGAGGGCGTACGCGCGCCGCGTCCAGATGGCGACCGGCCGGCAGCTGCCCGTGGGCACCGTGTCCGCCGCGCTGGTGCTCGGGCTGCCGGTGCTCGGCTGGCTGGCGTCCGGCGCGCCGACCGCGATCGAGATCCCGGTGCTCGAGGGGTTCGACTTCCAGGGCGGACACGTGCTGTCTCCGGAATTCACCGCGCTGCTCCTCGGCCTGTCGACCTACACCGCCGCGTTCATCGCCGAGGTCGTCCGCGCCGGGATCCTCGCGGTGGACAAGGGGCAGACCGAGGCCGGGATGGCGCTCGGGCTGACCCCGGGGCAGCGGTTGCGGCTGGTGACGCTGCCCCAGGCGCTGCGGGTGATCATCCCGCCGATGACCAGCCAGTACCTGAATCTCACGAAGAATTCGTCGCTGGCCGTGGCGATCGGCTATCCCGACCTGGTCTCGGTGGCCAACACCACGATGAACCAGACCGGGCAGGCGATCGAGGCGATCGCGATCCTGATGGCGGTGTACCTGTCGATCAGCCTCGCGATCTCGCTGTTCATGAACTGGTACAACGACCGCGTCCGGCTGGTCGAGCGCTGAGCGAGGGCACCGCCATGGCCGACGGTTCCGTGTCCCCGCCGCTCGCGACGGTTGGCGCCCCGCGCCCGCCGCGCTCCGGAGGGGTGCTCGGTTGGGTTCGAACCAACCTGTTCTCGACACCCGGCAATTCGGTCGTCACGCTGCTCACGCTCGCGATCCTGCTGTACATCGTCCCCAAGGCGCTCGACTGGCTGCTGTTCAGTGCGGTCTGGGGCCGTCAGCCGGTGGCCGCCTGCGACGCGGTGCGTGGCGACGGCGCCTGCTGGGCGGTGGTCTGGGAGAAGTTCCGCTTCATGATGTTCGGCGTCTACCCGTTCGAGCAGCAGTGGCGGCCAGCCGTGGCGATCGTGATCCTGTGCGGGCTGCTGGTCGTGTCCGCGCTCAAGGCGTTCTGGCGGCCCTGGCTCGCGGCGATCTGGATCGCCGGCGTGGCGGTCACCTTCTGGTTGATGGGCGGCGGCCTCGGGCTCACCCCGGTGCGCACCGAACAATGGGGCGGGCTGCCGGTCACGCTGATCCTGGCGATCTTCGGCATCGGCTTCGCGTTCCCGCTGGGGATCCTGCTGGCGCTCGGCCGGCGAAGCACCCTGCCGATCATCCGCTCGCTGTCGGTGGTCTACATCGAGGTGGTCCGCGGCGTGCCGCTGATCACCGTGCTGTTCATGGCGAGCGTGATGTTCGCGCTGCTGCTGCCCGAGGGCATGCGGATCGAGCAGCTGCTGCGCGCCCAGGTGGCGATCATCCTGTTCGTGGCCGCTTACCTCGCCGAGGCGGTCCGCGGCGGGCTGCAGGCGGTGCCCAAGGGCCAGTACGAGGCGGCCGAGGCGCTGGGCCTGCCCTACTGGAAGATGATGGGCCTGATCATCCTGCCGCAGGCGCTGAAGATCTCGATCCCGCCGATCGTCAACAGCTTCATCTCTCTGTTCAAGGACACCTCGCTGGTGGTGATCATCGGCCTGTACGACTTCGCCTACGCGGTGAAGAAGTCGGTCGAGACCGACTTCTCGTGGAAGAAGTACTTCATCGAGGCGTTCCTGTTCTCGATCGTCGTCTACTGGATCTTCTGCTACGCGATGTCCAAGTACAGCCAGTGGCTGGAGAAGGATCTCGCCCGCGGCACGCACCGCTGACGCGACCCGCCCGAGGACCGACCGCATGAGCACACCCCAGCCCGCATCGCGCACCACCGACGGCCGACCCGCGATCGAGATCCGCGGCCTGAACAAGTGGTTCGGCGAATTCCACGTGCTGAAGAACATCGACCTCAGCGTCGCGCGCGGCGAGCGGATCGTGGTCTGCGGGCCGTCGGGCTCGGGCAAGTCGACGCTGATCCGCTGCATCAACCGGCTGGAGCAGCACCAGCAGGGCGACATCGTGGTCAACGGCGTGGCGCTCACCGACGACCTCAAGAACATCGATACGGTCCGCTCGGACGTGGGCATGGTGTTCCAGCACTTCAACCTGTTCCCGCACCTGACCGTGCTCGACAACTGCACGCTCGCGCCGATCTGGGTGAAGAAGCAGAGCAAGGCCCAGGCCGAAGCCACCGCGATGCGGCTGCTCGAGCGGGTGCGGATCCGCGAACAGGCGCCGAAGTACCCCGGCCAGCTGTCGGGCGGCCAGCAGCAGCGGGTTGCGATCGCGCGGGCGCTGTGCATGAACCCGTCGATCATGCTGTTCGACGAGCCGACCTCCGCGCTCGATCCGGAGATGGTCAAGGAGGTGCTCGACACGATGATCGACCTCGCGCGCGAGGGCATGACGATGCTGTGCGTCACCCACGAGATGGGCTTCGCGCGCGCCGTGGCCGACCGCGTGATCTTCATGGACCGCGGCGAGATCGTCGAGCAGAACACGCCCGAGGCGTTCTTCAGCAACCCGCAGAACGAACGCAGCAAGCAGTTCCTGAGTCAAATTCTCGACCGCTGAGCGGGCGCGGACGGCGCCCGCCGCGCGAACCGCTGCCGCGGGCGGCGGGCACCGGGCACTCGGGCGGACCGGTACGCCGCCTCGAGCGCCGGCGCGAGACGCTCAGCGCCAAGTCGTGCCGACGAAGCGCCCGTCGTACCAGAGCCAGGTGGTGTCGCCGAGGTCCACCGCGCGATCGAAGCGCGGGTCGCCGCTGCGCCAGCGCCACGCGCCGACCCCGCTGGCGGCGACATCCGCTGCCACCACCGGCGCATGTTCGCGCAGCGCGGGTGCGGCCGGGTCGACCTCCCAACGGAAGGCGGCCAGCCGCGTGAAGCCGGCCCAGCGGGCCTCGAGCGGCGTACCGGGCGGCTCGTCGGATGCGGCCTCGTGGACGGTGACCGGCAGTGCGACGCGAATCAGCCCGTCCACCGGGCGGATCATCGCGCCGTGCGGCGAGGCGTCCGCCGCCGACGTGCTGCCGCGCCGGCCGATCACCTGTCGCGCGCGCTCGGTCGGCCGCGCCGGATCGCCCACGTCGATCAGGCTCACCAGCACCCCGGTCTGCAGGTCGTCGCCCTGCCAGGTGATGGTGTCGCGCCCCACGCCGAGCAGCAGCCGATCGGTGAGCGGGTACAGCCGGTCGGAGAACCCCGGGACCTCGAGTTCGCCGAGCAGCTTCGGATCGGTCGGATCGGCGAGGTCCAGCACGTACACCGGATCGACTCGCCTGAAGGTCACCACGTAGCCGCGCTGCCCCACGAACCGTACGCCGTGCACCCGCTCGCCGGGCTTGCCGATCGGTGCCGGACGCCGGGCGTTCGGCAACGTGGCGATCGCCCGCAGCGCACCGTCGCCGCCGTCGCGCAGCACGGTGAGCGTCGCCGGCCCGGAGACCGACGCCGGCTCGGGATCCCGCTGCGTGAGCACCCTCAGATCACTGCCCGAGGCGGAGAGCATGAAGCGCGCGGTGTCCTCGCCCCAGCTCAGCCGCCCCGGCGCGCTGCCCGAGCCGCGGTAGGTGATCGCGCCCGGCGACAGCGCGAACTTGTGCAGGTCGGTCACCGGTTCGAGCGGAACGCCCGAACTCGCCGAGACGCCCGGCGGCAAGGCGCCATTGCGCCAGATCGCCGGCCAGCGCTGCGTCGCCAGGTACAGCGCGCCCGGCGTCAGGTAGACCGTGTCGACCGGCGCGGCGAGGCACCGCGCGAGCGGCGCGGCGAGCGGGTCGGCGAGGTCGACCGACACGATCGTGGTCACCGACGGCACGCCCCCCGGCGCGGCGGGCTGCAGATAGCACGATCCGTCGCGCAGCAGCGGCCGCTCGGGCCCGCCGTCGACGCGCCAGGTCGGCAGCAGCCGGTCGGCGGTCAGCGACTCGAGGACGGCCTCGTTCGCCCGCGCGCTCGGCGGCGACCAGGACCAGTCGAAGCCGTCCAGCCGGGGGCTGCTGCGCACCACCAGCCACAGCCGGCCCTCGTGAAGTCGCGACGCGGTGACCGTGCCGCCGATCCCGAGCACGGTCGCCACGCGCGGCCGCTGCGGATCGGCGACGTCGATCAGTGCGATCGCCGAGCGCGGGTCCGCCGAGGGCGGGACGGGCGCCGACGCGTCCGCGACGATCGGCATCGTCGTCGTCGCCCCCGTCGCGGTGGTGGGGGTGGAGGTCGAGGTCGCTGGCATCGGCATCGGCATCGGGATCACGCCCCAGCCGTCGGCACCGTCGGTGCCGACCGCGACCAGCCGAAGCCGCGGCGCGTCCGCGTACAGACCGCGGTAGGCGAGCGCACGGTCGAGCTCCAGCGCACCGACCGACGCGAGCGACCGGCCGTCCGGCGACGCGCGGTGCACGACCACGCGCTGGGATTCGCCCGCGCCGCGCGGCGTCAGCGCATAGACCCGGTCGCGATCGATGCGCACCACGTCCTCCTCGTCGACCCCGGCCTCCTGCAGCAGCGTCGACGACGCGCCGGTGCGGATGCCGCCGCCGTCGGCGGTCGGTGCACCGGCTGCCGGCGCGGGTGTCGCGTCGAGCGCGGTCGCGCCGCGTGCCGGCGCGACGAACGCCCAGCCGCCCGGGGACGGCGAGCCACTTCCCGGGCGCGTCGCGGCGAGCCTGTCGCGGAAGTGCTCGACCAGTGCGGCCGAGTCGGCACCGACCAGCGCCTCCTTGACCTGCGGAGCAGCCGGCGCCGGCGCACCGGCGTTCGGCGAGCCCGGAGCGCCGGGGACGCCCCCGCCACCGCAGCCCGAGACGAGCAGCGCGGCGAAGGTCAGCGCGCTGACGGCGCGCGGTTCGCGGATCAAGATCGACATCTTCAACTCCTGGGACGTGTTCCCAGCTGGGATTCAATCCCAGATATTGCGTGGCGGTCAAGCCCCGCGGTATGCTCGGCGTGACATCTGCCGCGAACCATGGCCTCCACGACCGCTTCGGACGACGCCGACCCGCGCCACGCGCCGCTGCTGCGGCTGCTGGAACCCCTGGCGCGCCTGGCGCTCGCCCAGGGGCTCACGCTGCAGACGCTCACCGAACTCGCCAAGCACGCGCTCGCGGCCGCGGCGATGCGTGCCGACCCGCGCGCCTCGATGTCGCAGATCAGCGTGCGCACCGGCGTGCACCGCAAGGACCTGCGGCGCATCGCCGAGCGCCACGCGCCGCGCCCCGCCCGCTCGCCGGGGGCCGAGGTGTTCGCCCGCTGGTTGAGCGATCCGCGCTACCTGACGCGACGCGGCGGCCCGCGCGTGCTGCCGCGCACGTCGCTGCGGGAGGACCAGCCGAGCTTCGACGCCCTCGCCGCGTCGGTCACCACCGACGTGCATCCGCGCGCGGTGCTCGAGGAGCTGCTGCGCCTGGGCCTGGCCGAGCTCGACGCGCGCGACCGCGTGCGGCTGATCGCGCAGGCCTACGTGCCGCGCGGCGACCGCGCGGGCATGCTCGCGCTGCTCGCCGACAACGTCGGCGACCACCTCGACGCCGCGGTCGCCAACCTCGAGGGCGACGGCGAGCGGTTCCTCGAGCAGGCGATGTTCAGCGACGGGCTGACCGCCGCGTCCGCCGAGAGCTTCACGCGTGCGACGCGACGCGCATGGCTCGCGGTCCAAAGCGAGCTGATGCCGGTGCTGCAGGCGCTGTACGAACGCGATCGGGCCGGCGGCGAGCCCACCGACCACCGGGTGCGGCTGGGCGTGTACGGCTATGCGGAGCGCGACCGTGACCCGTCCTGACGCGAGGCCTCGCGCGGCGGCGATCCTGCTGATCGTCGCGCTGATCACCGGCTGCGGGCCCGGCACCGGCGGCACCGGACTGCCGCCGGCCTCCGCCGGCGCGCCGACCGGTGATGCGGTGGCCGCGCCGCCGGCGAGCGGCCCGACGACCCGTCCGCCGGCGGCCGGATCGCCGTCGGGCCCGGCGATCGGCCCGACCGCCGCGGCCCCGGTGACCGTGCCCGACCGCCCCCCGGATCGGGTCGGCACGGTCGAGTCGATCGACGAGACGACGCTGCGGATCGCCGGCCTCGACATCGCCCGAGCGCGGGTCGACGTGCTGCTCGCCGACGGCCGGCCCGCGACGGTCGATGCGCTGCGGACCGGCGCCGAGGTCCTCGCCTGGGAGGTCGGCTCTCAGATCGTGGTCCAGCTGCGGCCCTGAGGCCTGCGCAGCGACCTCGCGCCGACGCCCGACGGCCCCGAGGCGCGACGCGCCCCGAGACGCGACGGCGCGGCGGCGCGACGGCGCGACGGCGCGGCGGCGCGGCGGCGCGGCGGCCGACAGGCCGCGCGGCCCGACGGCCCGGCAGGACGGGCCTGGGCCTGCGCGCCGGCGTCGGTCAGCCGGGCGTCGCCGCGGGCTTCGGCGAGGCGCCCGGAATCGCGTCCTGCTCGGCCTCGCCGGCCTGCAGCGCCCACATCGCGGCATAGCGCCCGCCGAGCGCGAGCAGCGCCTCGTGCCGGCCGCGCTCGACGATCCGGCCCGCGTCCATCACCAGGATCTGATCGGCGTCGACGATCGTCGACAGCCGGTGCGCGATCACCAGCGTCGTGCGATGCGCGGCCACC
>JBIKMO010000057.1:0-19813 GCA_044359175.1 Burkholderiaceae bacterium | reverse complement strand
TCGGTGTCGACGAGGCCGAGCCGGACGCGATCCTGCTGCGCTCGGCAGACCTGCACGAGGTCCCGATCCCGGCGAGCGTGAAGGCGATCGGCCGCGCGGGTGCGGGCACCAACAACGTCCCGGTCGAGGCGATGAGCCGGCGCGGCGTGGTGGTGTTCAACGCGCCGGGGGCGAACGCCAACGCAGTCAAGGAGCTGGTGCTCGCCGGGATGCTGCTGTCCGCACGCCACCTGCCCGACGCGCTGCGCTTCGTCGACGCGCTCGATCGCCGCGCGCCCGACCTCGATCGGCGCGTCGAGGCCGGCAAGAAGCCGTTCAGCGGGATCGAGCTGGCCGGCCGCACGCTCGGCGTGATCGGGCTCGGTCGCGTCGGCTGCCTGGTGGCCGACGCCGCGATCCGCCTGGGCATGCAGGTGATCGGCTACGACCCGCACATCACGATCGACGCCGCCTGGAGCCTGCCTTCGCAGGTTCGGCGCGCGCAGGGCCTGGGCGAGCTCGTGCGAGGCTCGGATTTCGTCACGCTGCACGTGCCGCTGATGCCGGCCACGCGTGGGCTGATCGGTGCCGAGCTGCTCGCCGCGGCGCGTCCCGGCGCGGTAGTGCTCAACTTCTCTCGCGACGCCGTGGTCGACGAGCCGGCGGTGCTCGCCGCGCTCGAGGCCGGCGCGCTGCGACACTACGTGAGCGACTTCCCGACCGCCGGGCTGCTCGGCCACCCGCGCTCGATCGCGCTGCCCCACCTGGGCGCCTCCACCGGCGAGGCCGAGGAGAACTGCGCGATGATGGTCGCCGATCAGCTGCGCGACTTCCTCGAGCACGGTAACGTACGCAACTCGGTGAACTTCCCGGACGCCTCGATGCCGCGCGAGTCGCCGCACCGCGTGGCGATCGCCAACGCGAACGTGCCGAACATGCTCGGCCAGATCAGCACCGCAATGGCTCAGGTCGGCCTGAACATCCACAACATGCTGAACAAGTCTCGCGGCGAGACCGCCTACACGCTGGTCGACGTCGACAGCGCCGTGCCCGCGGACGCGGTCGCGAGGATCGCTGCGATCCCGGGCGTGCTGTCGGTGCGCGACCTGAGCTCGGCGGGCTGAGCGCGCGAGGTCTCGCGTACGCCGAGCGCCCGGTCAGACCGTCGGCCGCCGCGCGGCCACGATCGACGCGGCGATCGACGCCGCGACGACGAGGGCAGCGATGCCGAGAAGCGTCGCCGACACTGGGCGCTCGATCAGGATCCATGCGCTCCCGTACCCCATCGCGAGCGACTGGTGCAGCGACGACTCGAACATCGTCCCGAGCACGAACGCGACGATCAGCGGCGCGGCCTCGAAGCGGGCCTTGCGCATCAGCCATCCCGCGACGCCCGCGACCAGCATCGCCACCACGTCGAGAGGAGTGTTGTTGATGCTGTAGGCGCCCACGATGCACGTGAACACGATCAGCGGCGACAGGATCCCGGCGGGTACGCGCAGCAGCCTCACGAACAGGCCGATCAGCGGTACGTTGAGAACGATGAGCATCAGGTTTCCGACGACCATGCTCGCGATCACGCCCCAGAAGAGCTCGGGCCGCTCGACGTACAGCCGCGGCCCCGGAGCGATCCCGTGGATCATCAGCGCACCCAGTACGACGCCCATGACCGCGCCGGTCGGGATCCCGAGATTCAGCAGCGGTACGAATGACGCCTGGACGGCGGCGTTGTTGGCCGACTCCGGGCCGGCGACGCCTTCGATCGCACCCTGTCCGAAGCGCTCGGGCGTTCGCGACAAACGCTTCTCGAGCAGGTAGGACGCGAACGGCGAGATCAGTCCGCCGCCCCCAGGCAGCAGCCCGAGGACGAACCCGAGCACCGTGCCCCGCCCGATCGGCGCGGCGCTGCGCCGCCAGTCGTCCCGCGTTGGAAGCAGCTCGCGCGTGCGAGTCGGTGCAGCCAGGAGCTCGGCCTTCGTGGCTCGCCGCTCCGCGTCGGCGAGCACCTCGCCGATGCCGAACAACCCCATCGCCAGGATCACGATGTTCATGCCGTCCAGCAGGTAAGGTGTGTCGAACGTGAAGCGCTGCTGACCCGACACGATGTCCAGGCCGACCGAGCTGAGGATCAGTCCGGCGAGGGCGCTCACGAGCCCGCGAAGGCGAGAGCCGGTCGCGATGAAGACGACGAGCAGCAGCCCGAGTACGACCAGCGCGAATCGCTCGGGCGAGCCGAACTGTAGCGCGACGCGCGCGAGGGGCGGCCCGATCAGGACGATGCCGACGACCGCAGCGAGCCCGGCGATCAGCGATCCGAACGCGCTCATGCCGAGCGCGGCGCCCGCCCGGCCCTGCTTGGCCATCCGGTGGCCGTCGATGCAGGTCACGATCGAGGCCGCCTCGCCCGGGATGTTGATCAGCACCGAGGTGATCGAGCCACCGTACATCGCGCCGTAGTAGATGCCGGCCAGCATGATGATCGACGCGGTGGCGTCCATCTGGAACGTGATCGGGAGCAGCAGCGAAATCGTGGCAGTCGGGCCCAGGCCCGGAAGCACGCCAACCGCCGTGCCGACGAACACCCCGATCAGGCAGAAGAGCAAGTTCGCGGGCGTGAGTGCGGTCGCGAATCCGAGGGTGAGCGCGTCCAGCAGGGGCACGTCGTCTTCGCTACAAGGGAATCGGTGGCAGCGGCACCTTCAGCAGACGCACGAACAGCAGGTCGGCCGCCACCGCGGCCCCGCCCGCGGTGAGCAGCGCGGTGCGCCACGGCATGCGCTCGATGCCCCGGACCATCGCGAGCAGGCCGGCGAAGGCGGCGGGCACGAAGCCTGTCCAACCCATGCTCGCCGTCATCGCCGCCGCGATCGCGACGTACCCGAGCACGCGCGCGCCGCCTCCTGGCGCGCGGTCGTCCCGGCGATCCTCGCCAAGGCCGTCGGTCGCCGGCATCTGCCGCCGCGCGTGGCGGGGGTCTGCCGCCCGCCGCACGCGAACGAGGTCGACGCACAGCGACAGGCCTGCGGTCGCTGCGAGCAGCACACCGAAGAGGAACGGAAACAATCCCGGTCCGGGCGAGCCGAGGTCGGTCAGGCCGAGCGCGCGGCCCTCGATCGCGGCGAACACGCCGAGCGCGGCGAACAGCGCCGAGCCCGCGGCTGCCCGCACGTGTTCGGCGATCAGTTGGGCACCATGCCGAGTTCGCGCACCGCCTTGCCGGTCTCGGCATGCGCGGTGCGGATGCGCTGTGTGAACGCGGCGGAGTCGAGGAACTCGACCGGGGAGTAGTACCTCGCCATCATCGCGGCGAACTCCGGGGTCCGCGACAGGTCGCGGATCGTGTCCTCCCACCATTTCGTTGCATCGGCGGGCATACCCGCGGGCCCGCCGATACCGAGGAAGATCGGAAGGATCAGCGGGAAGCCGAGCTCGCCGAAGGTTGGCACCTCCGGCTGGCCGGGGATCTTCACCGGGCCGCTCTCCGCAAGCAGGCGGATCTGCTTGTTCGCAAACGGCGGCCCGAAGTCCGTGCCGATGCCGAACTCGATGTTGCCTCCGAGCAGCGCGGCCATGGCCTCCGAGCCGCCACCGAACGGTACGAAGGTCGCTCGCACGCCGAGCTTGCGCAGTGCGGCCTCCATCGCGATGTGATTGGTGCCCCGCGGCGCGGCGGTCGCCCAGCGCAACTTGCCCGGATTCGCGCGCCCGTAGTCGATGAGTTCCTGGATCGTCTTGAACCGCGAATCGGCCGCGACGTAGACCGGAGCGGTATTGACCGTGAACTGGGCGATGAAGGTGAAGTCCTTGATCGGGTCGTACGGCACCTTCTGGAAATAAGGCGTCACGGTGAACGGGCTGGTCGAGACCAGTCCGAGCGTGTAGCCGTCGGGCGCGGAGCGGGCGACGAAGCTCGAGCCGATCGTGGCTCCGCCACCCGGCCGGTTCTCGACGACGACCGTCGCGCCGCGCGTCTTTTGTACCTGGTCGGCGATGAAACGGATCGCCGCATCGCCGCCGCCACCGGCTGCGAACGGTACGACGATCGTGACCGGACGGGCCGGATAGCGTTCCTGCGCATGCGTTGATCCAAGGGTCGTCCCCGCAGCCACCGCCACGCCTGCCTTCAGCACTTCACGACGATTCAACATCAGATCCTCCACGAAGCCGGGACGCCACCGTACGTGCGCTGGAGACGTTTACCATCGGTGACGCGATTCGGCAACGATCGCGGGTCCGTTCCGGCGGCGCGCGTCAGCGCTGCCACGCCGAGACGACCTCGGCGACCGACGTGACCGTCGCGAATCCGCTCGCGAGCTTCGCGAGGTGAACGCGCCGTCGCTCCTCGACATAGTCGGCGGTCGCATCGGATGGCACGACCACGAAGAAATCCTCGAACATCCCGGCACGGGCCGTCGAGTCGACGCAGCCGCTGGTGGCCACGCCCGTGACGATCACGGTCCGAATCGCGTTCGCCCGCAGAATCCATGCGAGGTCCGTGCCGTGAAACGCGCTGTTCCGATGCTTGACCACCTCCAGCTCGCGCGGCCCGCGTACCGGGCGGAACGGCTCCCAGTAGTCCGCGCCCCAGGTGCCTTCCAGGCATGCGCGCCCGAGCGCGCCGCGCGCGGCCATGATCTCGCCGAACGGCGGCGCGACGTACACCGGATCGTAGATCCCGCGAACGAACACCCGCAGCGCCGCGGCAGCGCGTGCGGCCTCCAGCAGCGTCAGCAGCGGACCCCGCATGGCGTTGACCTGCGCGAGCCCGTCTTTCGAGAACTCCGGGACCGAAGGATAGAAGCCTCGCGGATCGCAGAACTCGTTCTGTACGTCGACGATCACCAGCGCGGCGCCGGCGGGTTCGAGTTTCTGGCGCAGCGTCGGGAACGCGTAGCCTGCAGCGGAGGGCGTCATCGGGGCTTCTCCTCGGGGCGAGTGGGGCGGCATGGGCGGCGCTCGGTCACGTACCGGCCAGCGGCGCGAGCAGCGATGGCACGGTCGTCGCGTCGAGTCGTTCGACCGCCTCGACCACGGCACGCCGCCGGGAGTCGCCCAGGGTCGCGGCGGCGAGCGCGTCGAACTTGGACACGAGCTCGGGCCAGGACATCGGATGGCTCGGCCGCCCCTTGGGCACGTCGACCCGCCTGACCAGCCGGTCGCCGTCGCGGGTGACCAGGACGATCTCGGCGGGCATCGCCTCGACGTACTGCATGGACGGATCCGCGCTGGCCGATACCCTCGCGCGCAGGGCACGAACCGTCGGGTCGGCGAGCGTCGAGGGCGTGAAGAGGTCCAGGTCGCAGCGTCCCTCCTTCAGCGCGAGCGCGACCGCCATGTGCAGGCTCTGCTTGGCGGAGAACGCGTCGGCCGGATCGGCGTGGGGCGCGCACAGGTCGAGCGCCAGCGGGTGGACCCGCACGACGACGCGATCGACCGCGTCCGGCGACACGCCGTGGGCGTTGCGCAGCGCGATCGCCGCATCGATCGCCGCGTGCAGGCTGCCGGATGCAGCGTGACGCTTGTAGGCGGTCTCGTGCAGGTGCAGTCGGCGTCCTAGGCCGTCCCGGATGGCCTCGGGTCGCAGGGTTCCGGACAGTACCCGCAGACCGTACCGGCCGTCGATCGGGTCGGCGCAGCTCGCCACGCCCTGGGCGGCCCACAGCGCGGCGAGCACCCCGGCGCTGGCCGCACGACCCTGGTGGATGCAGCGGGCCGCGGTACCCATCAGCTCGCGCAGGCCGGATGCCTGGGTGGCGGCGATGCCCAGCGCGGCGACGGTACGGGCTTCGCCGAGCCGCAGCAGGCGGCACGCGCCCGCACACGCGCCGAAGACCCCGAGCACGCCGGTGGCATGCCATCCGCGCTGGTACAGCTCGGGCTCGACGGCCAGGCCGATCCGCACCATGACCTCGAATCCCACAGCGTAGGCGGCGACCAGCTCGCTGCCGGGCGCACCGAGCGATTCCCCGAGCGCGAGGACCGCGGGCGCGATCACCGCGGCCGGATGTGCGATGATCCCGGCGTGCAGATCATCGAGATCGTGCACGCAGCCTGCGGCGGCATTGAGCATCGCCGCATCGAGGATCGACGCGCGGCGCCCGCGCACCAGCAGCGAAGCCTGCGCGGCGCCGGCCATCGGCCCGAGCACCGCATCGAGCGAGCAGACGGGCGGCTCCATTGCGCCCGCCACGCAGCACCCGAGCCAGTCGAGCAGACTGGCCCGTACGACCGCGGCGTCCGCATCCGAGAGGTGCGTCCTCTCGAACGCCGACGCGAAGCGGGCGAGCGCCACGGTCGCGTTCGCCTCGGGCGGGGCAGGCGTGTTCACCGCGAAGGGTCCAGCAGGGTACGGCCGTGCGTGCGTCGATCGAGCATCGCGTCCAGCGCCGCGGGCAGGGCGTCGAAGCCGATCACCCGGGTGTAGTCATGCAGCCGGGTCGGTCGCATGTCGGCGAGGATGCGCGCCCATAGCCGCTCCCGATGCGCGAGCGGATACGCGGCGATGCCGATCAGCACGACGCCGCGCAGGATGAAGGGCAGCACGGTGGTGTTCAGCGCTGGACCGCCGACGTTGCCGATCGCGGCGATCGTGCCGCCCGCGATCATGCGCCGGATCAGCCACGCGAGGGTGTCGCCGCCGACCGAGTCGATCGCGCCGGCCCAGCGTCCGCTCTCCAGCGCACGCCCCTGCGCCAACACTTCGGCTGCGTCGATGACCTCGGAGGCGCCGATCGTGCGCAGCAGAGGCGCCCGCTCGGCCTTACCGGTCAGCGCATGCACCGTGTAGCCGAGCCGCGCGAGCATCTCGATCGCCAGCATCGACACGCCGCCGGTCGCGCCGGTGACCAGAACCGGGCCGATGTCCGGCGCGAGCCCCTCGCGCTCCATTCGCTCGATGGCGACCGCCGCGCACAGCCCGTTGCCGCCGATCGCGGCCGCCTCGAAGGGTTCGAGCGTCGCCGGTAGCCTGAACAGCCAGTCGGCGCGCAGCCGCGCGAACTGCGCGAACCCTCCGTCGTGATCGATGCCCACGGCGTGCCCGCCGTTCTGTACGAGGTCGCCGGGAACGAAACGCGGATCGGACGAGGACTCGACCGTGCCGACGATCTCCGCGCCCCCGATCCTGGGGTACGCGCGGATCATTCGGTGACGCCCAGCGTTCGCCAGCGCCGCCTTGTGGTTGAGTGCGCTGTACGCCACGCGCACGACCACCTCGCCGTCGCTGAGGTCGTCGACCCCGAGCTCGACCCTGCGGCCGACCGGTCGGCCGCCGTCACCCGCATCGAACAGCCGGTATGCGTCGAAGCGTCGGTGTTCCATCGTCGGTCGCTCCAGTGCGCCGTTACGTCCGTCGCTCAAATCACCGCAGTCCTTCGCAGTCGTGCGATCGCGTCGCTGGTCAGGCCGAGTTCGGTGCGCAGCACCTCGTCAGTGTGCTCGCCGAGCATCGGCGGCGCACGGGGCGCGCACGCGGGCGACTCCGACAACCGCACCGGATTCGTCGCCAAGCGCATCGTACCGAGCACCGGATGCGTCGCGGTCGCGACCACGCCGCGGTGCGCGACCTGCGGGTCGGCGAGCACCTCGTCGAACTCGTACACCGGCGCACTGGGAACGCCCGCGGCACCCAGCGCCGACAGCACGGTGGCGCGTGGCAGCGACGAGACCAGCGCCGATAGGCGCGCGGTGAGCGCCGGGCGATGGTGCACGCGCGCTTCGTGGGTTGCAAAGCGTTCGTCGGATGCCATCGAAGGCTCGCCGAGACTCGCGCACAGCCGCGCGAACAGCGAATCGGTCGGCGCCGAGACCGTGATCGCGCCGTCGGCGCATCGCAGCGCCTGCGCGGGCACCACCGTGGCCTGCTCGTTGCCGCAGCGCTGCGCGCGGGCGCCGCTCGCAAGATGATGCGCCATCGCGATCGACGTCGCAGCGATCGCCGCATCGAGCAGTGCGAGATCCACCTGCTGGCCCCGTCCGCTGTGCCGATCGCGATGGTGCAGGGCTACCAGGATCGCGCCGAACGCGTACAGGCCGCCGACGAAGTCCGTGATTGGCACGCCCACGCGCATCGGTCCGCCCTGCGGCGTGTCGTCCGCCGCACCGGTCGTGCTCATCAGCCCGCTCATCGCCTGGAACACCGAGTCGAATCCGGCCTGCGACGCTCGCGGCCCGGTCTGCCCGAAGCCGGTGACCGAGCAGTAGATCAGCCGCGGATTGAGCACGGACAGGCTCGGGTAGTCGAGCCCATGGCGCGCTAGGTCGCCGACCTTGAAGTTCTCGATCAGCACGTCTGCGCGGGCGGCAAGCCGGCGCACGAGGTCGGCGCCCTCGGGCTTCGCGATGTCGACGCAGACCGATCGCTTGTTCCGGTTCGCGCACACGTGCATCGGCGAGAAGTCGGTGGTCTCGCCGCCGGGGCCGCGCAGCGCGGCCCCGCCCATGCGGCGTGCGTCGTCACCGCTGCCAGGTCGTTCGACCTTGATCACGTCGGCGCCGAAGTCACCGAACATCTGCGCGGCAGTCGGGCCGGCGAGGATGCGCGAGAGGTCCAGGACCCGAAGGCCGTGCAGCGCGACGGTTTCCACGCGGAGTCGAGTTCCCTGCGACGACGGGTCACGGCATGGGCCGTGTGATCGGGCGATTCTACGTCTTGAAAGGACCGCGGCCGCAGCGCGGATCCGATTTCCGGGCCGCCAGGATGCACCCTGCAGGCGGGGTTCGGGGCCGGACGGCGACGGTTCAGCAGCGTGGAACGGGGGCTTCACGACAACGCGATTGCGGTCGAAGCGCCGTTTCCCGCAGACTGGCGTGATTCCCCGGTAAGGGTTCGGAATGTCACGACCACTCGGTGCGGTGAGGCTGGGCATCCTCTGGCAGCGCATGACCGGCCTGATGGACGAGGTCGCGCAGGCGTTCGTTCGAACGTCGTTCTCGGTCGTCGTGCGGGAGAACTGGGATCTGGCGGTCTCGCTGATGGACGCCACGGGACGTCAGTTCGCGCAGTCTTCGCGCTCGATCCCGTCGTTCCTCGGCACGATGCCGCGCACGCTCGCAGCGATGCTCGAGCGGTATCCGCGCGAGACGCTCGAGCCAGGCGACGTGCTGATCTCGAACGACCCGTGGCTCGGGACCGGGCACCTGAACGACATCACGATGGTGCGGCCGATCTTCCGGGGCACGGAACTGGTCGCGTTCGTCGGGGCCACGTTCCACACCGTGGACATCGGCGGCGCGCCGAATCCGTTTGCCCGCGACGCGTTCGAGGAAGGCCTGTGCATCCCGGTGGCGAAGATCGTGCGTCGCGGCGAGGAGAACGAGGACGTCGTCGGGTTCCTACGCACGAATCTGCGCGAGCCGGACGAGACGCTGGGCGATATCCGGGCGCAGTTCGCCGCATTCCAGGTGGCCCAGGTCAAGCTGCTCGCGATGCTCGATGCCGAGGGCGTGCGCGACCTCCGGTCGGTCACCGACGAGATCCTCGCGCGGTCGGAGCGCAGCATGCGGGCGGCGCTCGCCGCGACGCCCGACGGCGAGTTCGCCGATGAGGTGATGGCAGACGGCTTCGAGACGGCACTCAGGATCCGCTGCACGGTGCGCAAGTTCGGCGAGGACATCGAGGTCGACTTCGCAGGCACCGATCCGCAGGTCGACAAGCCGATCAACTCGGTGATGAACTTCACCTTCGCGTACAGCGCGTACGCGATCAAGTGCGCGTTCGACCCGCAGGCGCCGAACAACGACGGCGGGCTTCGACCGATCCGGATCGAGGCGCCCGAAGGGTGTCTGGTGAACCCCACGCGTCCCGCGCCGGTGTGGGGGCGTCACCTGTCGGGCCACTACCTTCCGTTCGCGATCCACGGTGCCCTGTCACGGATGATCCCGGAGCGGATCATCGCCGATAGCGGCTCGCCGATCTGGAACGTCTACTTCAAGGGCACGGATCGGCGCGGACGAAAGTTCGTGAAGATGTTCTTCATGAGCGGCGGCTATGGTGCGCGGCCGAGCTCCGACGGGCCCGCGTGCCTGAGCTTTCCGACCAACGTGTCGAACAGTCCGATCGAGCAGTTCGAGAACCAGGTTCCCCTGCTGGTCACGGAAAAGCGCCTGCTCGTCGACTCGGGGGGCGCGGGACGCTTTCGCGGCGGTCCGGGTCAGCGGATCTCGTTCCGCTCGACCGCCGACTCCCTCCTGACGTTCGTGATCCGGCACGAGCGGGTCGTGCATCCGCCGCGGGGGATGCTCGGCGGCATGCCGGGGTCCGCCGGGGTCGACCGGGTGAACGGCGAGCGGATCGCTGCCAAGGCGGTGGTCACGCTGCGGCCGGGCGATGTCGCGACCTTCGAGACCCCCGGTGGAGGCGGGATGTTTTCGGCCGACGGGCGGGACCGCGAGGCGCTGCGACGCGACCTGCGCGACGGTCTGGTATCGCCGCAGGCGGCCGTCCGCGACTACGCCGCGTCGCAGGCCGACGTCGAGGCCGCGGCGCCGTTGAACTCGGGGATACGATGACCTCGGACCGCTACGCGCCCTACCGCATCGGCGTGGATATCGGCGGGACCTTCACCGACCTGGTGATGGTCGATACGCGAACCGGCCGCCTATGCAAGGAGAAGGTGCTGACCACGCCGCACGATCCGTCCGAAGGCGTGCTCACGGGAGTGCGGCTCGTGATGGCGAACGCCGGCGTCGCTGCCCGCGAGATCGAGCACGTGATCCACGGCACCACCCTGGTCGCGAACGCGCTCATCGAGCGTAAGGGCGTCCCGACTGCGCTGCTCACGACCGAGGGCTTCCGAGACGTGCTGCAAATCGGCCGGGAGTGGCGCTATGACATCTACGACCTGTTCATCCCCCCGGTCGAGCCGCTGGTGCCGCGCCACCTGCGGTTCGAGGTCCCGGAGCGGATCGGTCCTGACGGCGCTGCCGTCTTGCCGCTCGATGCCGACGCGCTCGATGCCGTCGCCCTGCGGATCGCCGCGACCGGCGTCGAGGCCGTTGCGGTGAGCTTTCTCCATGCGTTCCGCGCGCCGGCCCACGAGGCTCGGGCCAAGGCGGTGCTCGAGTCGGTGATGCCGGGCGTGACGGTATGCACCAGCAGCGAGGTGATGCCCGAGATCGGCGAGTACGAACGCACCGCGACCACCGTGTGCAACGCGTACGTGCAGCCGCTGTTCCGAAGGTACGTCTCGGCGCTGATGGAGGGCCTGCGGCGCCTCGGCATCGAACGCGATCTGTACCTGATGCAGTCGGACGGGGGAACGGTGCACTACCGGACGGCGATCGAGTGTCCGATCCGGCTTGTGCAGTCCGGCCCCGCCGGTGGTGTACAGGCGACCTCGCTGATCGGCCGGCTGGCGGGCGAGCCCGACCTGATGTGCTTCGACATGGGAGGCACGACCGCCAAAGCGTGCCTGATCGACGGCGGCGAGCCTGCGCTGGCGGGTGACTTCGAGGTGGCGCGGCTGTCGCGGTTCCGCAAGGGCAGCGGCATCCCGCTGAAGGTGCCGTCGGTCGACATGATCGAGATCGGATCGGGCGGCGGCAGCATCGCGCGGCTCGATCGCATGGGGCTGATCCGGGTCGGACCGGACAGCTCGAGCGCGGTACCCGGGCCGGCCTGCTACCGGCAGGGTGGCGAGGACCCCACGGTGACCGACGCCGACCTGGTGCTCGGGCACCTGGACGCCGAGTCGTTCCTGGGCGGGGACATGCAGCTGGACGCCGCGGCGGCGGCCGCGGCGATCGACGCACGAATCGCGCGGCCGCTCGGGCTGTCGGTGATCGAGGCGGCGGTCGGCATCCGCGAGACCGTCGATGAGCAGATGGCGCAGGCGGCCGGCATCCACGCGCTGGAGAAGGGCCGTAAGGCAGCCGACTACGCGATGGTGCCGATCGGCGGTGCCGGGCCGGTTCACGCGTGCCACGTCGCGATGAGGCTCGGCATGTCGCGCGTCGTCGTACCCGCCGGCGCGGGGGTCGCGTCGGCCTTCGGATTCCTCGCTTCGCCGCTCGCCTTTCGCTACGTGCAGTCCACCGTGTCTTCGGTCGCCGACCTGGACCCGGCCGCGCTTGTCGCGACCATCGAGGCGATCCGCCGCAGGGGCGTCGCGCTGCTGCTCGCTTCCGGGATGCCCGAGCCGGACTGCATCGTGCGCGTCGCGGCCGCGATGCGATACGTCGGTCAGGGTTTCGAGGTCGAGGTGCCCGACGTCGACTGGCGGCTCAGCGCCGGCTTGCACGAGCGCCTGGTCGCCGGGTTCGAGCGCAGCTATCGCGCGCTGTACGGGCGGATCGAGCGTGATACGGCGGCCGAAATCGTGTCGTGGCGCGTGGTGGTGTCCGGGCCCATGCCGATGCTCGAGCCGAGCGGTACGACGACGAGCCGCGGCGAGCTGCACGCGGCGCTCAAGGGCGAACGGGCGGTGTGGTCGCTCGAGCGCGGCGGGTTCGTCGCGACGCCCGTGTACGATCGCTACCGGATCGCGGCGGGCGTGAGCTTCGATGGTCCGGCGATCGTGGAGGAGCGCGAGTCGACGGTCGTCGTTCCCGTCGGCGCGCATGCACGCGTCGACGGCCGTGGCAACCTGGTGATCGACCTGCCGGCCGCAGACGAGGGGGCCGTCGCATGAAGCGCTATCCGCTCTGGATCGACGGCGACTGGGCGCAGCCGGTCGGTGGCGAGTGGTTCGAGTCGATCGATCCGTATCGCGGCACGGCGTGGGCGCAGATCGCGCGTGCGCGCGAGGCCGACGTCGAACGCGCGGTCGGCGCGGCGCACCGTGCGATGCACGCGGGTCCATGGTCGCGCATGACAGCGACCCAGCGCGGCCACACGCTGCGTCGGCTCGGCGAGGTGCTCGCGGCGAACGCGCAGCGGCTCGCCGAGGTCGAGGTACGAGACAACGGCAAGCTGATCGCTGAGATGGCCAACCAGTGCCGCTACCTGACCGAGTGGTTCCATTACTACGGCGGACTGGCGGACAAGATCGAGGGCACGGTGCCGCCGATCGACAAGTCCGCTGTGCTGAACTTCACGCGGCCGGAGCCGGTCGGCGTGGTCGCGTGCGTGACGCCGTGGAACTCTCCGCTGCTGCTGATGGCGTGGAAGGTCGCGCCTGCGCTCGCCGCGGGCAACGCGGTCGTCGTCAAGCCGTCGGAGCACGCGTCGGCCTCGACGCTGGAGTTCGCCGCGCTGACCCGGGAGGCGGGCTTGCCGCCCGGAGTCCTCAACGTGATCACCGGGTATGGCGCGGAGGCCGGCGAGGCCCTGGTCGCCCACCCTAGGGTCCGCAAGGTCGCGTTCACCGGCGGGGAGCCAGGCGGACGCCGCGTGAACGTCGCCGCCGCCGCCGACTTCAAGCACGTGACACTGGAACTCGGCGGCAAGTCGGCGAACATCGTGTTCGACGATGCGCGGCTCGACGACGCGCTGTCGGGCGCGATCTCAGGCATCTTTGCCGCGAGTGGCCAGACCTGCATCGCGGGTTCGCGCCTGCTGCTGCACGAGTCGATCCACGATGTGTTCATCGAACGCCTGGTGGCGGCGGCCGCCGCCGCGCGGATCGGCGACCCGATGTCGCCCGATACGCAGGTCGGTCCGATCACCACCGAGGCCCAGTACCACAAGGTGATCGAGTACATCGACATTGCGAAGGCCGAGGGTGCACGCTGCGTGCTGGGCGGCGGTCCAGCCGATCCGCCGCCGGGAGCGCTCGGACGCTTCGTGCAGCCGACGATCTTCGTCGACGTGGAGCCGTCGATGCGGATCGCCCAGGAGGAGGTCTTCGGGCCAGTGCTGTCTGTGATCCGGTTCCGCGACGACGACGAGGCGGTGGCGATCGCCAACGGCACGCGCTTCGGTCTCGCCGCCGGTGTGTGGACCGAGAGCCTGCGTCGCGCGGTCGTGCTGTCGGAGCGCCTGGCGGCTGGGACGATCTGGGTCAACACGTATCGCTCGACGAGCTACACCACCCCGTTCGGAGGCTACAAGGCCTCGGGGCTCGGCCGGGAGAACGGCATCGCGGCGATCCGCGAGTACCTACAGACCAAGAGCGTGTGGTTCCACACCGGCGAGTCGCCGGCCAATCCCTACATCCGTCGATGACGCCGACGCAGGTGCGCCCATGACTTCCGACACGACGGTCGCGAGCGCCTTCGCGCAGGCTCTGGCCGAGGCGGGGGTGCGCCGGATCTACGGGCTGCCCGGCGGCGGATCCTCGCTGGACGTGATCGAGGCGGCGGCCGCGTGCGGCATCGACTTCGTGCTCACCCGGACTGAGAGCGCAGCCGTGATGATGGCGGGCGCACTCGCCGAGACCACGGGTGTGCCGGGCGTCGCGCTGACGACCAAGGGGCCCGGGCTCGCCAATGCGGCCAACGGCGTCGCTTACGCATCGCTCGACCGGGCCCCGGTGCTGGTCGTGACCGACGGATTCACGCCTGCCCAGCGGACGTACATCACCCACCAGGTCTTCGACCAGCGCGCGATGCTCGCGCCGGTGGTCAAGGGTCACGCGAGCCTGGACGGCCCGGACGCCGGCGACGAGATCCGCCGGGCGATGGCGCTGGTCGCGGCGCTGCCGCAGGGGCCGGTGCACGTCGAACTGACCGGCGAGGCCGCGCGCCGTCGCCTGTCCGGTGGGCTGCCGCCCGCGCGTCGCACCGCGGTCGAGGCGCCGGACCCGCAGGCGATCGGGGCGGCGCGACGGCTGCTCGGATCGGCGCGGCGGCCGGTGGTGATCGTCGGCCTGGAGGCCCGTCGCCATGCCGGCGCGGTGCGACGCTTCGTCGAGCGGCTCGACTGCCCGGTGCTGCCCACGTACAAGGCCAAGGGGGTGGTGCCGGACGCCGATCCGCGGGTGACCGGGGTGTTCACCGGTGGCGAGCAGGAGGCCGAGTGCGTCGACCGTGCCGACCTGATCGTGCTGGTCGGCATGGACCCGGTCGAGCTGATCCTGCAGCCCTGGCGCTATCGAGTGCCGGTCCTGGAGGTGTCGGCCGTCCGCTACGCCGTCCACTACGTGACGCCGGCGGCATGTGTCCGCGGCCCGATCGGTGCGGCGCTCGACGCCCTCGCCGTGGACCGCCCGGCGCCCGACTGGAGCTCGGCCGAGATCGCCGCCCTGCGCGACGGCGTCCTGCGGCGCCTCGCATACGGGCCCGTGACCCACGGGGTCGCCCCCGACCGCGTCGTGCGGGCCACGGTGGCGGCCTGTGCGCGCCGTGCGGTGTCGCCCCGGGTGTCGGTGGACGCGGGGGCGCACATGTTCTCGGCCACGGCGTTCTTCCCGTGCGAGCGACCGGGCGACCTGCTGATCTCGAACGGACTGGCCACGATGGCCTTCGCGCTGCCCGCTGCGATCGCCTCAGCGCTCGACGATCCCGGACGGCCGACGATCTGCCTGACCGGCGACGGCGGCCTGCTGATGGGCATGGGCGAACTGCTGACCGCGGCGCAGCAGCGCGCCCGGATCGTGGTGATCGTGTTCAACGACGGCGCGCTGTCGCTGATCGACATCAAGCAGCAGAGTCGCGCGCTCCCGCCGCGCGGCGTACGCTGGGAGCGGTGCGACTTCGCCGCTTCGATGCGCGCCTGCGGAGGCGTCGGCCTGACCGTGCGCACCGAGGCCGAACTCGAGCCCGCACTCGACGTCGGGCTGTCGGCGGACGGCCCGGTACTGATCGACGTGCACGTCGATCCGGCCGGCTATGGACGCCAGCTGAAGGCGATGCGCGGCTGAGTTCGTGCTGCAGCGGACGACGACGGGGCACCGACATGTGGCAACCAACCAGGATCATGGTCGACGGCGAACTGATCGCGTTCGACCAGGCTTGCATCCATCCGCTGTCGCTCGCGGTCGCGTACGCGACGACCGTGTTCGAGGGGATTCGGGCCTACCGCCACGCCGACGGGCGCTATACGCTGTTCCGTCTGCACGACCACGTGCGACGTCTGCAGATCGGCATGAAGGTGATGCGGTTCGACGGCAGGCTCGAGGCCGATCGGCTCGCCGAACACCTGTCGGCGCTGATCCGGGCGAACGCGCCCGACGACGACGTCTACGTGCGGCTGCTCGTGTACATCAAGGGCATCGGCCTGATGGCCACGCGCGGTCCGGTCGGCTGGACGGCTGCGGCGATGCCGCGGGACAAGCCCAAGTTCGCCGAGAAGGGCATGCAGCTCGGCGTGAGTTCCTGGAGCCGGCTCGCCGACAATGCGAGCCCGCCTCGCATCAAGGCCACCGCGAACTACCACAACGCCCGGCTGACCCAGCTGCAGGCGCAGGCCGACGGCTACGACGGTGCCCTCATGCTCACGCCCGGCGGCAAGGTCTCCGAAGCGCCAATCGCATGCTTCTTCATGGTCCGCGACGGACGACTCATCACGCCGAGCCTGTCGAGCAATATCCTGGAGAGCATCACGCGCGACACGATCGTCACGCTGTACGAGGCGACGACGGGACGCAAGGTCGAACAGCGCGAGGTCGATCGAAGCGAGCTCTACTTCGCCGATGAGGCGTTCGTCTGCGGCACCGGTCAGGAGATCGTCCCGGTGGTCGGCATCGACCGGTTGCCGGTCGGGGACGGCGTTCCGGGTCCCGTCACCCGGGAGCTGCAACGCCAGTACTTCGAGGTGGTCCGAGGCATCGCGCCGGACGCCCACGGCTGGCATACGCCGGTCTGAGCGATGGCGCCCGGCTCGCCGGCCGCGTGGGCTAGCGCTGTCGCAGCGCCGCGCCGGCCTTGGCCAGGTGGTGCACCAGCTGCTCGGTGTACGAGGGCAGCGTGCGTCGGCGCGGCCGCACCAGGCTCATCTGCCGACGCGCCCACGGTTCGACGATCTCGACGAGCCGAAGGCGTCGGCCGTCGTCATAGCGGAGGGCGCAGGCGCGCGGCACCACCGCGATGCCCGCACCAGCAGCCACCATCTGGCACACCGCGTCGAAGCTGCTGACTCGGATACGCAGGCTCACGCGCTTGCCCTGGGCCTGCGCGATTCGGTCGACGAAGACCTGGATCGAATTGAACTGGTTTAGGCCGACGAAGCTGAAGCGGTCGAGCACCTCGGACAGCCGGACCCGGTCGGGCAGGGGTGGCACCGCATCGTACGACGCGATCAGGACGAGCTCGTCGGGATAGAGCGGCAGGATCTCCAGCTCGTCGGACTGCACGTGCGCGGCGATCACTCCGAGGTCGGCGACGCCCTTGATCACCGATGCCAACACCTCCTCGGACGAGCACTCCGTCAGCTCGATGTCGATCGCGGCGTGCTCGCGCAGGAAGGGCGACAACGCATCCGCCAGGAACGTGTTG
The DNA here is from genome assembly GCA_044359175.1 of Burkholderiaceae bacterium. Taxonomy (GTDB): domain Bacteria; phylum Pseudomonadota; class Gammaproteobacteria; order Burkholderiales; family Burkholderiaceae_E; genus UBA4615. The sequence goes on along the minus strand of JBIKMO010000057.1, from coordinate 2,521 downwards.
GTGGCGGTGCTGTTCGCCATCAGCCGGATGCTGCCCTTGATGCCCTGGGCGTAGGGCAGCAGGTCGGCGTGCAAGCAGTCGAGCTGGCGGAAGACGGCGCGCGCATGCTCGAGCAGGATCTCCCCCGCACGCGTCGGCTGCAGCCCCTTGGCGCGCCGGACCAGCAGCGGTGTCCTGAGCGTCTCTTCGAGCTGCTTGATTCGCATGCTCGCAGCCGACGGCGACAGGAAGGTCCGCTCGGCGGCGCGCGCGAGGTGCCGGGTCTCGCCGACGTTCACGAACAGTCGCAGATCGGTCAGGTCGTAGCTCATCGCTCGCCGCAGGACCTGCACGGACAGCCGACGCGGCTCCCGCGCGAGGTCGAGGATCATACCGCGCGGCCCTTCGCGTGCCCGACCAGCTCGACCGGCGCGCGGATGCCGCTGCGCGATCCGAGGTGATCCGTGCCGTTCGGCGATCGCCGGTCAGACGAACCTGAACGTCACCGCGCCCAGCGGTCCGTAGTCGGCGTGGAAGGTGTCGCCCCGGTGGCAGAAGACCGCGCGGGTGAATGAGCCGGACATCACGATCTCGCCGGCCGCGAGCGACTCCCCGTACTGCGCGAGCTTGTTCGCCAGCCACGCGACCGAGCGCGCCGGATGGTCGAGCACGCCCGCCGCGACGCCGGTCTCCTCGATCTGGCCATTGCGGGCGAGCAGCGCGCCGACCCAGCGCAGATCGACGTCGCGCGGGCCCACCGGACGCCCGCCGATCACCACGCCGGCGTTCGCGGCGTTGTCCGACACCGAGTCGACGATGGTGCGCGTGCCCTTCGATTCCGGGTCGACGCGCTGCACGCGCGCGTCGATGATCTCGATCGCCGGCTGCACCCAGCGGGTTGCGTCCAGCACGTCGAGCATCGTGACGCCCGGGCCCTTGAGCGGCGCGCCGAGCACGAACAGCAGCTCGACCTCGAGCCGCGGCTCGGTGAACCGGTCGATCGGCACGTCGGTGCCGGTGTCGTAGAGCATGTCGTCGAGCAGCACGCCGAAGTCCGGCTCGTCGATGCCGATCTGCGTCTGCATCGCCTTGGAGGTCAGCCCGACCTTGCGGCCCACCACGCGTCGGCCGGCTGCGAGCTTGAGCGCGATCAGCTCGCGCTGGATCGCGTAGGCGTCCTCCAGGGTCATGCCCGGCCACTGCCGATGCGGCTGGCGGATCTGCACTCGGGTGCGTTCGGCGTCGAAGAGCGCGCGGGCGGCCGCGCGGCGGGTGGCGTCGTCGAGCATGGCGGGGCGTGCGAAGCGTACGTCGGGCGGGCATCTTCGCACGCGGACGTGCGACGGTCACGGCGCGCGCTCACGCGTCGGTGCGCGCCTCGATCCGTCCGGCCCGCACCGCCGCCACCATGGCCGCGTGATCGCGCTCGGTCTGGTCCGCGTAGCGCGCCGCGAACGCGGTGACCGCGTCCTCGAACGCCGCACTCGTACCGAGGTAGCCGGTGAGCATCACCGCGTCGGCGGTCCGCTTGTGGGCGCGAGCGAGCGCCCAGCCGCAGGCGGCTGCGTAGGTACGCAGGTTGGCGGGCTTCATGATCTCGACCGTGGGCTTGATCTTCGCATCGCGCAGCTGGCGCACGTAGAAGTGGCGCCCGGTGAACCCGCTGGTGGTCCAGCCGAGGAAGATGTCTGCGCCCGCCTGCAGCAGGCGCTGCCCGAACACCACGCGCTCGCCGTCGTGGGCGAAGGGCAGCCGCCCGCAGTAGGGCTCGAGCACCGACGGGCGGGCCTCCTTGTACTGCAGGAACAGCGGGTCGCCGTTGCCGGACACCATCAGCGCGATGCCGCAGTAGGTGCCCACGCTGCCCACCCCCACCACCTTGATCGCGACGTCGGCGAGGCGGTACCGGTCGAACAGCAGGCGCCGCTCGGGCGGCAGCGATGCGGCGTACTCCGACAGCATCCGCGCCACCATCGCCTGGAAGCCCGCCTGCCGCGCCATGTCGGTGTCGTGGAAGATCAGCGGCGGATCGTCGCGGATGCGGGGCGTGCCGTCGGCCTCGACCGCGAGCCGCGCGTACTCCTTCAGATGGGCGGATTCACGCTGCGCCCTGCGGATGCGCTTGAGGCTGAGCGCGCGCATCTCCTCGTCGGTCTCCTCGGTCAGCATCAGCCGCTTCAGGTCGATCGACTCGTAGTACGCCTGCAGCACCGGCATCTCGGCGTAGCGGGCAACGTGGGTGCGGTACGACCTCGCGGCGGTCCAGGCCGCCTCGCGGCAGTCGGGCTCACGAAACGCGTTGGCGCGGCCGGCGATCACGAAGCTGGCGGCGAGCCGCAGCACGTCCCACTCCCAGGGCGCGACCGACACCTCGTCGAAGTCGTTGACGTCGAAGACCAGGCGCCGCTCGGCCGACGCGAAGCCGCCGAAGTTCATCAGGTGGCAGTCGCCGCAGGCGACCACCTGCAGGCCGGTCACCGGCACGAACGACAGGTCGTGTGCCATCACCGCAGCCGCGCCGCGCAGGAACGTGAACGGGCTG
>JBIKMO010000056.1:0-19885 GCA_044359175.1 Burkholderiaceae bacterium | reverse complement strand
ACTGCGCGATGTTGTAGTTCATCGCCACCAGCACGCCGGCCACCGCGGCCAGCGCGGCGCCGATCGCGAAGGTGGCCGCGATGACCTGGTTCGAATTCACCCCCATCAGGCCTGCGATGCGCGGATTCTCGGCGGTTGCACGCATCGCGCGGCCGAGCTTCGTGCGGTTCACCAGCAGCATCAGTCCGATCATCATCAGCGCGGACACCACCAGGATCAGCAACTGCTTGGGCGCAAGCAGGGCGCCGCCGATCTCGATCGGCGTGGTCGGCAACAGATCCGGGAACACGATCGGATTCGGTTTCCAGATGATCATCGCGACCGTCTGGATGATGATCGACACGCCGATCGCGGTGATCAGCGGCGCGAGCCGCGGTGCGTTGCGCAACGGCCGGTACGCGACCCGCTCGACGAACAGCGACAGCAGGATGCAGGTCGGTATCGCCGCAGCGAGCGCGAGCACGAGCACGACCGGGCCGGGCAGCCCCGACTGTGCGAGCAGCATGACCACGGTCACGCCGACCATCGCGCCCACCATCAGCACGTCGCCGTGCGCGAAGTTGATCAGCTGCAGGATTCCGTAGACCATCGTGTAGCCGAGCGCCACCAGCGCGTAGACGCTGCCGAGCACCAGGCCGTTCAGGATCTGCTGCAGCAGGATGTCGAATTGCATCGCGGCGCGCCCGGCTCGAAAAATCGCCGGATTCTACTCGCCGACCTGACGCCCGTCACGCCAAAAAAAACGCCCCGGACGAGTCCGGGGCAAACCAGCCAGGGAGGAAGAAACCGTTTGGAGGCTGGTGAGGAGGAGGCCTGTCGGAGGCGGGCGAATCGTCGCTCGCGTCCGGCAGGGCCATGTTGCGGCCCGGCGTTGTGGCCGGCGTGACCGGCCCGTACTGGCGGGGGCGCATCGCGGACGGACGGCGATCGATGTCGCTCTCTGTTGCGTGCGCGCCGAAGCGTGATGGCTCGCGCAGCAGGAGAAAACGCGACGGGCGCCCGAAGGCGCCCGTCGAAATTGCTCCAGTAGAACGGCGATCACTTGGTGGCGAGGATCCAGCGCACCAGGGTCAGCGCCTCATCGTTGGTCACCTGCGGATTGGCGGGCATCGGGATCTGACCCCACGCACCGACCCCGCCTTCGCGGACCTTTCGGGCCAGCTTGGTGGCCGCGTCCTTATCGGAGGCGTACTTCGCCGCCACGTCCTTGTACGACGGGCCGATCAGCTTCTTGTCGACCGCGTGGCAGGCCGTGCAGTTCTTGGCCTTCGCGAGGTCGGCATTGGCGCGGGCCGTTGCCGGTACCGCGAGCGCGGCCGCAATGATGACGGGCATCAGGACTTTCATGGACATGGCGGGCTCCATTGAGGCGAAGAAGGCGGTGCCGAGGACCGCGACGATGCGGGACGGCCGCAATTGTAACGATCGCTCCGTGTTGGCTAACGCGGGCGCGCGGAGGCGGGTTGACCCATCCGTTCGTTCGCCGGGTCCGTCCGCCGGGCCGCCCGCCCTGGATCGCGGCGGCCGCCACGCACAGGCTGGACGCTCGTTCAACGGGCGCTCGACCGCAATGGTGCTCCTCTGGCTCGGTGTGGTGCTCGTGCTGCTCAAGGCGCTGGAATTCGCGCCACTGGCCGAGGTGTCCTGGTGGTGGATTCTCGCGCCGCTGGCGGTCGCGGCGCTCTGGTTCGAGGTGCTCGAGCGCCTGGTCGGGCGCGATCGCCGTCAGGTCGACGCGATCGAATGGGAGGCCCGCCGCAAGGAGCGGGTCCAGGCTCAGTTCCAGGACCCGCGCCGACGCTGACCGACCCGGTCATTCAAAGCGGTCGAGCACCGCTCCCTCGCTCGCGCTCGAGGCCAGCGCCGCGAATTTCGCGAGCACGCCGCGGCGGTAACGCGGCGCCGGCGGCGTCCAGGCGGCGCGGCGCCGGGCCAGTTCGGCGTCGTCGACGTTCAGCTGCAGCAGCAGCCGAGTGGCGTCCACGGTGATCGAATCGCCGTCGCGCACCAGCGCGATCGCGCCACCCGCAGCCGCCTCCGGGGCGACGTGGCCGACGACCATGCCCCAGGTGCCCCCGGAGAATCGTCCGTCCGTGACCAGCGCCACCGACTCGCCGAGACCTGCGCCGATGATCGCCGACGTCGGAGCGAGCATCTCGGGCATGCCGGGCGCCCCCTTCGGCCCGAGGTAGCGCAGCACGAGCACGTCGCCGGGACGGATCCGGTCCTCCATGATCGCGGCGAGGGCCGACTGCTCGTCGTCGAACACGCGCGCCGGCCCGGTGAGCGACGGGTTCTTCAGGCCGGTGATCTTGGCCACCGCCCCCTCGGGCGAGAGATTGCCCTTCAGGATCGCCAGGTGCCCCTGCGCGTACAGCGCCTGGTCGATCGGGAAGATCACCTTCTGGTCTACCCGTGGCACCGGCCGTACGCCGGCCAGTTCCTCGGCCAGCGTGCGGCCGGTGATCGTCATGCAGTCGCCGTGCAGCAGACCCGCGTCGAGCAGAAGCTTCATCACCTGGGGGATGCCTCCGGCGGCGTGCAGGTCGGTGGCCACGTACTGCCCCGACGGCTTCAGGTCGCACAGCACCGGCACCCGACGGCGGATGCGCTCGAAGTCGTCGATGGTCCACTCGATGCCCGCCGCATGGGCGATCGCCAGGTAGTGCAGCACCGCGTTCGTCGATCCGCCGGTGGCCATGATCAGCGAGACCGCGTTCTCGATCGATTCGCGCGTGACGATGTCCAGCGGCTTCAGGTCCCGGCGCACGGCCTCGACCAGAACGCGCGCCGACTCGGCGGCCGACGCGAGCTTGTCCGCGTCCGGGTTGGCCATCGTGCTCGAGCCGAGCAGGCTCATGCCCAGGGCCTCGAACGACGACGACATCGTGTTGGCCGTGTACATCCCGCCGCACGATCCGGTGCCCGGGATCGCGTTGCGCTCGATGCCGTCGAAGTCCTCTTCGGTCATGCGCCCGCGCGAGTACTCGCCGACCGCCTCGAAGATCGACACGATCGTCAGGTCCTTGCCCTTCCAGTGGCCGGGCTTGATCGTGCCGCCGTAGACGTAGATCGCCGGCACGTTGCAACGAAGGATGCCGATCATGCCCCCGGGCATGTTCTTGTCACAGCCGCCCAGCACCAGCACCCCGTCCATCCACTGCCCCTGCACCGCGGTCTCGACGCAGTCGGCGATCACCTCGCGCGAGATCAGCGAGTACTTCATCCCCTCGGTGCCCATCGACATCCCGTCGGAGATCGTCGGCGTACCGAAGACCTGCGCATTGCCGCCGGCCTCGCGGATCGCCGCGATCGCGGCATCGGCGAGCGGCTGCAGGCCTGAGTTGCACGGCGTGATCGTCGAGTGGCCGTTGGCCACGCCGATCATCGGCTTGTCGAAGTCGCTCTTCGAATAGCCCATGCCGTAGAACATCGATCGATTGGGCGCGCGCGCCACGCCTTCGGTGATGTTTCGGGAGCGTCGGTTCGCGGGCATCGAAGGACTCCATGGTGCGGCGGTCGGCGGGGCCCGATGGTACGACCGACCGGCGGCGGGCGCCAAATCGCCGCAGCGTCCGTCGGGCCGCTCGTGGGACAATCGCCGACTCGCGCCGCGCACCGGTCCCGATCGTGCTGATCCATCCGCAATTCGACCCGATCGCCCTTCAACTCGGGCCGTTGGCCATCCGCTGGTACGGGCTGATGTACCTGGTCGCGTTCCTGCTGTTCTATCTGCTCGGCCGATGGCGCCTGGCCCATACCCATGACGGACCGGGCACGGGCCTGAAGCCGTCCGATGTCGAGGACCTGCTGTTCTACGGCGTTCTCGGCGTGGTGATCGGGGGGCGACTGGGCTACGTGCTGTTCTACAAACCCGCCTACTACCTCGAGCATCCGCTGCAGGTGTTCGCGGTGTGGGAGGGTGGCATGGCGTTCCACGGCGGACTCTTGGGGGTGATCGCCGGCTGCTGGCTGTTCGCGCGCTCGCGCGGGGTGCCGTTCGTGCGGCTGATGGACTTCGTGGCTCCGCTGGTGCCGCTGGGGCTCGCCGCCGGCCGGCTCGGCAACTTCATCAACGGCGAGCTCTGGGGGCGCGCGTCCTCGCTGCCCTGGGCGATGGTCTTCCCGCAGTCGGGTACCGGGATCGCGCGGCATCCTTCTCAGCTCTACCAGTTCGCCGGCGAGGGGCTGCTGCTGTTCGCGCTGCTCTGGTGGTACGCGCGCGTGCCGCGAGCGGTCGGGCGGGTGTGCGGGCTCTTCCTGCTGGGCTATGGCGCGATGCGATTCCTCGCCGAGTTCGGCCGCGAGCCGGACGCGTTCCTGGGGCTGCTGCCCGGCGGGCTGACGATGGGTCAGGTGTTGTCGCTTCCGATGGCGGCGGCGGGGCTGTTCCTGATGCTGCGCCCCGCCCGAACCGGCGGCCCGACGCGTTAGGTCGGTTGTTCCATCCGGACGGTGGCCGATCGGTTATCGTTGCGGCGGCGGTGCGGGTCCGCCTGCGGGCGGGGTAGCGTGCATGCGCCGCAGGGCATGCAGCGCGGCGCGCCTGGCTCTCGGCGGGGGCGCATCACGCTCCGAGCGAGCGAAGCAACGGGCGCGCGCCGTCGATCCCGACCATCTCTGTACTGAGGAGACTGCGATGAAGAAGGTGCACGCCGCGCGTCGCGCGACCCTGCTGATCGCCGGCGCGGCTGCCGCACTGGCGACGCTGTCCTCGACCGCGCGCGCCCAGGCGGGCTGGCCGACCAAGCCGGTCCGGCTGGTCGTGCCGTTCCCGCCGGGCGGCGGTACCGACGCGTTCGCGCGACCGCTCGCCAAGGTGCTCACCGCGCAGCTCGGACAGTCGATCGTGATCGACAACCGCGGCGGCGCGGGCGGCACGCTCGGCGCCGAGCTGGTCGCCAAGTCGGCGCCCGACGGCTACACCTGGCTGGTCGGCGCGATCCACCACACGATCGCGGTCAGCATGTATCCGAAGCTCGGCTACGAGCTGCAAAAGGACCTCGCACCGGTGACGCTGCTGTCGTCGGTGCCCAACGTGCTCGTGGTGAATCCCGCTCGGGTGCCTGCAAAGACCTACGACGCGTTCTTCCAGTTCCTGCGATCGAACCCGGGGCGACTGAACTACGCGTCGGCGGGCAACGGTACGTCGCACCACCTGACGGTCGAGTACTACAAGATGCTGACCCGGACGTTCGCGACGCACATTCCCTACCGCGGTGCAGGGCCGGCGCTGCAAGACCTGCTCGCCGGCCAGGTCGACTTCATGTTCGACGGGCTGGGCAGTTCGATGCCGCACATCCGCTCGGGGCGGCTGGTGCCGCTGGCGGTGACCAGCGACCGGCGTTCTCCAGTGCTGGCCGACGTGCCGACGCTGTCCGAGTCCGGGGTGAAGGGCTACGACGCGCGGACGTGGTACGCGATCTGGGCGCCGGCCGGCACGCCCCGCGAACTGGTGCTGCGGATGCAGCAGGAGGTCGCGCGGGCGCTCGCCGGGGCCGAACTGCGCGAGACCTGGGCGTCGCTCGGGGCCGAAGCCGGTGGCCAGCCGCCCGAGCACCTCGCGGCCTTCGTCAACGCCGAGGTGGTGAAGTGGGCCAAGGTGGTCAAGGACTCCGGCGCGAAGCTCGACTGATGCCGTGGGCGCGACCGTGAACCGCAACCTGTACGCGGTGCTCGCTGCAGGCTTTCCCGACGATCTCGACGGCTGCGCGATCGAGACGCCCGACGGACGCTGCTGGACCTGGCGCGACCTCGATCGCGCGACCGGCCGCATCGCGAACCTGCTCGCATCGCTGCGGCTGCCCGTCGGTTCGCGGGTCGCCGCGCAGGTCGACAAGTCGGTCGAGGCCTTGTGCCTGTACCTGGCAACTCTGCGCGCGGGGCATGTGTTCCTGCCATTGAACCCGGCCTACCGCGGCGCCGAGGTCGAGTACTTCGTCGGCAACGCCGAGCCGGCGGTCGTCGTCTGTGCGCCGGGTCATCTCGACTGGGTGACGCCGATCGCACGCGCACACCGCGTCCGCCGGGTCTGGACCCTCGGCGACGATCGGCGGGGCACGCTGCTGGAGGCGGCGGCGCCGTATCGCGACACGTTCCGCACGGTGACGCGCGACGACCGCGATCTCGCCGCGATCCTCTACACCTCGGGCACCACCGGGCGCAGCAAGGGCGCGATGCTGTCGCACGGCAACCTCGCGAGCAATGCGCACGTGCTCGACCGCTACTGGCGTTGGCGGCGTGGCGACGTGCTGTTGCACGCGCTGCCGATCTTCCACGTGCACGGGCTGTTCGTGGCCGCGCACGGTGCGCTGCTGTCGGGCAACCGGACGATCTGGCTGCCCCGCTTCGACGCGAAGGCCGTCCTCGAGGCCCTGCCGCGCGCGACCGTGTTCATGGGCGTGCCGACCATGTACGTACGCCTGCTCGACGAGCCCGGGTTCGACGCGCAGCGCACTCGCGGCATGCGGCTGTTCGTGTCCGGATCCGCCCCGCTGCTGACGGAGACCTTCCGGCAGTTCGAGCGCCGCACTGGGCATCGGATCCTCGAGCGCTACGGCATGAGCGAGACCGTGATGCTCACCTCCAACCCGTATGACGGCAATCGCGTGGCCGGCACGGTCGGGCTGCCGCTGCCCGGGGTCGACGTCCGGATCGTCGACGACGACGGACGGGTCTGCGGCACCGGCGAGATCGGCGGCATCCAGGTTCGTGGCCCGAACGTGTTCTCGGGCTACTGGCGGATGCCGCAGAAGACCCGCGAGGACTTCACCGGTGACGGCTGGTTCCGGACCGGCGACGTCGGCCGCTGGGACGCGAACCGCTACCTGAGCATCGCCGGGCGCAGCCGGGACCTGATCATCAGCGGCGGCTTCAACGTGTATCCGAAGGAGGTGGAGTCCTACCTCGACGAGCTGCCGGGCGTCGCGGAGTCCGCCGTGTTCGGCGTGCCCCACCGCGACTTCGGCGAGGCGGTCGTCGCGGCGGTCGTGCCTCGGCCGGGTGCGTCGCCGGACGAGGGCGAGCTGATCGCCGCACTGAAGACGCGGATCGCGGGCTTCAAGGTGCCCAAGCGCGTGCACCTGCTCGACGAGCTGCCGCGCAATGCGATGGGCAAGGTGCAGAAGAACCTGCTGCGTGATCGGTTCGGCGAGGGCGCCCGCGCGCCGGCGCAGGAAGGCGCCAAGGGTCAGGAGACGGCGGCTCGCCAGAGCATGTAGCCCGCCAGTGCGCTCAGCAGCCCTGCGAAGATTCGCTTGAGCGTCGTGCCGGAGAGCGCATGCGCGGTGCGGGCGCCCCAGGGCGCGGTGAGCATGCTCGCCGCCGAGATCGCGGCGAGCGCCGGCAGGTACACGTAGCCGGCGCTGCCGGCGGGCAGCGGCAGGTGCCGACCCGCCCACAGGTAGCCCAGGGTGCCCGCCAGTGCGATCGGCAGGCCGCACGCGGCGCTGGTCGCGATCGCCGTTTGGATCGGCACCGCGCGCCGCACCAGGAAGGGCACGGTGATGAAGCCCCCGCCCGCGCCGAGCAGCGCCGAGACGGTGCCGATCAGCCCGCCGGCGGCGAGCATGCCGGCCCGGCCCGGCAGCGCACGATCCGCGACCGGCGTGCCGCCGCCGAGCATCCTGATCGCCGAGAACCCGATGAACAGGCCGAACACGGCGGCCAGCGCACGGGCCGGCAAGGCCGCGGCCACGTGTGCGCCCGCGAGCGCACCGATCAGGATGCCGGGCGCGAGCGTGCGCACGATCGGCCATCGCACCGCGCCGCGTGCGTGGTGCGCGCGTACGCTCGACAGCGACGTGAAGACGATCGTGGTCAGGGATGTCGCGATCGCGGCCTTGACCACGTGCTCGGCCGGGAAGCCCACCTGGCCGAGCAGCATGGTCATGAACGGCACCATCAGCATGCCGCCGCCGATCCCGAGCAGTCCCGCCGCGAAGCCCGTGAATGCGCCCAGGGCGAGCAGCGCCGCGACGATCGTCAGGTCCACGGGGTCGGAGGCCGGCGGATCGCCCGGTGGGCACCGGCGCCGCGCCTGGGGCGCATCTTGTCGGGGGGGGTCAGAGCAATTCCGTGTTCAGCGTGCGCCACTCGGCCGCGGTGACTGGCGTGATCGACAGCCGGTTGCCGCGGCGAAGCACCTGCATGCCGGCGAGCGCCGGGTGCTCGCGCAGCGTCGCGGGCGTGACGAAGCGCGTGCGCCGCAGCGCTCGCACGTCGACCAGCGCCCATCGCGGAGCCTGGCGAGTCGCCCTCGGGTCGAAGTAGGGCGAGCCGGGTTCGAACTGCGTCGGATCGGGATACGGCGTGCTCGCGACCTCGGCCAGGCCCGCGATGCCCGGGGGCTCGCACCCCGAGTGCCAGAAGATCACGCCGTCGCCGACCGCCATGGCATCGCGCATGAAGTTGCGCGCTTGGTAGTTGCGTACGCCGACCCAGGGTACGGTGGCGCCAGGCGCCGCGAGGGCGTCGTCGATCGAGCACTCGTGCGGCTCGGATTTCATGAGCCAGAAGGCGCGCGCCCGAGGCAGACTCATCGCGGCGATCGATCCGTGCCGCGTGCGCCGCAGGGCGCTCGCCGCAGCAGAGAGGGGAACCCCGCCTGTGCCGGTCGGCCGGCATCCTGAACCGTGAAGTTCAGGGCGGCCGCGAGTGGCATCACATCAGGTTCGTCCGCGCATTGGGACGATCACAACAGTGACGCCGACATTGACCCGCGACCTGGATGCTTTCGCATTGGTTCAAGGAATGTACGGCCTGGTCGAACACCGCAGGGTTGTCCCGATTCTAACGGCCACGGCGAGACCGACCAAGCGCGTCCGACGATCGGCCTACGCCGGGCGTCAGAATAGCGATTCCTGCCTCCGGATCTCGGCGTCCAGCGTCTCGGTCAGACGGCGGATGCGACGGACGGTCTCGACGTCCCCGCCGGTCGAGGTGACGGCCGCGCGCGCGCCGAGAAGCTCGTTGGCGAGCTGCAGTGCCGCCATCACCGCGATCCGGTCGACGCCGGCGACGCGGCCCGCGTCGCGGATCGCGCGCATTTTCTCGTCGACCACGCGGACCGCGTCGATCAGCAGCGCTTTCTCGTCCGCGGGCACGGCCAGCCGATAGTCGCGGTCCAGGATACGGACGTCGATCTGTTCCATCTCAGTGGGCCGCGTCGCCGACGGCGGCCGGCAGACGGGCGAGTGCGGCTTCGACCCGCTGGCGTGCCGCGAGCATCCTGCCCTCCAGGCGATGGCGCGACTCGGTGCAGTCGGCCAGTTCGGCCCGCAGGCGCTGGTTCTCTTCTGCGAGCCGCCGGGCGTTCGCGAGCAGCCGCTCGATGCGCTGCTGCAGCGCCTGCAGATCTTCTTCCATCCAACCGATGGTAGGGACCCGGCGATCCGGGGTCAAGCCGCTGGACGTGCGGCGGGCGGCGCCGGACGCGGCGGGGCCGCTCGGCGGGATCGGGTAGCATCCCGCGCATGCAGACTCGTACGGTCCGACGGTCGCACAGCGGTGCCGCGGCGCGCGCTGCGGGGATCGCATGGGCGCGCCGGTTCGTGCGGGCCGCGGCCGCCGCGGGTAGCGTGCTGCTGGTCGGGGTCACAGGCACGGCCTCGGCCCAGGCGCCGGCGGGCGCCGCGACGATGTCTACGGCGGCAGGCACCGCGCCCTCACTGCTCGCGCAGGCGGCGATCGCAGCGCGCATCGGACCGCAGCAGGTGGACGCGGTCGAGGTGGAGCTGATCGCGCGCACCGCGTCGCTGCGGGCGGGCGAGCCGGTCGAGCTCGGTCTGCGCTTGCGGCACGCGCCGCACTGGCACACCTACTGGCGTAATCCAGGCGACTCCGGCCTGGCCACGCAGCTCGCCCCCGTCGGGCCGGAGGGCACGCGGTTCGACCCGCTGCGCTGGCCGGCGCCCCAGCGCCTGTGGGTCGGGCCGCTGGCCAACTACGGCTACGAGGGCGAGGTGGTGCTGCCGTTTGCCGCCACGGTGCCGCGCGCAGAGACGGGCTCGGCCGTGCGCTTCGAGGCGTTCGCCCAGTGGCTGATGTGCAAGGACGTATGCATCCCAGGCGAGGCGCGCATCGCCCTCGAACTGCCGGTGCGCGGCGACGGCGAGGCGTCCGGGCCGTCCCGCCACGCGGCACTGTTCGAGTTGGCGGCGCGTACGATCCCCGACGACGCGTCGCCGATCGCGGCGCGGCTGCATCGCGATGGGGGCGGGCTCGCGCTGGCGTTCGAGGCGGACCGTGCGCAGTCCACGATCGCGCGGGCGGAGTTCTTCCCCTACGAGCCCGGCATCGTCGCGGCACCCGCACCGCAGCCGCTGCTGCGTACGGCGTCGGGCTGGCGGCTGGATCTCGCGTTGGCCGATGGTGCTGCCGTGCCGAATGCGTTGACCGGGCTGCTCGTGGCCGACGGACGGGCGGTGTCGGTACAGGCCCGGGCGGACGCTGCGCCCGCGCCCGCCGGCGCGCCGGTCTCGGTCGCCGAGCGCCCGCCCGCGGGCGCGTGGTCTGCGGCGTCGGTGCCACTGGACGCGGCCGGGCTGGCGCTCGCGCTGGTGTCGGGTGTGCTCGGCGGGCTGATCCTGAACCTGATGCCCTGCGTGTTTCCGGTGGTCGGGCTCAAGGTGATGGGTTTCGCGCGGTCGGCCCACGGCGCGGACGCGACCCGGGCGATGCGCCGCGCCGCGCTGGCCTTCGGCGCGGGCGTGATCCTGTCGTTCTGGGTGCTCGGCGGGCTGCTGATCGCGCTGCGTGCGGCCGGCGAGGCGGTCGGCTGGGGGTTCCAGCTGCAGGCGCCGGGTTTCGTCGCCGCGATGGCGCTGCTCTTCGTGGCGGTCGGTCTGAACTTCTCGGGCGTGTTCGAGTTCGGCGCGTCGCTCACGCGGCTGGGCGGCGTGGGCGGCGACTCGACCGCGGGCGCGTTCGGTGCGGGCGTGCTCGCAGTGCTCGTGGCCACGCCCTGCACCGCGCCGTTCATGGGGTCGGCGCTCGGGTTCACGCTCGCGCAGCCGGCGCTGGTGACGCTCGCCGTGTTCACCGCGATCGGGCTCGGCATGGCCGCGCCCTACGTCGTCCTCGGGTTCGTTCCCGCGTGGTTGCGCGTGCTGCCGCGGCCGGGGCGCTGGATGGAGACGCTGCGCCAGGCGCTCGCGTTCCCGATGTACGCGACCGCCGCGTGGCTCGCTTGGGTGCTCGCACAGCAGGCCGGGGCGGACGCGGTCTTCCGGCTGTTGCTGGCGGCGGTGGCGATCGCCGCGGCGGCGTGGGCGTGGGGCCGTTTCGCGGCGGGTTCGCCGCGACGCCCCGCGATCGCCTGGGCAACCGCGACCGTCGGTGTCGCGCTCGCGGCGGGCCTGATCGCGCCGGTCGCCACGACGACGGCGGTCGCGACCGATGCCACGACGACGGCGTCGCCTGCCGCGCCCAGCGACTTCCCATGGGAGCCCTGGTCCGACCGGCGAGTCGAGGCAGCGCTCGCCGCCGGACGGCCGGTGTTCGTCGATTTCACCGCCGCCTGGTGCGTCACCTGCCAGGCGAACAAGAAGCTCGTCCTCGAACGCGACGCGGTCGTCGACGAGATGCGGCGGCTCGGCGTGGTCGCACTGCGCGCCGACTGGACCCAGCGCGATCCGAGGATCACCGAGGCGCTCGCGAAGCACGGGCGCAACGGCGTGCCGCTCTACCTGGTCTATCGGGCCGGGGGCGGTGCGCCCCGCGTGCTGCCCGAACTCCTGACGCCCGCACTCGTGATCGAGGCGCTGCGCGGCATCTGAACGGGCCGCAGCGCCGCCGCTCACGTGTCGGCCACCCTCAAGCACCGTGCCCGACCCCTTCGCGCGCGGGTAGAATCCCCTCCCGGGACAACGACGACGTCCGCCATGCCGGGCGACGCACTCCGGGAGCGCCGAAGAAGATGCCAGTGATCGCTGTGGTGAATCCGAAAGGCGGGGTGGGCAAGACCACGCTCGCGACCAACATCGCCGGCTATTACGCCGCGGCCAATACGCCGGTGATGCTCGGCGACGTCGACCGTCAGGCTTCGGCCAAGGCGTGGCTGGACCTGCGCCCGGGTGCCGCGGCGCCGATCCGCACCTGGGACCTTGCAGGGCCGTTCGCGCGCCCGCCGAAAGGCGTCACCCACGTCGTGCTCGACACGCCCGCGCAGATCGAGGGACGCAAGCTCTCCGAGGTCGTGCGGATCGCCGATCGCGTGCTCGTGCCGCTGCAGCCATCGATGTTCGACATCCTCGCCACGAGCCGGTTCCTGGGTTCGCTGAAGGACGAGTTCAGCAATGGCCGGCGCTTCGAGGACTCCGTGGCGGTGGTCGGCATGAGGGTCGATCCGCGCACCCGCGCCGCCGAGCAGCTGATGCGCTACGTCGGTCAGATCGGGGTGCCTGTGGTTGGCTATCTGCGGGACACGCAGAACTACGTTCATCTCGCGGCCCACGGGCTGTCGTTGTTCGACGTGCCCGAGCGGCGCGTCGAGCAGGACCGGGCAACCTGGCAGGCGCTGCTCGGCTGGTTGAACCCGCACTGACCGCGCGGGCGCGCTGCCGTGCCCTGGGCGCGACCGACTCGATGATCGACGCACCGCTTCGGGTCGGGACCCCGTCTGCCGGCGCCCGCGTCGCGCTTCGAATCGTGCGTACGCAGACCGAGCGGCTGATGGTCCGCCGCTCGCGGCGGATGCCGATCGAGACGACCGCCGACGCCGGCGCGATGGTCACGGTCTGGCGGCGCCACGGGGTCGGCTACTGCGCGAGCGCAGATCTGTCGCCGGCCGGGCTCGACGCGGCGGCCCGCGTCGCCGACGAATGGGCGCGCCTCGCCGAGCGGCATGGCGTGTTCGACGGCGTGGAGCTCGACGCGGTCCTGGACGATCGGCCGCTGCCGGACGACGCGGGTCCGTGCGGCGAGGCCCTGCCTGCGCGACCCGAATTGTTCGGGCTGCTTCACGCCGAGTCGCAGTCGCTCGCCTGCGACCCGCGGATCGTCTCGTGGACCGCGCGGCTCGCCGTGACCCGCGGCGAGCAGGCGCTCCAGATCGACGGCCGGTGGCGCGTTCGGCAGACCCGGCGCTACGTCGAGGCGAACCTGGAGGCGACCGCGGTCGACGGTCCGGTGTCGCAGACCCGTACGCTGGCCGGGCAGTACAACGGCTTCGCGCGACAGGGCGGTTTCGAGGTGATCCGGGCCAGCGGGCTGATCGGTGGCGGCGCGCGGGTCGCCGACGAGGCGTTGCAGTTGCTGGCCGCGCCCGAGTGCCCGAGCGGCGTGTGCGATCTGCTGCTCGCGCCCGACCAGATGATGCTGCAGATCCACGAGTCGATCGGCCATCCGCTGGAGCTCGACCGGATCCTGGGCGACGAACGCAACTTCGCGGGAGGCAGCTTCGTCACGCTCGACATGTTCGGCCGCTACCGCTACGGGTCGCCGCTGTTGAACGTCACCTTCGATCCGAGCGTCCCCGGCGAGCTCGCCGGCTACGCCGCCGACGACGATGGCGAGGCCGCGCGCAAGGTCTGGCTGATCCGCGACGGCGTGCTGCAGCGCCCCCTCGGCGGCGGGCTGTCGCGGGCCCGCGCCGCCGCGCGGGGCGCCGTGCTCGAGGGCACCGCCAACTCCCGGGCGGTGGGATGGCATCGCCCGCCGATCGACCGGATGGCGAACCTCAACGTCGAGCCCGGCTCGACCAGCCTGGAGTCGATGATCGCCGCGGTCGAGCGCGGTGTGCTGATGAGCACCAACGCGTCGTGGTCGATCGACGACGCGCGCAACAAGTTTCAGTTCGGCTGCGAATGGGGGCGGCTGATCGAGGCGGGCCGTCTCACCTCGGTCGTGCGCAACCCCGGCTATCGGGGCGTCTCCGCGACCTTCTGGCGCGGTCTCGACGCGGTCGGCGACCCGACGACCGTGGAGGTGCTCGGCACGCCGTTCTGCGGCAAGGGCGAGCCGGGTCAGGTGATCCAGGTCGGACACGCGTCGCCGGCGTGCCTGTTTCGCGCCGTCGACGTGTTCGGGGGCGGCTGACCGTGCGCCTCCGATCGGCGGATCGGCGGGCGCACGCCCGTTCCCCCGAGCGCTGACGCATGCGGGCGCTGTTCGATCGACTCGCCGACGCGCTCGAACGCGGCGCACGGGGCCGCGAGGTGATCGCCGCGACGCTCGAGGCCGAGGCGTCGGAGTTCGTGCGGATCAACCACGGTCGCCTACGTCAGGCCGGGCGGGTCGAGCGTGCGGTCGCGCGGCTGCGTCTCGTGGACGGCGAACGCCAGGCGCTGCACGCGATCACGCTGCCCGGGCTCGACGCAGGCACCGAAGCGCTCGATGCGTCGGTGGTCGCGGCGATCGGATCGCTGCGCAGTGCGATCGCCGACAGCGAGCCGGACCCCTGGCTCGATCTGAATCGTGCCCCGGTGCGCAGCGACGACGCGACCGCGGAGCGCGGGTTCGACCGGGCCGCGTTCGTCGACTGCGTCGCCGCAGCGGCCGGCGACGCAGACCTGGTCGGGTTCTGCGCGGCCGGGCCGATCGCCCGCGGCTTCTGCAGCTCGACCGGCAGTCGCCAGTGGTACCTGAGGTCACGCGTCGCGTTCGACTGGTCGGTCCACCTGCCGCCCGATGCCGACGCGGCCGGCGAGCGCCGTGCGGTCAAGGCGTCCTGGTCGGGCGAGACGCTGCAGGCGGACGCGCTCGCGCGCGCGATCTCCGCCTCGCTCGCCGACGCCGCGGTGATCGCCCGGCCGGTGCGTCGGCTCGCGCCGGGTTCGTACCGCGTGCTGCTCGCGCCCCAGGCGTTCGCGGACCTGCTCGATCTGCTGAACTGGGGCGGATTCTCGGCGCGGGCCCACCGCAGCGGCCAGTCGCCGCTCGCCCAGTTGGCCTCGGGGCGGGCGACGCTGTCGCCGCTGCTCACGTTCGCCGAGGACCTGGGCACCGGCTTGGCGCCGGGCTTCCAGGGCGATGGATATCCGCGGCCGCGCCGCGTGCCGCTGATCGAACACGGGCGTTTCGCCGGCCTGTTGGTGTCGCCGCGCAGCGCGCGTGAGTACGGACTGGTGTCGAACGCTGCGGCCGTGTCCGAGGTGGCCGAGTCGCTGCGTGTCGCGCCCGGTGAGCTGTCGCCGGGCGCCACGCTCGCGCGACTGGGCACGGGCATCCTGGTCTCCAACCTCTGGTACCTGAACTTCTCGGACCGGCCGGCGGGCCGGGTCACCGGGATGACCCGCTTCGCGAGTCTCTGGGTCGAGGACGGCGCGGCGGTCGCGCCGATCGAGGCGATGCGCTTCGATGACAGCGTGTACCGGATGCTCGGCGATCGGCTCGAGGCGCTGGGCGCGGCGGTTGCGACCCTGCCTGCCGATGCCACGTACGAGGCACGGGCCACGGGCGGCGTCGAGGTCCCGTCCGCCCTGGTCTCGGCGATGCGCTTCGCGCTCTGATCGGGCCGGTGCTCAGCGGCCGGATCCGAGCGGCGGCGCGGGCGTCCGGGGCGCCGGACGCGGGTCGGTGACGAACCCGATCCGAGTGAGCCCGGCCTGCTGCGCGGCCGCCATCACCTCGGCGATCGCCTGGTAGCGCACCTGCGCGTCCGCGCGCAGGTGGAGCTCGGGCAGCGGCGTCCCCGCCGCCGCTCGCGCCAGGCGCTCGCGCAGGTCCGCGGGGTCCGCGACCGGCTCGTCGTTCCAGTACACCCGGCCTTGCGCGTCGATCGACACGGTCACGGTCTCGATTCGGTCGGTCGATGCCGGCGCCTGGGCGCTGGGCAGGTCGAGGCGGATCGCGTGCGTCAGCAGCGGCGCGGTGATGATGAAGATCACCAGCAGCACGAGCATCACGTCGACCAACGGCGTGGTGTTGATCTCGGCCATCGGCCGCATCCGCGGTCCGTCCGGGTCGAAGCTGCCGAAGGACATCGTGTGCTCGGGCGGGGTCAGCGGTCCGCGATGCGAAGCGCCCCGTCGGGCGCGTGTGCATCGGAACCATCGGCGTCGACGCGCCGGCCGGCGGTCAGCAGCGCGAGCAGATCGTGGGCGAAGCCGTCGAGTTCGGCGAGCACCACCCGGTTCAGGCGGGTCAGCGCGTTGTAGGCGAGCACCGCGGGAATCGCGACCGCGAGGCCGGCGGCGGTCATGATCAGCGCCTCGCCCACCGGTCCGGCGACGCGGTCGATCATCACCTGCCCGGACGACGCGATGCCGACCAGCGCATGGTAGATGCCCCAGACCGTGCCGAACAGGCCGACGAACGGCGCGGTGCTGCCCACCGAGGCAAGGAAGGTCAGCCCGGACTCCAGTCTCGACGCGGTCTGCGTGATCTCCTGACGCAAGGCCCGGGTGATCGCGTCGTCGCGCGACACCGACGCACCGAGTGTCGCGTCCGCCGGCAGGTGGGCCGCCCGGGTCGCGCGATCGGCCAACGGGGCGAACACGCGCTCGGGGTCGTCGCGGCGCAGCCCCTCGAGGGCCGCGTCCAGCGATGCGGCTGACCAGAACCGGCCGAGTGCGGCCCGCGCGCCCCGCCTGAGCCGCCAGGCCGACCAGGTCTTGGCGAGGATGACGTACCAGCTCGCCACCGACATCGCGAGCAGCAGCACCGCGACGCCCTGGGTGACCGCGTCTGCGGCCTCCCAGAAATGCGCCCAGCCGAGCGGAGACGGGTTCATGCCCGTTACCCTTCCAGCCTGAAGGTCCAGGTCCAGTCGCGGTACCAGGCGTCGATCGCCTGGCCGTCGACCCGCGCGGGGGTGAAGCGCCAGCGCCGAACCGTGTCGATCGCGCTGCGGTCGAGCGTGGTCGAGCCACTCGAGCGGCGCAGCCGAACCTCCAGTACCGTCCCGTCGGCGCCGACATGCACGTCGAGCCGCACTTCGCCCTGCTCGCCGAGCCTGCGCGCGGCGCCGGGGTAAAGCGGAGCGACGTTCCCGGTCCAGCTCGCATCGACCCGCGGGCCTTGGCGCGCGGGGCCCCCGGCTGCCCGATCCGAGGGCTCGCCGGCCCCCGGGAACCGCGGGTCCGACGGACCGAGGGCCATGCCCCAGGCCTGCTGCGCTGCGGCGCCGGCGCCGGCGACTGCGACCGCGGTCGGCAGCAGGCCGGACTGGCGCCGGTCGGTGGCGGTCGTGTCGGCTGCAGCCGTGGCGGTGGCGGTCGCGTCGGCTGCAGCCGTGGCGGTGGCGGGCGTGGCCGTTGCGGGCGTGGCGGTGGCGGGCGTGGCGGTGGCGGTGTCGGTTGCTGCGACCGCCGGCGTGGAGACGGCGGACGCGTCGATCGCGATCGCCCCGGCGTTCCGCGAGGACACCACGCGGTTGGCGGCCTGCGGCGCCCTGAGCTGATCGGGCGGCGCGGTGACGCGGTGGACGGCTTCGCGAGCGGCCGACGTCCGCTCGGGCGCATCGCGCGCGGCGGGTGCCCGGTCGGGCGGGCGGACCGGCTCGACGGCGGCGGGCGGCGGTTCCGCCGGCTCGATCAGCCGAGCGACGATCGGCTCGGGTGACGAGGGCGGGCGGATGGCGGGCGAGGCCATCGACAGCAGCCCTGCGGCAGCAAGGAGGTTGATCGTGACCGCACCGGCGGCTGCACAGACACGGCGCACCTGCATGGGCGCCGATTATAGGGCTGTGGTGGGTGCACGATTCGGATCGGTCGAGCCGGCCGGCACCGAGCGCGCACCGGGACGGTGAGCGCTGCCGCCCGGCGGTGCGCCGATGCCCGCGGTCAGCGCGGCCGGCCGAGGACCAGCGTCCAGTAGGTGCGATACGCGTCGGACGGATGAACCGCGGACGACCGCGCGATCCCGAATTCCGTGTACCGGGCGTCGACGAGTGCCGCGCAGTGCGAGGCGCTCGCGAGCCAGTCGCGAACCGCCTGAATCAGGTCGGGCTGGCCGGCGGCGAGCGTCTCGGCCACCGCCTGCCAGCGATAGCCGGTCGCGGCTACGCGCTCGCGCACGGTCGTGCCGTCCGAACCGACGTGCGCGAACACCCGGGTACGCGCCATCGCCCCGGTGTGACGCGCCGCGGCTTCCGCCAGCTGGGGGTTCCAGCGCAGCGGGGGCCGGTCGGACCCCGGGTCACCGCCGGCAGTCGCGTCCTGCGCCACCGCGACCGAGGTTGCGGGATGCCCGGCGTCGCAACGCGCCACCTGCTGCCGCACCTGGTTGAGCACCTGTTCCGCGCGGGCTCGCAAACCCTGCTCGTCGCCCTCGTCCGCGGCCGCGCCGACGCTGCCGAGGGCCATCGCGGTTCCGCAGAGCGCGGCCCGCAGCCGCCGACCACCCATCGTCCCGTCCGGTCGCATCCGAATCCGTCCTTGAGGCAGTCCCTGGCCACAAGACGTTGTTTTCGAGCGACAACCGGTGTAAGGCACCGACCGCGGCCGGACGAGCGCGCGCCGACCGGCGTACGAATCCCTGGGATCGACGGCCGCGGGCGCCCCGTCGGCGGTCACCCGACGAACAGCCCGGCTACCTCCCGCGTGTTCGACCGATCGGTGCGGTCTGGATCAGTCGGCGCGCAGCCCGAGCACGTCCTGCATGTCGAACAGGCCAGTGGCGCGGGACGCGAGGAAGCGGCAGGCTCGCAGGCTGCCGGCCGCGTAGTTCGCGCGGCTGGACGAGCGGTGCGTGATCTCGATGCGTTCACCGGTGCCGGCGAACATCACGGTGTGATCGCCGACGATGTCGCCGCCCCGCACCACCGAGAATCCGATCGACCCGGGGGGCCGCTCGCCGGTCGTGCCGTGGCGTGCCCAGGTCGCGATCTGCTCCAGCGGCTGGTTGAGCGCCCGCGCGGCGGCCGCCCCGAGCGCGAGTGCCGTGCCCGACGGCGCATCGACCTTGTGACGGTGGTGGGCTTCGATCACCTCGACGTCGTAGCCGTCGGCGAGCAGCCGCGCCGCGGCCTCGACCAACCGAAGCGCGACGTTGACCCCGACGCTCATGTTCGGCGCGAAGACGATCGCGGTCCGGGTCGCCGCCTCGGCGATCGCCCGCCGGCCGGCTTCGTCGAAACCGGTCGTCCCGATGACCATCCGTACGCCCGCCTCGACGCACCGGGGCAGGTGCGCGAGCGTGCCCTCGGGTCGGGTGAAATCGATCAGCACGTCGGACGACCCGATGGCGCTCGCGACGTCGTGGGTGACCCTGACTCCGGTGGTCCGCCCGAACGGCTCGCCGGCGTCCCGCCCGAGGGTTGCTGCGCCATCGGCTTCGAGCGCACCGGCGAGCCTCAGGTCGGGCGCGGCGAGCACCGCCTCGATCAGCGTGCGGCCCATTCGTCCGGAGGCGCCGGCGACCGCGATGCGCAGGCTCACCGGAATCGCCCCTGGCGGCGCTGGTAGCCGGGCAGGGCCGGATCGGTGCCGTCGTCCGCCGGGAGTTCGGAGGCCTCGACGCGGGCCACGCGGTTGTCGGCGAAGAACACGGTCGCGCGCCGCACGCTGGCGTCACCGTTCGCATGCTGGTAGCGGAACACGTAGTCCCAGCGATCCGGGCGGAACGGATCGATCAGCAGGGGCGTGCCCAGCGCGAAACGCACCTGCTCGCGGGTCATGCCCGGCAGGACCTGGTCGAGCATCCTCTGGTCGACGTAGTTGCCTTGCGGGACGTCGATGCGGTACGGCTGGAACAGGCCGCCGCGGTTGCGATCGGAGCTCGCACAGCCGGGGAGCATGAGCGTCGCGAGGCCGATCGCCAGGATGGAGAATGGCCGCGACTGAGGCATGGCAGGGACGGCGGTTGCGGGGGACGAGTCGGTATCATACGCGCCAGAGTCGCGTGCCCCGTCGCGCGCCGTCTCCGGAGCGTCGCAGTGCCTGCGCCGATCGAACTCAAGAGCATGGGGCTGAAGGCGACGCTGCCTCGGCTCAAGATCCTGGAG
>JBIKMO010000263.1:0-6144 GCA_044359175.1 Burkholderiaceae bacterium | reverse complement strand
ACGAGGCGGTGCAGCGCGCCACGCGCCGCACGCTGCTGCGGGTGCTCGAGACCGTGCTGCGGCTTGCGCATCCGATGATCCCGTTCATCACCGAGGCGCTCTGGCAGAAGGTCGCGCCGCTCGCACGGCGCTACGGCGAGCGCGGCGTGCAGCGACTCGAAGGCGAGGCACTCGCCGCGGCGCTCGCCGAAGCCCGGTACTCGATCGTCGGGCAGCGGTTCCCGGTGGCCGAACCGGGCAAGATCGATCCGCAGAGCGAGGCCAGCGTCGCGGAGCTCAAGTCGATGGTCGACGCCTGCCGCGCGCTGCGGGGGGAGATGGGCATCTCGCCGGCACAGCGCCTGCCGCTCGCGATCGCCGGGCCGCGCGCGCGGGCCGAGGCCCACGCCGGCTACCTGCAGGTGCTCGCGAAGCTCTCCGGCGTCGAGTGCGTGGACACACTGCCGGCCGCCGCGGTCGCGCCGGTGCAGATCGTGGGCGAGTTCCGCCTGATGCTGAAGGTCGAGGTCGATCCGGTCTCGGAGCGCGAGCGGCTCGACCGTGAGATCGCGAGGGTCGACGGCGAGCGACGCCGCGCGGCGGGCAAGCTCGGCAACGCGAGCTTCGTCGAGCGGGCCCCGGCCGCGGTGGTCGCCCAGGAGCGCGACCGGTTGGCCGGCTCCGAGGCGACGCTCGTCCGGCTGCAAGAGCAACGCTCGCGCCTCGGCTGACGCGCGCTCGCGCGCGGCCCGCCGCGGCCCGACGCAGCCCGCGTCAGCGACGCCGCAGCAGGAAGGTCCAGGTGCGGTCGGACTCCGACTGACCGACCAGGTCGTTGCCGGTCTGCCGGGCGAACGCCTGGAAGTCGCGCAGCGACCCCGGGTCGGTCGACACCACCTTGAGTACCTGGCCGCTGGCGAGTTCGGCCAGCGCCTTCTTGGCCTTCAGAATCGGCAGCGGGCAGTTCAGGCCGCGGGCGTCCACCTCACGGTCGAAGGCCATCGGTTCGGACATCGTGGTCGCGCCCCGGGGCGCGGTGGGAACGTCGGGCCGCAGATGATACCCGCGCGCCGCCGCGCGACCAACCCGCGCTACGCCTGCGACGCGCGCGGCGCCGACGCCTCCAGCCGTACCTCGTGATGCGCCGGGACCGCATAGCCCGCGCGCGCGAACTCCTCGCGGATCACGCGATTGGTGTCGAACCACACCTGCCAGTAGTGGTCGGTATGGCAATACGGTCGCACCGCGAGCAGCGCGCCCAGCGCGTTGAAGTCCAGGATCTCGACGTCCGGCGACGGGTCGGCGAGCACGTTCGGAATCGACGGCAGACGGGCCTTCAGTCGCGCGATCGCATCGGCTGGATCGACCGTGTGGTCGATCTGCGCGAGGCGGTCGACGCGGCGGTAGCGTGCCGCCGAATAGTTGCGCACCGTGTCGCCGAGCAGCTTGGCGTTGCCCACCATCGTCACGACGTGGTCGGGCGCCATGATCGTGGTCGAGAACAGCCCGATCTCACGCACCGTGCCCTCGACCCCGCCGCCGGCGATGTAGTCGCCGACCTTGAACGGGCGCAGCACCATCAGGAACGCCCCGGCCGCGAAGTTCGACAGCAGCCCGCTCCAGGCGGCGCCGATCGCGACGCCGGCGGCGGCGAGCAGCGCCGCGAACGACGTGGTCTCGAAGCCGAAGAACCCGAGGATGCCGATCACCAGCACCAGGTTCAGTACCACGCCGATGATCGACACCAGGTAGCGCTGCAGCGTCGCGTCCACCTGGCGGGCGGTGAGCGCGGCCTGGATCATCCGCATCGAGAGCGAGATCAGCGCCCGACCCGCCCACCACAGCGCGAACGCGCCGATCAGCTTCAGTCCGAACTGGATCACGATCTGCTGGATCGTGGTCAGCGTGCCTGCGACGTCCATTGCCTCTCCCCCGGAGTCGGTTCCGCCTCCGGAACCCGGCCGCCAGTCTAGCCGCGCACCTCGCCGCGCAGCGCGCAACCCACCTTCCGCGAACCTGGATGCGGCGCGCCCGCCACGCCGCACGCGGTCAGTCGCGTGGGCGGAACACCACGCGGGCCAGCCCGGCGAACCCCACGCCGAGCACGGCAGCCATCCCCCAGAACAACGCCGCGATGCCGAACGCGCCGCCCAGCGCGCCGAACGCGGTGGGCAGGACGGTCTGCGTGCCGTTCACCAGCATCACCCGCAACCCGCTCGCCTCGCCGAGCCGGTTCGCCGGCGCCGAGCGCGCGAGGATCGACAGCGTCATCGGCTGCGACACGCCCAGCCCCAGCCCCAGCACGAACGACAGCGCGAGC
Organism: Burkholderiaceae bacterium; assembly: GCA_044359175.1. GTDB lineage: Bacteria > Pseudomonadota > Gammaproteobacteria > Burkholderiales > Burkholderiaceae_E > UBA4615. The sequence goes on along the minus strand of JBIKMO010000263.1, from coordinate 3,845 downwards.
AGCGACTCGAGCGACGAGAACGCCGGGTAGACCGCGTAGACCGCGCCCGCCACCAGGAGCGCGAACAGGATCGCACGCCACTCGGACAGGTCCATCAGGAACAGCGGCACGACCATCCGCACGACCATGGTCGCGATCGCGAACGCCCCGAGGATCAGCCCGATGCCGGACGCCGACAGACCGATGCGCGCCCCGTAGAGCGGCACGATGAACTGGTGGACGTCCCACGCGGTCGACACCAGCGCAACCACCAGGTACAGCCTGCGCAGTTCGGGCGTCGACAGCAGGTCGCGGATGCGCAGCGCCTGGCCGGTGCCCGGCCCGACCAGCCGCCCCTCGGGCAGCCTGTCGTTCAGCACCCGCAGCCACCACAGCGCGGCCAGCGGCAGCAGCGCCAGCGTGCCGAAGACCAGCCGATGCCCGATGCCGTCGATCAGGAAGCCGGCGCAGGTCGGCCCGAGGAACGCCGAGACCGAGAAGCCGATCGTCATCAGGCTCAGGTTGTGCCTGCGCTCCTCCGGGCCGCCGTGCTCGCTGATCAGCTTCTGGATGCCGAGGTGAAACGGCATGAACCCGAGGCCGACCAGCACCGAGGCGACGAACAGCGAGGGCGTGGCAAGCCACGCGAGCGGAACCACCAGCCCGACCGCGATCACCACGGTGCCCAGCGTCATCGGCCAGCGCGCACCGGTGCGATCGATCCACCGGCCGCCGGGAATCGCGAGCAGCATCGGCAGCAGGCTGAACAGCGACAGCACGAACCCGACCTGCACCGTGGGCAGCTGCAGGTGCAGCGCGCCGAGCGTCAGCGACACCCGCGTGCCGGCAAACGCCACGTGGTTGAGGATCGACAGCGCGATCAGCGTGCGGATGCCGATCGGCGTTGCGCCGCCGGGACCCGTCCCGTCGGCGGCCGCGCTCACGCGCGCTCGGCGACCCAGCCCCGGACCGATGCGAGCGCGCCCGGCAGCGCGGCCGGATCCGAGCCCCCGGCCATCGCCAGGTCCGGTTTGCCCCCGCCCTTGCCGCCCACCTGCTGCGCGACGAAGTTGACCAACTCGCCCGCCTTGATGCGACCGACCGCCTCGGGCGTGACCCCGGCGGCGAGCTGGACCCGACCGTCAGCCACCGCGGCGAGCACGATCGCGGCCGGACGCAGCCGGTCCTTGAGCGTGTCCATGGTCTCGCGCAGGGCCTTCGCGTCGGCACCGTCGATCGCGGCGGCGAGCACCTTCAGTCCGTTGACCTCGATCGCGCGGGCGATCAGCTCGTCGCCCCGGGTGGCCGCGAGCTTGGACTTCAGCCGCGCAAGCTCGCGCTCGGCGGCCCGCGATGATTCCAGCAGCTGCTCGATCTTCGCGGGCAGCTCCGCCGCAGGCACGCGGAACGCGGCCGCGGCGCTGCCCAAGACCGCCTCGAGCGACTGCACCCAGGCGAGCGCAGCCTCACCGGTCACCGCCTCGACCCGGCGGATGCCCGCGGCGACGCCGCCTTCGGCGACGATCTTGAACAGGCCGATGTCGCCGGTGCGGGTCACGTGTGTGCCGCCGCACAGCTCGCGGCTGGAGCCGATGTCGAGCACGCGGACGCTGTCGCCGTATTTCTCGCCGAACAGCGCGGTCGCGCCGCCGGCGACCGCCTCGTCGAAGGCCATCACGCGTGCGGAGGTCGCCTGGTTGCCCAGGATCTCCGCGTTGACCCTCGCCTCGACCGCGCGGATCTGGTCCGCGGTCATCGGTGCGTCGTGCGAGAAGTCGAAGCGGGTCTTGTCGGGGTCGACCAGCGAGCCCTTCTGCTGGACGTGCGCACCGAGCACCGCACGCAGCGCCGAGTGCATCAGGTGGGTGGCCGAGTGGTTGCGCATGGTGCGCGAGCGGCGCGCGGCGTGCACCCGGGCCATCACCGTATCGCCGACCGCGAGCTCCCCCTGCTCGAGACGACCGTGATGGCCGAAGACCTCCGACTGCACCTTCAGCGTGTCGGAGACCGCGAAGCGCACACCCGACGCCTCGAGCCACCCCTGGTCGCCGACCTGACCGCCTGACTCGGCGTAGAACGGCGTGCGGTCGAGCACGACCACCGCGCGCTCGTCGCTGCGCGCGCGCGGCACCGACGTGCCGCCGACGTAGATCGCGAGCACCCGGGCATCGAGCACCTCGAGCTGGTCGTATCCGTGGAACCGGGTGGTGTCGCCCGCGTACTCGAGTGAGCCGCCCGCGCGGAACTTGCCCGCCGCCCGCGCGGCCTCGCGCTGGCGGTTCATCGCGGCGTCGAATCCGGCTTCGTCGACGGTCACGCCGCGCTCCCGGCACACGTCGGCGGTGAGGTCCAGAGGGAAGCCGTAGGTGTCGTAGAGCTTGAACGCGGTCTCGCCGTCCAGCACGCTCGGGCCGCCGGCGAGCGCGGCGTTCAGGATCTGCATCCCGTGCCCGAGAGTCTCGCCGAAGCGCTCCTCCTCCTGGCGCAGCACCTCGGCCACCCGCGGCGCCGCCTCGCGCAGCTCGGGATACGCGTCGCCCATCGCCTCGAGCAGGTCGGGGACGATGCGGTGGAAGAACGGCCGGTCCTGTCCCAGATGGTGGCCGTGGCGAAGCGCGCGGCGCGCGATGCGCCGCAGCACGTAGCCCCGACCCTCTGAGCCGGGGATCACCCCGTCGACGATCAGGAAGCTGCACGCTCGGATGTGGTCGGCGATCACGCGCAGCGACGGGTTGGCCAGGTCGGTGGTGCCGGTCTCGCGGGCGGCCGCCCGGATCAGCGTCTGGAACAGGTCGATCTCGTAGTTGCTGTGCACGCCCTGCAGCACCGCGGCGATGCGCTCCAGGCCCATGCCGGTGTCGACGCACGGCTTGGGCAGCGGAGTGAGCGTGCCCGCGGCGTCGCGGTCGTACTGCATGAAGACCAGGTTCCAGATCTCGATGTACCGGTCGCCGTCGGCGTCGGGGCTGCCGGGGGGGCCGCCCGACACCTCGGGCCCGTGGTCGTAGAAGATCTCCGAGCACGGGCCGCACGGCCCGGTGTCGGCCATCTGCCAGAAGTTGTCCGACGCGTAGCGGGCGCCCTTGTTGTCGCCGATGCGCACGATGCGCTCGGGCGGCACGCCGATCTGGTCGGCCCAGATGCCGTAGGCCTCGTCATCCTCGGCGTAGACCGTGACCCACAGGCGCTCGGGCGGCAGCGCGTAGACTCGGGTGAGCAGTTCCCACGCGAAGCCGATCGCCTCGCGCTTGAAGTAGTCACCGAACGAGAAGTTGCCGAGCATCTCGAAGAACGTGTGGTGCCGGGCGGTGTAGCCGACATTCTCGAGGTCGTTGTGCTTGCCTCCTGCGCGCACGCTGCGCTGGGCGGTGGTCGCACGACGGTAGGGCCGCAGATCCTTGCCCAGGAACACGTCCTTGAACTGCACCATGCCGCTGTTGGTGAACAGCAGGGTCGGATCGTTCGCCGGCACGAGCGACGACGACCGTACGATCGTGTGCCCCTGCGACGCGAAGTACTCGAGGAACCTGCGGCGGATCTCGGCCGAGTTCATGTCCTTGATTCGGCGGTGGTTTCGGGTCGACCCGCGAGGGTAACACAGCGCCGTTCGCGCGCCGGCGGGGTGCGGTCCGGCAATCGGGCTACCATCCGGTGGGTCGCCGCACGGCCTGCCCGCGAGTGCCCCTCATGCCCGCCGCCCTCGAAGGACTCCGCGTTCTGGACCTCTCCCGCGTGCTCGCCGGACCGTGGTGCACGCAGGCGCTCGCCGATCTCGGCGCCGAGGTGATCAAGGTCGAGCGCCCGGGCGAGGGCGACGACACGCGGGGCTGGGGTCCGCCGTTCCTCAAGGCCCGCGACGGCGCCGA
>JBIKMO010000262.1:0-6177 GCA_044359175.1 Burkholderiaceae bacterium | reverse complement strand
CACGCCGCCGTGACGGGCGGTTCCGGCCGCGTTCGCGTGCTTGAACACGTCGCCGCTGCGGTCCACACCCGGGCCCTTGCCGTACCACATCGCGAACACGCCGTCGACGCTCGCCCTGGGCGTCAGAGTCACCTGCTGGGAACCCCAGACCGCAGTCGCCGCCAGCTCCTCGTTGAGACCGGGCTGGAACACGATCCGGTGCCGTTTCAGGTGCTCGCGCGCCTTCCACAGCGACTGGTCCACCCCGCCCAGCGGCGAGCCGCGATAGCCGGAGACGAAGCCCGCGGTGTTCAGCCCAGCGCGCCGGTCCCGCTCGCGCTGCAGCATCGGCAGCCGGACCAGCGCCTGGGTGCCCGACATGAACGCGCGACCGCGCTCGAGCACGTACTTGTCGTCGAGGGTGACTTCACGCAGCGCGCGTTCCAGTCGTTCCCGCGCGCCTGCATCGAGCGGAGCGTTCATGTCGGTTCCTTACGTTCCGGAGGATCGTGTCCCGAGGACGTCCGGCCAAGGCGGATGGGCCCGCGACCGGCATCGCCGCTTCTGGCGGCTTACCGGCAATTATGCGACAGCACGACGACGGCGCCGATCGGAAAACGGGGGTCCGGTGCGGGCAAGCGGCACCGGCGCGTCCGGTGGGCGCCATCCGCCGGACGGTGCATCCTGCGCCCCGCGGATCGGCGCAGCGCAATGCAATGGTCACGGTGGCGCCATCGCGCTGTCATCGGCGGTTCGGAAACTGCGCGGTCTTCACGGAGGCACCACGCATGTCCAGTCACGACGACGATCGGGTCACCAATCTCTCTCCGAACACCCACATCGACGAGGTCATCACCGCCCGGCTCGCGAGCCCTGCTCGACGCGGCCTGCTGCGGGGCGGCCTCGGGCTCGGCACGCTCACCTTCGTTGGCGCGGGCGCCGGTCTGGCCGGCTGCGGCGGCGGCGGCGAGGACACTGGTCCGACCGCGATCTCCGCTGCACCGTCCCCCGCCGCGCCCGCCACGCCGATGCGCCCGGCCGCGCTCGGCTTCTCCTCGATCGCCAAGAGCACCGCCGACGCGGTCGTGCTGGCCTCCGGCTACACCCACTCGGTGCTGCTGCGCCTGGGCGACCCGATCGCCGCAGGCGTGCCCGCCTACCGCAACGACGGCACCGACGCGCCGTCGACGTTCGCATGGCGGATGGGCGATCACCACGACGGGATCCACTTCTTCCCGATGGGCCCCGATGGCCGGTACAGCGCGACCGCCAGCGACCGCGGCCTGCTCGTGCAGAACCACGAGGCGATCACCCCGATGTTCCTGCACCCGAACGGGGTGAGCACCAGCGGCAGCGGCGCCTCTCAGGTCCGGACCTCGGGCGACGAGGTGCTGCGGGAGTTCTACGTGCACGGCGTGTCGGTGGTCGAGGTGTTCCGGAACGCGAACGGTACGTGGACGTACAAACAAGACTCGGGGTTCAACCGCCGCGTCCACACGCTGACCGACTGCATGATCTCCGGCCCGTGCGCTCGGACCTCGTACATGGTGACTCGGTTCTCGCCCGACGGCAGCCGCACCCGCGGCACGGTCAACAACTGTGCGCACGGCTACACGCCCTGGGGTACCTACCTCGCCTGCGAGGAGAACTGGGCGGGCTACTTCCGGCGCATCGCGGCCACCGACAATCCGCGGCGTGCGGCCAAGGAGGTCACCGCCTTCGCGCGCTACGGCGTCGCCGGCAACGGGCGCGAACTGTGGGCAACCGTGACGCCCGACACCGCAGACAACCTGTACGGGCGGTGGAACGCCGAAGCCACCGGCGCGAGTGCCGCGCAGGACTACCGCAACGCGCCGAACACGTTCGGCTGGAACGTCGAGATCGATCCGTTCAACCCGAACGCGCCGGTCAAGAAGCGCACCGCGATGGGCCGCATCGCGCACGAGGGCGCCTGGGTCGCCCGACCGGTCGCCGGTCGCCCGATCGTGTTCTACATGGGCTGCGATTCGCGCAACGAATACATCTACAAGTACGTCTCCAATGCCAACTGGGATCCCGCCGACGCCACCCGCGGCATGGCTGCCGGCGACAAGTACCTGGACGACGGCAAGCTGTACGCGGCCAGGTTCAACGCCGACGGTACGGGGCAGTGGCTCGAGCTGCGATTCGGCACCAACAACGTCACCTCGGCCTACACGCCCTACCCGTTCTCCGACCAGGCCGATGTGCTGATCGCGACCCGTCTCGCGGCGGACGCGGCGGGCGCGACCAAGATGGACCGCCCGGAGTGGGGTGCGGTCGATCCGGTGACCGGGGCGGTGTACATGACGCTCACGAACACCAACGCGTCCAACCGGTCGCTGTCGCAGACCGACGCGGCGAACCCGCGCCACTACAACGACGTGCGTGCCGGCACGATCAACCAGTTCGGCAATCCCAACGGGCACATCATCCGATGGCTCGAGCCGAACGGCGATCCGGCCGCCACCACGTTCACCTGGGACATCTACCTGTTCGGCGCGCGGGCGAGCGCGAACGCTGACAACGTGAATCTCTCGGGGCTGACCGCGGACAACGACTTCTCGAGCCCGGACGGGCTGTGGTTCAGCAGCCGCGGGGTGTGCTGGATCCAGACCGACGACGGCGCCTACACCGACGTGACCAACTGCATGCTGCTCGCGGCACTGCCCGGCACGGTGAACGACGGCGCCACGAAGACGATCACGAACCAAGACTCCACCGGGGCGACGCGCCAGCAGGCCACGCGAGTCGGCGCGGCCCCGACCACCGCCCGGCTGCGTCGCTTCCTCGTCGGGCCGAAGGACTGCGAGATCACCGGCATCACCGAGACGCCGGACGGGCAGACGATCTTCGTGAACATCCAGCACCCGGGCGAAGACACGCCCGCGGCGCAGATCGGCAACCCGGCCGCCTGGACCAGCCACTGGCCGGACGGCGGCAGCGCTCGGCCACGCTCGGCGACGATCGCGATCACGCGCAACGGTGGCGGCGTGATCGGTCTTTGACGGACACGGCCGGCGACCCCCGTCGCCGGCCGTGGGGCTCGCGGGCGCAAGGCGCCCGTGCTGGCCGCCGGGTTCCGGGGGTTGCCCGGGCTCGGCGGTTTTTTTTCGTGCCGACGCAACAACGGCGACCGTCCGACTCACCGGGCGGTCCGCACCGACCGCGCGACTCAGCGGCTGGCCCGCGCGGGCAGCAACACGGTGGCGATCGCGACGAGCACGCACCCGAGCGCGGCCAGATCGCCCCAGGTCGGTACCTCGCCGAGCAGCACCCGCCCTGAGACCAGCCCGACCACCGGGATCATCATCACCGACAGGCCGCTCGCCACCGGCGGCAGGATCGACGCGAGCCGGATCCACAGCAGCTGGGCCGCGCCGAACACCAGGAACGTGTTGTAGAGGATCGCACCCCATTCGACCCGGTTCGGTGCGCGCAGCCACTGGTCGCGCTCGAGCAGCCATGCGATGGGCATGCTCAGCACCAGCGCGATCGAGGTCATCCAGAACGTCAGCGCGACCAGGGCCAAGGGCACCCGTCGCCGGCGCATCCACTGCGTACCGATCGCCCAGCTGAACGCCGCGCCCAGCATCAGCCCCGTGCCCAGCGGCCGCCCGGCCAGGGTGGCGAGCTCGCCGCCGAGCAGCAGCACGATCGCACCGCAGGCGGCGAACACGCCGAACAGCGTTCGCGCGTCCTGCCGGTCCCGGTACACGAGCCAGCCGATCAGTGCGACCCACACCGGCATCGTGTAGCCCAGGATCGCTGCGCGTCCCGACGACAGCAGCTTCACGCCATAGATCGACAGCAGGTTCCAGACCACCACATTGGCGAGCGTGAGCAGCACCAGTTCACGCCAGTGCTCGCGCGCCACGCGCAGCGAGTGGCCCTGCACCCGGGCCACCAGTGCCAGCAGGCCGACCGCGCCGGCCATGCTCGCCATACGGAACGTGAGCGGCGGGTAGTCCTGGACCCCAGCCTTCAGCACCGGCCAGTTCACGCCCCACAGCAGCGTGAGCAGGCCGAGCAGCACGAGATCCTTTCGGGAGAGGGCAACCGGCATCGATGCGGAGCTCGTGCGGGCGCCCGCGCTGCGGCGCGGGGCACCGGCGGCGCGCGGGTGGCGACCCGCGGTTAGAATCGGCGCCGCCATGGCCGCCTCGTCGTTCGCATTGTCTCTCAGCCGGGCCTGGACCCGTTCCGGATCGATGCTGTGCGTGGGTCTCGATCCGGACCCAGCGCGTTTCCCGCCCCATCTCGCCGGTCGGCCGGACGCGCTCCTGCACTTCTGCACCGCGATCGTCGATGCGACCGCGGACCTGGTCTGTGCCTTCAAGCCCCAGATCGCCTACTTCGCCGCCCACCGTGCCGAGGACCAGCTCGAGGCGCTGATCGACCACGTTCACGCGCGGCACCCGGGCGTGACCGTGGTCCTGGATGCCAAGCGGGGCGACATCGGCTCGACTGCCGAGCAGTACGCACGCGAGGCATTCGAACGCTACCGGGCAGACGCGGTCACGGTGAACCCGTACATGGGATTCGACTCGGTCGAGCCATGGCTCGGGCACGGTCGCGGCGTCTTCTTGCTGTGCCGGACGTCCAACCCGGGCGGCGCCGAGCTTCAGTCGCTGGAGGTCGGCGGCGAGCGGCTCTACGAGCGCGTCGCGCGACTCGCTGCCGGGCCGTGGAACCGGGGCGGCGAGCTCGGGCTGGTGGTCGGCGCCACGGTACCCGCCGAACTCGCGCGGGTGCGCGCGCTCGCGCCCGGGCTGCCGCTGCTGGTGCCGGGCATCGGCGCTCAGGGCGGCGACGTCGAGGCGACGGTCGCCGCCGGCCGCGACTCCGCCGGGTACGGCATGCTGATCAACTCGTCGCGGGCGATCCTGTATGCCGGTCGCGACGAGGACTTCGCACGGTCCGCGCGGCAGGTCGCCGCCGAGACCCGCGCCCGGATCGCGGCCGCCTGCGGCCTTCCGTAACCCGCCGCCGCGGGGCTACACTGGCCGCCCCGCGACACGAAACGGCTCCAATGAGAGTCCTGCTCGCCGAGGATGACACCGTGCTGGCCGACGGATTGTGCCGTTCGCTGCGCAGAGCGGGCTATGCGGTGGACTGGGTCACCACGGGCAGCGACGCGGACTCGGCGTTGGCCGCCCAACCGTTCGACCTGCTGATTCTCGACCTGGGCTTGCCTCGGATGAGCGGGCTGGACGTGCTCAAGCGGCTGCGCGGACGCGAGTCGAAGGTGCCGGTGCCGGTGCTGATCCTGACCGCTGCCGACTCGGTCGAGCAGCGGGTCCGGGGCCTGGACCTGGGGGCGGACGACTTCATGGCCAAGCCGTTCGCGCTGTCCGAACTCGAGGCACGTGTCCGCGCGCTGGTGCGCCGGGCCAACGGAGGGGGCTCCAGCGTGCTACGGCTGGGCGATCTGGTCTTCGATCAGGCGGGTCGCACCGCGACGCTGCACGGCCAGGCCCTCGATCTGTCCGCCCGCGAGACCGGGCTGCTGGAGGTGCTGCTCGGCCGGGTCGGCCGTCTGGTGAGCAAGGAGCAGATCGTCGACCACCTGTGCGAGTGGGGCGATGAGGTCAGCCACAACGCGATCGAGGTGTACATGCACCGGCTGCGCCGCAAGCTCGAAGGCGCCGGCCTGCGGATCGCCACCGTCCGCGGCCTCGGCTACTGCCTGGAGCGGCCGCCCGAAAGCGGCGCCAAGCCCTGAACGCACCCGGGTTCCTGCCGCTGCCGGATCCGCCGCGCGAAGCCGCCGGCAGGCCGGCCCCCCCCGAGCGCCGGGTGTCCTGGTGGCGCGGCGGGCGGGCATTCGGCAACCTGGTCGATCTCTTCGAGACCCGCGAGCGGCCCGCGACGCCGTGGTTGCGCGACCCACTCGAGGGCGAGGACGCCGGCGCGCGGCCGGTCGCGGCCGAGACCGGCGCGCGCGCGGCGCGTCGCCGGATGCGACGCACCCAGCGGGCTGCGGTCGAACGGATCGAACAGCGGTCGTTGTTCGGCGAGATCCTCGACTGGATGTTCACTCCGCTGCTGCTGCTGTGGCCGCTGTCGGTCGCGGTCACCTTCCTCGTGGCGCGCTCGCTCGCCGACGCGCCGTTCGACCGTGCGCTCGACGACCGCACCGTCGCGCTCGCCCAGCAGGTGCGCACCGCGTCCGACCGT
>JBIKMO010000261.1:0-6180 GCA_044359175.1 Burkholderiaceae bacterium | reverse complement strand
TGGTCGTCCGCCGAGCGGCGCTGGACGGTCGAGGGCGTGCGGCACGACACCGGCGAGCGCTTCCGGCTGCACGCGCGCTTCCTGTGGATGTGCCAGGGCTACTACCGGCACGAGCGCGGCTACACGCCCGACTGGCCCGGCCGGGCGGACTACGCAGGGCGCCTCGTCCATCCGCAGGACTGGCCGGACGACCTGGACCTCGCCGGCCGGCGCGTGCTGGTGATCGGGTCGGGCGCGACCGCGGCCACGCTGATCCCGGCGATCGCCGGCCGCTGCGCGCACGTGACGATGCTGCAGCGCTCGCCCACCTGGTTCATCACCGGCCGCAACGCGAACGAGCTCGCCGACCTGCTGCGGCCGCTCGACCTGCCGCCCGAGTGGGTGCACGAGATCGTTCGCCGCAAGCTGCTGTTCGACGGCAGGAACCTGCAGCGCCGCGCGCGCGAGGAGCCCGAGGCGCTCGCGCGCGACCTGCTCGCCAACGTGCGCGCGCACGTCGGCCCGGACGTGGACGTCGACACCCACTTCACGCCGCGCTACGCGCCGTGGCGCCAGCGGATCGCGTTCATCCCGGACGCCGACCTGTTCCGCGCGGTGCGCGAGAAGACCGCCTCGGTGGTCACCGGCGAGATCGAGCGCTTCGTGCCCGAGGGCGTGCGGCTCGCGAGCGGCGAGACGCTCGCCGCCGACGTCGTCGTGACCGCCACCGGCTTCGACCTGCAGATGATGGGCGGCATCGCGTTCGCGGTCGACGGCGCACCCGTGGACTTCGCGCGCACCGTCGGCTGGCGCGGCGCGATGTTCACCGGCGTGCCCAACCTCGTGTGGGTGTTCGGCTACTTCCGCGCGAGCTGGACGCTGCGCGTGGACCTGCTCGCCGACCTGGTGTGCCGGCTGCTGACGGCGATGCAGGCACGCGGCGCCGACGTGGTGGTGCCGCGGCTGCGGCCGCAGGACGCGGACATGCCGCTGCACCCCTGGGTGCGCGAGGCGGACTTCAACCCGGGCTACCTGCAGCGCTCGATGCACCTGCTGCCCCGGCAGGGCGACCGCGACCCGTGGCTGCACACGCAGGACTACGCGACGGATGCGGCGGCGCTGCCCCGGGCGGATCTGGAGGACGGCTCGCTCGCGTTCGAGTGACCGCGCGGGCCGCGCCGCGCCGGGGCGGTCCGACCCGCCGTGGAGCCGAGCGGTCGGTCCGAGGGCCGGCCCCAGGTCGATCCCAGGGCCGGCCCCAGCTATCGCGGCGCCGCCCCCGCGGGCACGATCGGGGCCTCTCGAACCCACACGCGCCGGTGCAGTCGCCCGAGGCGCCTCGGCAAGGAGTCGACACCATGGCCTTCAACATCGGACAGGTTTTCCAGCCGCTATCGGCGGCGCTGCTCTTCACGCCGGCGGCGCCCCTCGCGCCCTTGGTGGCCGGGGCCGGCAGCATCATCGACGGCGCCCGCAGGGGCGACCCCTGGGCGATCGCCCAGGGCGTGGCCACGGCCGCGCTGCCGTTCGCGGGGTCCGGCGATCTGAACGCCTTTCACCGATTCTCGCAAACCGGCTACAACATGCTCAACACCGCGGAGTCGCTGCATCGAGCCGGCAAGCACGGCAAGGCCCTTCAATGGCACCAGGCGGGTCTCAGCGTTCTCCACAGCGCAGCCCAGATCGCGCCCGGCGGATGGGGCGGCCGCTGCGAGTCGGTGTGCCCGAGCCGCTGGAGCGACCTCTCGGCACTGACCCGGCATGCCGGGTACCTGTCCCACACCGCGAACACGCTCGGGGGTCTGTACGGCAATCCCGTGACCGGGTACCAGGCGTTCAACGCACTGCACACGGTGCTGAACACGGCGTCCGCCTGGGGCCGGGTCTGAGTCCAGCGGGCGGCGCGTCCGCCGGGGTCGGCCGCGGTTCGCGCCGCGGTGCGCCCAGCAGCCCGAGCGCCGCGGCTCAGCAGATCCGCGGCAGCGGTTCTCCGACGGGCCAGTCGACGACGCGGACGCCGCCGAACGGCGTGGTCATCCGCACGAAGCGGTGCGGGTCGTCGCTCACGCGGCCGATCGCGGCCGCCTCGCGTCCGAGCGGGTGCTCTCGCAGCACGCGCAGCGCATCGTCCGCGTGCGCGGCGTCGCAGACCACCACGCAGCGCCCTTCGTTGGCGACGTAGAGCGGGTCCAGGCCGAGCAGTTCGCACGCGGCACGCACCGGCGGGTCGATCGGTATCGCCGCCTCGTCGATCTGCATGCCGATTCGCGATTGCCGGGCGATCTCGTTGAGCGTCGTGCCCAGCCCGCCGCGGGTCGGGTCGCGCAGCGTGCGGACCGCACCCTCGGGCAGCGCGGCGAGCAGCGCGCCGACCAGCCCGTGCAGCGCCGCGGTGTCGGACACCACGTCGGTCTCGAACGCGAGCGACTCGCGCCGCGACAGCACCGCCACGCCGTGGCGCGCGATCGAGCCGGACAGCAGCACCGCGTCGCCCGGGCGCGCGAGCGCGCCGCCCAGCCGACGCCCGGGCGGCAGCGCGCCGATTCCGGTCGTCGCCACGAACACCCCGTCGCCCTTGCCGCGCTCGACCACCTTGGTGTCGCCGGCGATCACCGGCACGCCGGCCGCCGCCGCCGCCGCCGCCATCGACCGGACGATGCGCGCGAGGTCGGCGAGCGGCAGTCCCTCTTCGAGCACGAAGCTCGCGGTGAGCCACAGCGGCGCCGCGCCCATCATCGCGACATCGTTGATCGTGCCGTGGACCGCGAGGCTGCCGATGTCGCCGCCCGGGAAGAACAACGGCGCGATCACGTGCGCGTCGGTCGCGACCACCAGCCGGTGACCCGGCGGGGGCTCGACCACCGCACCGTCGTCGCCCGCGCGCAGCGGCGGATTGTCGAACGCGGCCACGAACAGGCCCTCGATCAGCCGGGCCGACGCCAGCCCGCCGGCGCCGTGGCTCAGGTCGATCCGCCCGCGCCTGAGGTCGAGCGGCGGACCGTCCGCGTCGCGCGCGCTCACGCGCCGGCCTGCCGATCGGCCGCGGCCGCGGCTCCCGAACCCGCCCCCGCCGCGGCCTGCGGCCCGGGATGCCGGAACCGGCCGTAGGTCCAGTGCGCCGCGCACGAGCCCTCGGACGACACCATGCAGGCGCCCAGCGGCGTCTGCGGCGTGCAGGCGGTGCCGAACAGCCGGCAGTCGGCCGGCGACTTCGTGCCCCGCAGGACGGCCGGGCATTCGCACTTCGGCGGGTCGGGCACCGACCGGTCCTCGAGCGCGAACCGGCGCTCGGCGTCCAGTGCGGCGAACGCCGGGCGGATCCGCAGGCCACCGCCGGCGACCTCGCCGAGTCCGCGCATCGCGAAGCGCTCGCGCGGCTCGAACACCGCGTCGGTCACCTGCTGCGCGATCCGGTTGCCGTCGCGCGTGACCGCACGGGTGAATTCGTTCTCGACCTGCGCGCGGCCGTCGCCGACCTGGCGTACGAGCATCGACACCGCCTGCAGCAGATCCAACGGTTCGAAGCCGGTGACCACCACCGGCGTGCGGTGGCGGCGCGCGAGCGGCTCGTAGGGCCGCGTGCCGATCACCACGCTCACGTGCGCCGGGCCGATCAGCCCGTCGATCGCGCCGTTGCCGGGGACGCGGGCACCGGGATCGCCGAGCACCCCGGCGATCGCCGGCGGGGTGAGCACGTGGTTGCACAGCACCGAGAAGTTGCCCACCCCGCCGGCGGGATCGGCGGCTGCCCGAATCGCGAGCGCGGTGGGTGGGGTGGTGGTCTCGAAGCCGATCGCGAGGAACACCACTTCGCGGTCGGGATGGGCGCGGGCGAGCGCGAGCGCGTCGGCCGCCGACCAGACCATCCGGACGTCGGCGCCGCGCGCCTTCGCGCGCAGCAGCGACAGGCCCGCGGAGGCGGGCACGCGCATCAGGTCGCCGTACGTCGCCAGGATCACCCGGTGCTCGAGCGCCGCGCGGATCGCCTGGTCGATCCGGCCGATCGGCAGCACGCACACCGGGCAGCCGGGTCCGTGGATCAGCCGGACGTTGGGCGGCAGCAGGTCGGCGAGGCCGAAGCGCGCGATCGCATGAGTGTGGCCGCCGCAGAACTCCATGAACCGGTAGGTCCGCGCGGGGTCGACCGCCGCGGCGATCCGCGCGGCGAGGCGGGCGGCGAGCGCCTGGTCCCGGAACGCATCGACGTGCTTCATCGCGGCCCGCCGTCGCCGGTGCCGAGCGCCGCGAACAGTGCGAGCGTGCGCTCGGCCTCTTCGGGGTCGAGCAGACCGATCGCGTGTCCGACGTGCACGATCGCATAGTCGCCGACCCGGGCCTCGGGGGTGAGCGCGATCGACACGCGCTTGCGGATGCCGTCCAGGTCGACCACAGCGCACTCGCCGTCGATCGACACGATCATCGCGGGCAGGGCGACGCACATGTCAGCGGGCTCCGGCTGCGACCGCGCTCGCGGCGACCCACGCCTGCCCGAGCGCGAGGCCGGCGTCGCCGCAGCGGCGCGGATCGACCTCGTGCACGCGCAGACCGGCGGCGCGCAGCCGCCCGCCGATCCGGGCACGCAGCAGCGCGTTGGCGAAGCATCCGCCGCCGGTCACGACGTCGCCGACCGCGCCCGTGAGCTCGCTCAGGCCGCGGGCGGCTTCGATCGCGGCGCACGCCAGGCCGTCGGCGAGTGCGAGATGGAACCCGGCCGCCGCGCGATCGACGGCGATCCGGTCCTCGGGGTCGACGTCGAGCAGGGCGGCGACCAACGGCAGCGGGTCCAGTCCGCAGGCGGGCGGCGCGAGGTCCGGGTCGGCGTCGAGGCCCGCGCGCGCACGCCGCTCCAGCGCGATCGCGGCCTGCGCCTCGGCGGTCTGCCGCACGCTGAGCCCCAGGGCGCCCGCCGCGGCGTCGAACCAGCGACCGGCGCTGGTGGTCGGCGGGCAGTTCAGGCCGCGCTCGAGCATCGTGGCGATCGTGCCGGCGGCCGAAGCCCCGACCACCGGCGCCAGTCGGGGCAGGATCCGCTCGCCGCGCCCCGCCTCGTGCAGGACCGCCGCGACCAGCCGCCACGGCTCGCGCGCGGCCGCGTCCCCGCCGGGCAGCGGCAGCGGGCGCAGGTGGCCGACGCGGCGCCAGCGGTGGGCCTGCGCGCCGGCGCGCACGTGCAGCACCTCGCCGCCCCAGGCGCGACCGTCGTCGCCCAGACCGACGCCGTCGAGCGCCAGTCCGATCACCGGGACCTGCAGCCCGAGCTCGGCCTGCACGGCCGCGACATGCGCGTGGTGGTGCTGCACCGGGACCGCGGGCACGCCGAGCCGGCGGGCGAGCGCGATCGCGAGCCGGGTGCTCGGGAAGTCCGGGTGCAGATCGTGGGCGACCGCATCGATCGGAGCGGCGCTGCGCGCGAGCAGCGCGTCGATCGAGGCGGCCAGCGCTTCGCGGGCGGTCGCCGCGTCCAGGTCGCCGTGCTGCGGCGACCACGCGACCGCGGTGCCGTCGAGCAGGCACGCGGCGTTCTTCAGGTACGCGCCGCAGGCGAGCACGCGCGCGGGCGCGGCGTGCGGCAGACGCTGCGGCGCGCTCACGCGGTGCCCGCCCCGGCGGTTGCGATCGCACGGTCTCCCAGCGGGTCGGTCATTCGCTCGGCCGGCCGCGGGAACGGCTGCAGCAGGCGGTCGATCCAGTCGTCCAGACCCTCGCCGCTGCGCGCCGACACGCGCAGCACCTCGATGTGCGGGTTCACGCGCCGGGCGAGCTCGATGCAGCGCTCGACGTCGAAGTCGACGTAGGGCAGCAGGTCGACCTTGTTGAGCACCATCAGGCTCGCTGCCGCGAACGCGTCCGGGTATTTGGACGGCTTGTCCTCGCCTTCGGTGACCGACAGCACGATCACCTTCGCCGCCTCGCCCAGGTCCCACGAGGCGGGGCACACCAGGTTGCCGACGTTCTCCACGAACAGCAGCCCGCCGCCTTCGGCCCGGGGCCGGTGCACGGCGTCTTCGGCGCGGCCGTCCGCGGGGCGGTGGCCGTGTCCATGCGCGGGTCCGTGGTCGTGCCCGTGGTCGTGCCCGTGGTCGTGCCCGTGGTCGTGCAGCGGCAGCCGTGCGAACGCCGCGGCGATCATCGCCGCGTCCAGGTGGCAGCCCTTGCCGGTGTTGACCTGGATCGCGGGCGCGCCGGCGGCGCGGATCCGAA
>JBIKMO010000260.1:0-6193 GCA_044359175.1 Burkholderiaceae bacterium | reverse complement strand
GCACCGCGTCGGTCATCGGCTGCGGCGGCACCAGTGCGGACAGCACCTCCCACAGCGGCTTGAGCGAGTGGGCCGCGATCCGGTCGTAGTAGGCGCGCCGGGCAGCCGCGTCGTCGAGTCGGTCGTTCATCGCGGGGTGTGCGGTGTTGACCCGCAGATGATACCCGCGCCCTCCGCCCGGCGGCCGAAGCGCGATCCCCGACGGGTGCCGCCCCGGGGCTCCTCGACGCCCGGACGACCGGTTAAGCTGGACGGCCTGGCCACGATCCCGCGGCCGAACGGAAACCCAGGGGAGCCCCACGATGATCCGCCGCCTCGCCGCCGCCGGCCTGTTCGCCGCCGGATTCGCCGCGTCCGCTCCGGCCGCCGCGCAGTCGACCTCCGAGCTGGTGGTCGCGCTGGCCGCGCCGCTGTCCTCGCTGGACCCGCACTTCCACAACCTCACGCCGAACAACTCGCTCGCCAAGCATGTCTTCGAGAACCTGATCTCCACCGACTCGAACTACAACCTCAAGCCCGGGCTGGCCGAGTCCTGGCGTACGCTCGACCCGCTCACCTGGGAGTTCAAGCTGCGGCGCAACGTCCGGTGGCACGACGGCTCGCCGTTCACCGCCGAGGACGTGATCGCCACCTTCCGGCGTGCGCCCAACGTGCCGAACAGTCCGGCGTCGTTCGCGCTGTTCGTGAAGCCGGTCACGTCGATCACCGCGCCGGATCCGCACACGCTGGTGATGAAGACCGCGTTGCCGCACCCGCTGCTGCCTCGCGACATGAGCGCGGTTCAGATCATCCCGAAGAGCGTGGCCGACGCCAAAACCGAGGACTTCAACTCCGGCAAGGCGATGATCGGCACCGGGCCCTACCGGTTCGCGGAGTACAAACCGGGCGACCGCGTGGTGCTCGAGCGCAACGACCAGTACTGGGGACCGAAGCCGGCCTGGCAGCGCGTGCAGTATCGGATGATCTCCAACAACGCTGCGCGCGTCGCCGCACTGCTGTCGGGTGACGTGCAGATGATCGAGAACGTGCCGACCGCCGACATGGAGAAGATCAAGTCCGATCCCAAGCTGACCACGGTCGGCGCGGTGTCGACCCGGCTGATCTACCTTCACATGGACACCGGTCGAGAGAAGAACTCGCCGTTCGTCCGCACGAGGGACGGCAAGCCGATGGAGGCGAACCCGCTGCGCGACGTCCGGGTGCGCCGCGCGATCTCGATGGCGATCAACCGTGAGGCGATCGTCGACCGGGTGATGGAGAAGCAGGCGGTGCCGGCCGGTCAGCTGCTCGCCGAGCAGTTCTTCGGTACGTCGAAGAACCTGCCGGTGCAGAAGTTCGACCCCGAGGGCGCGCGCCGGCTGCTCGCCGAGGCCGGCTACCCCAACGGCTTCCAGATCACGCTGCACGGCCCGAACAACCGCTACGTGAACGACGAGAAGATCGTCCAGGCGATCGCGCAGTTCCTCACCCGCGTGGGTATCGAGACTCGGGTCGACACGATGCCCTCGAACGTCTTCTTCACGCGCGGCTCCAAGCTCGAGTTCTCGCTGATGCTGGTCGGCTGGGGCTCCGAGACCGGCGACACCTCGTCGCCGCTGCGCGCGCTGGTGGGCACCTTCGACCCGGCGCAGGGACTGGGTAGCGCCAACCGCGGCCGCTACAGCGACCCGGGTCTGGACGCGATGATCACCACGGCGATGACCCAGGTCGACGACACCAAGCGCCGGATGCTGCTCGCCGCGGCGAGCGAGCGCGCGGTCGGCCAGCTCGGCGTGATCCCGATCCACTACGAGGTGTCGGTCTGGGGCATGCGCCGCGGGCTGTCCTACACGGCCCGCGCGGACCAGTACACGTTCGCGTGGGAAGTGAAGCCGGGCAAGTGACCGTCGCCCGCCGGCGCGATCCGGCCGATCCCCGCCGACCCGGCGGCCGACGCTGCGCGGCCGCCGTGTAGCCATGCTGGTCTACACGCTGCGCCGCCTCGCCCAGACCGTGCTGGTGCTGGCGGTCACCTCGGCGCTGGTCTTCGTCGGCATCTTCCTGGTCGGCGACCCGGTCGAGATGCTGGTCAATCCCCAGGCCGACCAGATCGAGAAGGACCGCGCTCGGGCAGCGCTCGGACTGGACCAGCCGATGTGGATCCAGTACGGACTGTTCGTGAGGAACGCACTCTCCGGCGACCTGGGTCTGTCGTTCGTCTACGGCCGCCCGGCGATCGAGGTGATCCTGGAGCGGATGCCGGCCACGCTGGAGCTCGCGGTGCTCGCGATGCTGATCGCGATCGTACTCGGCATTCCGCTGGGCCTGTATGCGGGGCTGAAGCCGGATTCCCGGATCGCCAAGGCGATCATGGCCGGCTCGATCCTCGGGTTCTCGCTGCCCACGTTCTGGGTCGGCCTGATGCTGATCATGGTGTTCGCGGTGCAGCTCGGCTGGCTGCCCTCCACCGGCCGCGGCCCGACGCTGGAGGTGTTCGGGCTTCAGCTGTCGATCCTGCACTGGGAGGGGCTGCGGCACGCCATCCTGCCGGCGACCAACCTCGCCCTCTTCAAGCTGTCGCTGATCATCCGGCTCACGCGCGCGCAGGTGCGCGAGAACGTGCTGCTCGACTACATGAGGTTCGCGCGCGCCAAGGGGCTGTCGCGCAGCCGCGTGCTCGGCGTGCATCTGCTGAAGAACATCCTGATCCCGCTGGTGACCGTGATCGGCCTGGAGCTGGGCTCGGTGATCGCATTCGCGATCGTCACCGAGTCGATCTTCGCGTGGCCGGGCATGGGCAAGCTCGTGATCGACTCGATCTTCCAGCTCGACCGGCCGGTGGTGGTCGCCTACCTGCTGATCACGGTCGCCCTGTTCATCGTGATCAACCTGGTGGTCGACCTGCTGTACTCGGTGCTCGACCCGCGCGTGCGGCTCGACGCAGTGCGGAACTGACGTGGCCGTGCCCGCCCGCGACCTGCCCGCGGCGCACACCGAGCCGCTGCCGCCGGCCGAGGCGCCGTGGCGGCGCTTCGTGCGCGAGTTCGCCGCCTCGCGACTCGCGCTCGCCGGCAGCGTGCTGCTCGCGGCGATCCTGCTGGCGGCGATCGCCGCGCCGTGGATCGCGCCGCAGAACCCCTACGACCTCGCCGCGCTCGACCTGATGGACGCGCGGCTGCCGCCGGGCTCGCAGGCGAGCGCGGGCACGCTGTCCTACCCGCTCGGCACCGACGGCCAGGGCCGCGACATGCTGAGCGCGATCCTGTACGGGCTGCGGGTATCGCTCACCGTGGGTCTGGCGAGCGGCGTGATCGCACTGGCGATCGGCGGCGGGCTGGGCATCGTCGCCGCCTACCGCGGCGGGCGCTTCGAGCAGGTGCTGATGCGCATCGTCGACATCCAGCTCGGCTTCCCCGCGATCCTGGTCGCGCTGGTGCTGATCGCCACGCTCGGCAAGGGGGTCGACAAGGTGATCGTCGCGCTGGTCACCGTGCAGTGGGCGTACTACGCGCGCACCGCGCGCTCGGCGGCGCTGGTCGAGCGCGGCAAGGAGTACGTCGAGGCGGCACGCGGGCTGGGGCTGTCGCCCTCGCGCATCGTGCTGCGCCACCTGCTGCCCAACGCGCTGCCGCCGCTGATCGTCGTGGGCACCGTGCAGGTCGCGCACGCAATCGCGCTCGAGGCCACGCTGTCGTTCCTGGGGCTGGGCCTGCCGACCACCGAGCCCTCGCTCGGGCTGCTGATCGCCAACGGCTACGAGTTCCTGCTGTCGGGCAAGTACTGGATCTCGGTGTACCCCGGGGTCGCGCTGCTGCTCACGATCCTCGCGATCAACCTGGTCGGCGACCAGCTGCGCGACGTGCTCAACCCGAGGCTGTCGCGATGAGCACGGTCGATGCCCCCCGCCCGCACGGGGTGTCCGCCAGTCCGGGTTCGGACGCGCCGCTGCTGTCGGTCCGCGAACTGGTCACGGAGTTCGCGACCCGCGACGGCGTGGTGCGCGCGGTCGACGGCGCGAGCTTCGAGGTGGCGCCGGGCGAAGTGCTGGGGCTGGTCGGGGAATCGGGCTCGGGCAAGTCGGTGACCGGCTTCTCGATCCTCGGCCTGGTCGACCCGCCGGGACGCATCGCGTCGGGCAGCATCCGCTTCGAGGGCCGCGAGCTGGTGGGCGCCGCCGACGAGACGCTGCGCGCCCTGCGCGGCAACCGCATCGCGATGATCTTCCAGGACCCGATGATGACGCTGAACCCGGTCCTGCGGATCGACACGCAGATGGTCGAGACCGTGCTCGCGCACGAGCGGGTGTCGGCGCGAGCGGCGCGCGCGCGCTGCGCCGACGTGCTGACGCGCGTGGGCATCGCGTCGGCCGACGAGCGGCTGCGGCAGTATCCGCACCAGTTCTCGGGCGGCATGCGCCAGCGGGTCGCGATCGCGATCGCGCTGCTCAATCGGCCGGCGCTGATCGTCGCGGACGAGCCGACGACCGCGCTCGACGTGACCGTGCAGGGCCAGATCCTGCACGAGATGCAGGCGCTGGTGCGCGAGGCGGGCACCGCGCTGGTGTGGATCACGCACGACCTCGCGGTGATCGCCGGGCTCGCCGACCGGGTCGCGGTGATGTACGCCGGTCGCATCGTCGAGCAGGGGCCGGTGGGCGCGGTGCTCGACGCGCCGCTGCATCCGTACACGCGCGGCCTGCTCGACTCGGTGCCGGCCAACAACCCGCCCGGCGCCCGGCTGCGCCAGATCCCGGGCACGACGCCGTCGCTCGCGCGGCTGCCGCGCGGCTGCGCGTTCCGCGCGCGCTGCGCGTACGCGGCCGCGGACTGCGCGGCGCCGGTCGCCCTGGTGCGGCGCGGCGACCGGCGCGAGGTGCGGTGCGTGCGCCCGCTCGGCGCCGCCGGGAGCGCGGCGTGAGCGGGACGCAAGGCGAGGCGAGCGCGCCGCTGCTGCGGGTGATGCACGTGTCGCGGCGCTTCGTGCGCCGCCTCGACGCGGTCGAGCGCTTCGCGCGGCGGCTCGGCGCGCCGCTCGCCGAGCAGGTGGTTCATGCGGTCGATGACGTGTCGTTCGACGTCGGTGACGGCGAGGTGGTCGGGCTGGTCGGCGAGTCGGGCTGCGGCAAGTCGACGCTCGGGCGCGTGATCGCGGGCCTTCACCCGCCGACCGCGGGCGAGGTTCGCCTGGCCGGCGAGGTCGTGCGGCTGCGGCCCGGCCGGCGCCCGCCGGTGCAGATGATCTTCCAGGACCCCTTCGCCTCGCTGAACCCCAGGATGCGGGTCGGCGACGCGATCGCCGAGGCGCCGGTCGCGCACCGCCTGGTGGCCCGTGCGGACGCGACGGCCTTCGTCGCCGACCTGCTCGCCCAGGTGGGCCTGGACCCGGCCTACGCGACCCGGTACCCGCACCAGTTCTCCGGCGGCCAGCGCGCCCGCATCGGCATCGCCCGCGCCCTGGCGGTGCAGCCGCGTTTCCTCGTCTGCGACGAGGCCGTGGCGGCGCTCGACGTGTCGATCCAGGCGCAGGTGCTGAACCTCTTCATGGAGCTGCGCGGGCGGCTGGGACTCACCTACCTGTTCATCAGCCACGATCTCGGGGTCGTGCGCCACCTGTCCGACCGCGTGGTCATCATGTACCTCGGCCGCGTGATGGAGACCGGGCCGATCGGCGAGCTTTACGAGCGGCCCGCGCACCCGTACACGCAGGCGCTGCTCGCCGAGGTGCCGCGGCTGGACCGCCGTGGGCGCGCCTACCAGCCGATCCGCGGCGAGATCCCCTCGCCGCTCGCGCCCCCGCCGGGCTGCCACTTCCATCCGCGCTGCCCGCACGCGATGCCCCGGTGCCGGACCGAGGCGCCGCTGCTGCGCACGATCGGCCCCGGCCGCGCCTCGGCCTGCCACCTGCACGACGCGCGCTGAACGCGATTCGCGCCTCCCGACCGCTCAGACTGCGCGTAACATCGCGGCTGACGCGTCGCCCGGCGCGTCCCGCCCCGTGCCGAGAATGAGCCTGCGCGAGCCGTTCCGAATCGAGCCCCCCGTCGGCGAGCCGATCGCGCTCGTGCTCGACGCTCCGCATTCCGGCCGCTGGCTGCCCGACGACCTGCCGCTCGCGGTGCCGGAACACGACCTGCGCGAGGCCGAGGACCACTTCGTCGACCTGCTGTGGTCCGACGCGCCCGCGGCCGGCGCGACGCTGCTCGCGGCGAACTTCG
>JBIKMO010000259.1:0-6197 GCA_044359175.1 Burkholderiaceae bacterium | reverse complement strand
AGGTCGAGGCGGTGCTCGCCCACGAGCTCGGCCACTTCACGCACCGGCACATCCTCAAGCGGATCGTCGCGAGCTTCGCGATCAGCCTCGTCGGTCTCGCGCTGCTCGGCTGGTTGTCCCGACAGCCCTGGTTCTACCAGGGGCTGGGAGTGACGCCGCAGCCCGGCGACCTGCTCGGCGGCTATGCGCTGCTGCTCTTCTTCCTCGCCCTGCCCGCGTTCACCTTCGTGCTCCAGCCGGTGTCCAGTTGGCTATCGCGCCGCCACGAATTCGAGGCGGACGCGTACGCCGCGCGCCAGTCCAGCGCCGAGGACCTCAGCCGGGCACTGGTCAAGCTGTACGAAGACAACGCGTCGACGCTGACACCGGACCCGGTGCACTCGGCGTTCTACGATTCGCACCCGCCGGCGGCGATCCGTCTGGCGCGGCTGGCCCGAGCCGCCCACGGCCGGCCGCTCGCCGCGTGAGCCTGCCCGGAGCCCGCTCGATGGCCGACCCGTACGCCGCCGAAACGCTGCGCACCGCCCCGTGCCGCCCGATGGCACGCGCGGACGCGATGGATCCGCCGACCGTCGCCGCGCAGCTGTCGGTGCTGCCGCGCTGGAGCCTGGTCGGCGGCGCGCTCCAGGCCGACTACCGCTTCCCGGACTGGTGGGAGACGATCGCCTTCGTCAACGCGCTCGCCTGGATGGTCCACGCCCAAGACCACCACCCGGACCTGGTCGTCTCGTACGATCGCTGCACCGTGCGGTTCGCGACGCACTCGGCGGGTGGGGTCACGCTGAACGACTTCGTGTGCGCAGCCCGCACTGACGCGGTCTACGACGCGCGCCCGACCCGATGACCGCAGCCGCGCGCGTGGCCGTCCGATGACCGTCACGACGAGCGCGGGGTCGCGATGATCGCAGCGCAGCGGGCCGGCGACACCGGATGACCGTCCCGCCGGCGACGGTGCTCGCCGCCTACGGACGCCAGTTCGTGATCCGGACCGGCGACGGCTCGGACCGGATCGCGTTGACCCGCGGCCGGCACGCGGACGTGGTCGCCGGCGACCGCGTGCAGTGGCGAGAACTCGGCAGCGGACAGGCAGTGATCGAGCAGGTGCTGCCCCGCGCCAACGCGATGCGACGCAGCGACCGTGCGCGCGGCAAGACGCTCGCCGCGAACCTGGACGGAATCCTCGCGGTGATCAGCGGCGCCCCCCCGTTCTCCGAGGACCTGCTGCTGCGGGTGCTCGCGGCCGCCGAGCGCGACGGCATCGACGCACAGATCGTTGCGACCAAGGCCGACGTCGAAGGCGCGCTCGAACGGATCGAGCCGCGTCTCGCCGTGTACGAGCGCCTGGGTTATCCGGTGGTGCGCACCGCGGCCCGCGCGCGACCCGATGCGACGGTCGCGGCGCTGGCGCCGCGGCTGGCGAACCGCACCACGCTGCTGCTCGGCCAGAGCGGCATGGGCAAGTCGACGCTGCTGAACCTGTTGGTTCCGGGCGCCGCGATGGCCACGCAGGCGATCTCCGAAGCGCTGGGCACCGGTCGGCACACGACCACGTTCTGCCGGGCGTTCGAACTGCCCGCCGGGGGATGGCTGATCGACTCGCCGGGCTTCCAGACCTTCGGCCTGGCCCATCTGTCGGGCTCGGAGATCGAGCACGCGCTGCGGGAGTTCAGACCGTTGCTCGGACGCTGCCGGTACCACAACTGCAGCCATCGCCACGAGCCGGGATGTGCGATCCGGGAGGCGGTGGCCGAAGGACGGATCGACCCGCGCCGCCACGCGCTCTACGCCGCGCTGCGCGACGAGCTCGAGCCGCGCTGACGCGCACCGCGCCCCAGCACGCAGCGCGCCGGGCCGTTCAGCGCCCGAGCCAGTTCGCGATGGTCAGCATCCCGAACAGCAGCACCCAGAGCACGACCGAACGCCACACCAGCCCGACCGCGCTGCGCAGGCTCGAGGCGTCCGCCTCGGCGCCGCTCCAGTCGAAACCGGGCAACGGCGATGCGTCGGCCTCGGGCGACGTGTCGCCGCCGCGCATCTCGGCCTCGATGTGCGGATCGGCGATCCGTACCCCGAGCGCACCGCCCCCGGACATCAGCAGGATGCGGCGCTGCACGTCGCCACCCGGCACCGCCGCGGCTGCGCGCCAGCAGTAGACCGCATCCTCGAAGTTGCCGACGATCGCGAAGCCCGCGGCGGCCAGCCGCACCGGCAGCCAGTCGATCCAACGGTACGCGAGCCGCGCGAAGTCGCCGTAGGGCTCCAGCGGCGACGAGGACGGCGCCACGACCGCAGCGCCCGTGCCCGCAGTCGTGATCGCAGTCGCAGCCGCCACGCCCTCGCCGGCACGCGCGCGCCGATGGCCGCCGTCGCGCCAGCGCTCGGCGAGGAACCGTGCAGCCCGGTAGAGCACCGGTCCGCTTGCGCCGGGCAGCAGGATGTACCAGAACAGGGGCCCGAACACGTGACGGTGGGCGGCCACCAGCGCATGGGAGATCGCCATCCGGCACAGCTCGCCGGCCGGCATGTCGCCCACCGTGAAATCCGGGTCGTGCTCGCGGACCCAGCGCTGCAGCGACTGCCGTGCGCCCTCCAGGTCGCCCGCCGCGAGCGCGATCTGGATCTCGGTGAACGCGTGGCTGAACTGGCGGAACCCGACGGTGAAGTACAGCACCGCAACATGCAGCACGAGCACCAGCGGGGCGCCGATCCGGGCCAGCACCCACTCGGCGGCCAGCACGGCGAGCACCGCGGCGCCCACCGCCAGCAGCCAGCCGATCACGCCGTGGTGCGGCTCGCCGGCGTCGGTGGCGCCGGCGATCGCGTCGGCCGCCGCGGACGCGGCGCGATGCACGAGGTTGTCGCGCGGCAGCGGGCGGAACTGCTCCACGACCAGCGCGAGGATCAGCGCGACGAATCCCATGGCGGCATGATACCGAGCGGGCCCTGCGCGTCGCGACGCCGGCCGGGCGCGGCGCTCAGGCCGAAACGAAGCGGTACAGGTTGCGCAGCATCGCCGCGGTCACCCCCCAGATGAAGTGCTCACGGCCGGCCGCGTCGGTCCACGGCATCGCGTAGAAGCTGCGCTCGGCGCCGTCGTCCCAGCGGTACAGGCGCCGCTGGTGGTGCGACGGGTCCATCAGGAAGGCGAGCGGCACCTCGAAGGCGAGCGCCACCTCGTTCGGGTCAGGCTGCAGCCGATGCGCGGGATCCACGAGTCCGACGACCGGCGTCACCTCGAAGCCGCTGCCGGTCAGGTAACGAGGCATCGTGCCCAGGACCTCGACCAGGCCGCGGGCCAGCCCGATCTCCTCCTCGGCCTCGCGCAGCGCAGTGACCACCGGCGATGCGTCCGACGGCTCGGTCCGACCGCCAGGAAACGCGATCTGTCCTGCGTGCGCGGTCAGGTGGACGGTGCGTTCGGTCAGGACGACCGCCAGCCCGTCGTCACGCGGCACGAGCGGCACCAGCACGGCGGCTGCGCGCGGCGCCTCGTCCACGAGGCGCCAGCGGTCGTCGACGATCTCGGGGGTCCAGCTCGGGGGGTGGCGGAATCGCTCGCGCAGCGCCTCGGCGCGGAGCCGCTCGGGCGACGGGACCGGCAGCCGCGGTCCGGCGTCGTCCAGCGCGGTCGCGCGCGGATCGGGAATCGGCCGCCGACGCTGGGCGGCTCGCACCGGGCTGCTCACCCCCCGAAACCGACGCGACGGGCCACCGCGGACGTCGCGCGCACTCGCCTCGCGGGCGTGCGGATCACTGCGCGGGGGTGACCGCCGGCGTGGCGCGACCGGGCAGCTTCTCCTTGATCCGCGCCGACTTGCCGGAGCGATCGCGCAGGTAGTACAGCTTGGCGCGACGCACGTCGCCACGCCGCTTGACCTCGATCGAGGCGATCAGCGGCGAGTAGAGCTGGAAGGTCCGCTCCACGCCCTCGCCGGACGAGATCTTGCGCACGATGAACGACGAGTTCAGGCCGCGGTTGCGCCGCGCGATCACCACGCCCTCGTAGGCTTGGACCCGCTTGCGGTTGCCTTCGACGACGTTGACGTTGACAACGACCGTGTCGCCGGGCGCGAACTCGGGCACGGTCTTGCCCAGTCGTGCGATTTCCTCGTTCTCGAGTTGCCTGATCAGATCCATGCAGTGCTCCGTTGCGGTCGTGCGCCGCGCCAGGGATCCGCGCACCGTTCGCGCGGCTCCCGCGGGCCGGCCAGAGGACGGCGGGTTCGCCGCGGCGGATGTCGCGGCAAAGCCCGTGATTCTAGCAGAGATCGCGCAGGATCGCCTCGTCGGCGGCGGACAGGCGGCCGTCGCGCCGCGCGCGCTCGATCAGGTCGGGCCGGCGCCGGGCGGTTTCCAGCAATGCCTGTTCGCGACGCCACTGCGCGATTCGCGCATGGTGCCCGGACAGCAGCACCGGCGGCACCGACGCGCCGTCGAACACCTCGGGCCGGGTGTAGTGCGGCCCCTCGAGCAGCCCGTCCGAGAACGAGTCCGACCGAACCGACGCCGCGTCGCCGGTGACCCCGGGGAGCAATCTCACCGCGGCGTCCAGCAGCGCGAGCGCGGGAATCTCGCCGCCCGAGACGACGAAGTCGCCGATCGACACCTCCTCGTCGACCTCGGCGTCGAGCAGCCGCTGGTCGATCGCCTCGTAGCGACCGCACAGCAGCGCGAGCGCCGGCTCGCGCGCAATCTCTTCGACGCGCGTCTGCGTCAGCGGCGCCCCGCGCGGCGACAGGTGCACGACCCGCGCTCGGGCGGCGCCCTGGGCCGCCCGCTGCGCGTGCATCGCCGCAAGGCACGCGGCGAGCGGCTCGGCGAGCATCACCATGCCGGGACCTCCGCCGAACGGCCGATCGTCGATCCGCCGGTACGCGTCCTGCGCGAAGTCGCGCGGGTTCCAGCACCGCAGCCGCCAGATCCCGCGCTCGATGGCGCGGCCGGTGACTCCGAAGCGGGCCGCATGGTCGACCATCTCTGGAAAGATCGTGACCACCTCGACATCCATCGGAATCCGCCGCGGTGTTCAGCGCGACCAGTCGGCCTGCCAGTCGACCACGATCCGACGCCGCTCCGGGTCGACTTCGACCAGATAGGCCTCGACGAACGGCACCATCATGCCCGCGTCGGTCACCAGGATCGGATGGGCGCCATGGTCGTCGACCGCGCTCACCGTGCCGAGCGCCTCGCCCGCCGGATTGCTGAGCGCGCAGCCGACCAGATCCGCCCAGTAGACCTCGTCTTCGCCCAGCGGCGGAAAATCCCGGCGCCGCACCCCAACCTCGGCACCCTTCAGCGCCAGCGCGCCGTCTCGGTCCTCGCAGCCGGCGGGCTTGGCCACGACCGTGCCGGAATGCCGCCGGGCCCGCTCGAGGTCGATCCAGCGGTGCAGTGCGGGCTGCGCGGGGCCTGCCGGACGGTCCAGCCGCCAGCGCGGTGCCCGAGCAAGCGTGGTGTGCTGCGCACCCGCGAAGGGCTCGACCTTGATCCAGCCCCGCACCCCCCAGGGGCCGGCGACCCGGCCGAGTGCGATCACGCGGTCCGGATCGGGGGTGTCCGTACCGGACACGTCCGCGGGCGCGGGCCGATCAGGCGGCCGGAGCCGCGGCCTGCCGTGCGCTGAATTCCTTGACCAGGCGCTGCACGGTCGGCGACACCTGGGCGCCGTGGCCGGTCCAGTAGGCGACCCGGTCGAGCGCGATCCTCAGCCCCGCCTCGTTGCCGGAGGCGATCGGGTTGTAGAACCCGAGCCGCTCGATGAAGCGGCCATCCCGCCGATTGCGGCTGTCGGTGGCGACGATGTTGTAGAAGGGGCGGGCTTTGGCTCCGCCGCGGGCAAGGCGCAAGACGACCATCGTAGTTCCTGCTGGCGATTTCCGGTGAACCCGAAAGTATAGCGTGGCCTGCGAGGAGACCGCCAGCCCGCGCACGAACAGGACGTTCAGCGGGCGGTCGAGAAGCCGCTGCCGATGAACCCCGCACCGCGACCCTGCGCCGCCCCCGGCGTGGTCAGGTACACCGACGGCCCACCGATGCCCACGACACCGCCCGGCGACCCGAGGCCGCCGGAGATCTCCGGAGGCAGCCAGCCGTAGCCGTGATACACGGCGGCATGGGGCACGTCGGTCCGGAGGACGACCATCGGCGGCGCCTGCGCGGTCGCCACCTCGCGCTCGCGGTCTCGCTCTCGCCGGCGG
>JBIKMO010000258.1:0-6198 GCA_044359175.1 Burkholderiaceae bacterium | reverse complement strand
GCCGTCCACCCGGGAACTGACCTTCCACGCGGCCAGGCTGGCGGGCTACGTGGCGCTCGGCGCCGCGGCGGGTGGCGGATCGGCCCTGCTGCGCGTCGGCGCCGAGACCCTGCCGGCGATGCGGCCACTCTGGGGCACCGCGAACGCGCTGCTGATCGCCCTGGGGCTCGCGCTGATGGTGCTCGGCCGGCAGCCGGCCTGGATCGACGCGCTCGCCATGCGCATCGCGACAGCGACCGGCCTTCACGGTGCGCCCACGGCGATGCGCCCGGCAGCCGCAGGGCTCGCCTGGGCGCTGCTGCCCTGCGGGCTGCTCTACACGGCGCTGGCCACCGCCGCGCTCGCGAGCGACCCGGTCGGCGGCGCGATCGCGATGCTCGGATTCGGGCTGGGCACGGCGGTGAACCTGCTCGCCGCACAGGCACTCGTGCGGGTCGCGGGCGCACGCATCGGGCCGGCGCAGTCGCTGGGCGTGCGCGCCGGCGGCGCGCTGCTCGCGGCGATGGGCGCCGCAGCGCTGATCGCGCTTGCCCTGGGGCAGCCGCACCCGTTTTGCCGCTGACCGGGTCGGTGCGGCGAGTCAGTCGACCTGGCAGGCCGCGCCGGCGATCTCGCGCAGACGCACCGGATCGTCGATGCGCAGGCGCTTCTGCTCGACCGTGAGAACGCCGTCGTCCTGCAGCCGGGAGAACGTCCGGCTGACGGTCTCCAGCTTCAGACCGAGGTAGTCCCCGATCTCCTCGCGGGTCATCCGCAAGATGAACTCGCGCGCCGAGAAGCCGCGCTGGGCGAATCGCTGCGACAAATTGAGCAGGAAGGTGGCGATGCGCTGCTCGGCGCGCATCGTTCCCAGCAGCATCATCAACCCGTGGTCCCGAACGATCTCGCGCGACAGCACGCGGTGCAGCTGGTGCTGCAGGGCATTGAACTCGCGCGACAGGGCCTCAAGGCGATCGAACGGCACGACGCAGACTTCGGCGTCCTCGAGGGCGATCGCGTCGCACTGGAAGTGCGTGCTGCTGATCGCGTCGAATCCGAGGATGTCGCCGGGCATCGGAAAGCCGGTGATCTGCTCGCGACCGTCGTCGGACGTCACCCGGGTCTTGAAGAACCCGAGGCGAATCGGGTAGACCGCGTCGAAGAGGTCCCCCGCCCGATACAGCGGCTCGCCGCGTTTGACCCGGCGGCGGGTGCTGACCATCCCGGTGAGCCGGTCGAGTTCGGATGCTGACAACCCCTCGACCAGACACAGGTCGCGCAGCCCACAGTCGCCGCAGTTGACCGCATTGGAGGTGGTAGAGGTGGGACCGGCGCGGGTCCGAGGTGCCGGAGAGGAGGACATCGTTGCAGACTCCCTTGGCAAACAACGAGTCTATACCACTTTGACCAAGATCAAATGCGCGCGTTCGTAACATGCGATGGTGTGAGGTATGGCAGCAGTGGTCGGACAACACCGTTCACGGGCGAACGACGCCCCTGCGGAAGTCGCCCCGCAGGCCGAACTGATCGCGCGTTTCGACGTCGCCGGGCCGCGGTACACGTCGTACCCGACCGCCGACCGGTTCGTCGAGGCCTTCGGTCCGGTCGAATTCGCACCGTGGCTCAAGCAGCGCGCCTCACTCGCCTGGCGTCCGCCGCTGTCGGTGTACGTGCACCTGCCGTTCTGCGAGTCGGTCTGCTACTACTGCGCCTGCAACAAGATCGTCACGCGCGACCGGGGTCGCGCCCGCGTGTACGTGCTCGACCTCGTCCGAGAGATCGGGCTGTACGCCGACGGCCTGGGTCGTCGCGAGCCGGTCTCGCAGCTGCACTTCGGCGGCGGGACCCCCACCTTCGCCGACGGGCCGACGCTACAGTCGGCGCTGGACGCGCTCGAACGCGCGTTCGCGATCGCCCCGGATGCCGAGCGTTCGATCGAGGTCGATCCCCGCACGGTCGACCGGCAACGGCTGCGCGAGCTGCGAGGCCAGCGCTTCAACCGCGTGAGCTTCGGGGTCCAGGACTTCGACCCGCAGGTCCAGCAGGCGGTTCACCGGGCACAGTCCGCCGAACACGTGTTCGAGCTCACCGCGGAAGCGCGGGCGATCGGCTTCGAGTCGGTCAACGTCGATCTGATCTACGGGCTGCCGCGTCAGTCCGAGTCGAGCTTCGCGAGCACGCTGGACACGCTGTCGCGCCTGCGCCCGGACCGGGTCGCGCTCTACGGCTACGCTCACCTGCCCGAGCGATTCAAACCGCAGCGGCGAATCCAGCCGCAGCAGCTTCCCACCGCGCACCAGAAGCTCTCGATGATGCGGATGGCGATCGAGCGGCTGACCGAGGCCGGCTACGTGTACATCGGCATGGACCACTTCGCCCTTGCGCAGGACGCGCTCGCGGTCGCACAACGGCGGGGGACGCTGCATCGCAACTTCATGGGCTACACCACTCAGCCCGACTGCGACATGCTCGGCCTGGGGGTGTCCGCGATCGGTCGAATGGGCCCGTGCTACGCGCAGAACCACCGGACGCTCGGCGACTGGGCGGACGCGGTCCGCGACGGACGCCTGCCGATCGCACGCGGCTGCGAGCTGTCCCGTGACGACATGCTTCGCCGAAGCGCGATCATGGCGATCATGTGCGGCGCGCAGCTGTCGTTCGCCGCGCTGCAGAATGCCTACCTGGTCGATCCGAAGCTCGCGCTGAGCGAAGAGCTCGCGCGGCTGCGGGAGTTCGAGGACCTGGGGCTCGTGCGGGTCGACGCCGAGGGCATCACGGTGACGCCGCGGGGACGCTACTTCGCGCGGCCGATCGCGATGGTCTTCGATCGGTATCTGCGTTCGGCGCTGACTCGGGCGGCCTACTCGCGCGTGCTCTGACGACCGTCGCGCTGCCGGGACGGCGGCGGGCCGGCGGGTCCGCGCTCAGGCCCTGGCCTCCAGCGCGGCGACCGCCGGGAGGGTTCGGCCTTCGAGGAATTCGAGGAACGCGCCGCCGCCGGTGGACACGTAGTCGATGTCCGCGGTGACGCCGAACTTCGCGATCGCCGCCAGCGTGTCGCCACCGCCTGCGATCGAATAGCCCGGGGAGGCCGCGATCGCGCGCGCGAGCGTCTCGGTGCCGCGGGCGAACGGCTCGAGCTCGAAGACGCCGACCGGCCCGTTCCACACGATCGTCCCAGCGCCCGAGATCAACGCGGCGAGACGGCGGGCGGTCTGCGGTCCGATGTCGAGGATCATGTCGTCGGGTCCGACGTCGGTCGCGGGCTTCACCGCCGCCGGCGCGGTCGCCGACAGCTGCGCGGCGACCACCACGTCGGTCGGGATCGGCACTTCCGCGCCGCGGGCCTTCATCGCGGCGATGATCGCAGCGGCCTCGGCGGTCAGATCCGGTTCGGCGAGCGAGCGTCCGATCGGCAGCCCGGCGGCGGCCATGAACGTGTTCGCGATGCCGCCGCCGACGATCAGCTGGTCGACCTTGCCGGCAAGCGACTTCAGGATGGTGAGCTTGGTCGACACCTTGGAGCCCGCGACGATCGCCACCAGCGGGCGCCGCGGAGCCCCCAGCGCCCGCCCGAGCGCGTCCAGCTCGGCCGCCAGCAGCGGACCGGCACAAGCCACCGGCGCGAACCGGGCGATGCCGTGGGTGGTGGCCTCGGCGCGGTGCGCGGTCCCGAACGCGTCGTTGACGTAGACGTCGCACAACGCGGCCATCTTGCGCGCCAGACCCTCGTCGTCCTTCTTCTCGCCCGGGTTCAGCCGGCAGTTCTCCAGCAGCACCACCTCCCCGGGGCGCAGCCCGAACGCACCGTCGACCCAGTCCGCCTGCAGCCGCACCGGCGCACCGAGCAGCTCGGCGAGTCGGTGGGCGATCGGGGCGAGCGAGTCGGCGGGCTCGAACCGGCCCTCGGTCGGACGGCCGAGATGCGAGGTCACCATCACCGCAGCGCCTGCCTCCAGGCAATGCCGGATCGCGGGTACCGAGGCCCGGATCCGCGTGTCGTCGGTGATCGCGCCGTGCTCGTCCTGCGGCACGTTGAGGTCGGCACGGATGAACACGCGCCTTCCGGCCAATTCGAGGTCGCTCAGTCGCTTGAAACGCATCATGGCGTGACGGGTCCGAAGTGGGAGAAGGGGTCGCGCCGACGCTTCGCTCGGTCGGGGCGGTTCCGGCCGATTCTAGCGGCCGCGCGACCGCTCCCGGCCACCGCACGCGGATCACCAGGGGTCGCGACCCGCCGCTGGTCGGCGCGCAACGGTCGAGCCAGCGCGTTCGTGAACTCCGGCACGACCGCCGGGCGCCCGGGGATCAACATTGGTCGGGGACACCCGCTAACCTGGGTCTGGGCTTAGCCCGGCGAGGATTCCGAACCGATGGACGTGCTGATCGTCGACGACAACCCGGTCAACCTGACCGTGATGGAGCACCTCGTGGGGCGGGTGGACGGCGCCACCGCACGCGCCTTCCGTTTGGGCGAACCCGGGCTCGCCTGGTGCCGCGAGCACGGCGCGGATCTGGTGATCGTCGACTACCACCTGCCCGACCTGGACGGCCTGCGGTTCATCGAACGGATCCGCAAGCTCGCCGGCCACGAGGACGTCCCGGTGCTGATGATCACCGCCAACACCGACCGCGAGGTGCGGCGACAGGCGCTCGAATGGGGTACGACCGACTTCCTGCACAAGCCGGTCGACCGGGCCGAGTTCACCGCTCGGGTGCGCAACATGCTGCGGCTGCGCGCGCTCAGCCGGCGCCCGGACTCCGGGGAGGTCGCTGCCGAGCCGGCACCCGCGCCGTCGTCGCCGGCGTCCGACCCGACCGAGATCGAGGCGCTGCTGTGCCTCGCGCGGGTGGCCGAACGGCGCGACCCCGCGGCCGGAAGCCACGTGATCCGGTCCGGCGACGTGGCGCGGGCGATCGCCGCGCGCCTGGGTCGAGACCGCGAGTTTCAGTCGCTGATCCGCAGGGCGGCCCCGCTGCTCGACCTCGGCAAGATCGGCACCCCGGACAGCGTGCTGCTCAAGCCGTCCGGACTGTCGGCGCAGGAACTCGAGGTGATGCGCCAGCACACGGTGGTCGGCTGGGAGATGCTGAGGGTCTACCGCTCGCCCGTGCTGCAGATGGCCGCGTCGATCGCACTGACGCATCACGAACGTTGGGACGGCAGCGGCTATCCGAAGCGGCTGGCCGCAGAGGCGATTCCGATCGAAGGCCGGATCGTCGCAGTGGTCGACGCGCTGGACACCCTGACCTCGGTGCGCCCCGGCAAGCCCGCGTGCACGGTCGCCGACGCGGTCGCAGCGATCCGTCCGAACGCCGGGCGACACTTCGATCCGGACTGCGTCGAGGCCCTGACCGCCGTGCTGCCCCAGCTCGAGCGGCGGCGCGAGGCCCAGCATGCCTGACCGAGCGGGCGGGCCGCCGCTTCTGCTGCCGTTCGACGGCACACCGCCGAGCGCCGGCATGACCCGCGAACGGGCCCTCGACCGCTTTGGTGGCGACGGCTCGTTCCTCGCGCGTCTCGGACCGGTCTACCGCCGCTCGGTCGACGAACAGGGTGCGGCCCTGCTCGCCGCGAGCCGCGGTGACGACGCGGACGCGGTCCGGCACTGGGCGCACACGCTGAAGGGGTCGCTGATGACCGTCGGCGCCGTCGCCTCGGCCGAACGCGCGGGTCGGATCGAGCGCGCCGCGAGCGCGGGTCGCCTCGCCGGGATCGCCGCCCAGGCCGCCTGCGTGGTCGACGAGGCCCGCACCATCGCCGAGCACCTCGACCCGCTGAGCGAGACGCGCGAGGCCTGAAAGCGGGCCCCGGATACGCGGCGGCTCGCGAAACTCAGACCGCGGCCATCAACGCGACCGTCGTGTCCAGCATCCGGTTGCTGAATCCCCACTCGTTGTCGTACCAGCTCGAGACCTTGACCAGACGTCCGGAGACCTTGGTCAGCGTCGCATCGAACACCGACGAACGCGGATCGTGGTTGAAGTCGCTCGAGACCAGCGGCGCCTCGTTGTAGCCGAGGACCCCAGCGAGTTCGCCCTGCGCCGCGGCCTTCATCACCGCGTTCACCTCGTCCACGCTGGTGTCGCGAGCCGCGACGAACGACAGGTCGACGATCGACACGTTGATCGTGGGCACACGGATCGCGTAGCCGTCCAGCCGGCCGGCGAGCTCCGGCAGCACCAGGCCGACCGCCGCCGCGGCCCCGGTCTTGGTCG